>NZ_BCNQ01000138.1 GCF_001515525.1 Piscicoccus intestinalis NBRC 104926 | reverse complement strand
CGCAGTCGACCGCGCAGCGGGCCGGCGCGGCGCTGGAGCGGGTGCGCGCCGACCTCGCCGAGTTCGAGCGCCCTGAGCCGCCGCAGCCGTCGCCGCCGTCGCAGCGGCCGGCGGTCGCGTGGTCGTCGGTGCAGCCGATCCTCACCTCGCGGTACCGCGACCACGCCGATCGGGTCGTCCACACGGCCTACGCACACATCAGTGTGCAGTTCGTCGACGTGTCGGCGCTCGCGGCCGCGGTCTCCCGGTGGGCCGGGTTGGCGGAGGTCGAGATCGACGGCGTCGAGTGGAGCCTGACCGACGCGACCCGCGAGCGGATCGAGGTCGCGGTGCTCACCGAGGCGGTCGAGCGCGCGAAGACCCGCGCGACGACGATGGCGCACGCCGCCGGCGCCCTGCACGTGCAGTTCGTCGGGATCGCCGACCCCGGGCTGCTCGGGGCCCCGGTGGAGCCGGGCCGCGCCGGTTTCTCCGGGAGCCTCGGCGACCTGCGCGGGCTGGCCCAGCGCGCCGAGCTCGTCGGCGCGGTCGGTGCGGTCGGCGACGCCGGCGGCGACCCGACTCCGCAGGACATCGTCATCGAGGCCACCCTGCACGCCCGCTTCACCGCACGTAAACGACCCTGAGAACTGCGTGTCGTGATGAGAACTGCAGTCCGTGTCGCAGTCCTCACCACGACACGCAGTTCTCAGCGGCTTCGGGGGGCGGGTCGGCGGGTCGGCGGGGTCGGCGGGGTCCAGGGGGTCGGCGGGGTCAGCGGGCCCAGCGGGGTCAGGGGTCGGCAGGTCAGCGGGCTCAGCGCGGTCAGCTGATCGTGGTGCCGCCGGCGTGGGCGGCCTGGGCGACGGCGACGAGACGCAGGAGCAGGCGCCCGAAGCTGTGTACGCCCACCGCTGTGACGAGCACCGCCTCGTCGCGGCTGGTGGTCGCGCCGACGTTGGCGAGGTCGAGGCGCGCGACGGAGTCGGCGGCGTCGGCGTACACCTGCAGGATTTGCTCGTTGACGCCGACTCCGAGGGTCGACATCGACGCGGCATGGGAGGCCAGCGCGGCCCGCACCGGACTCGAGGTTTCCCAGCCCCGGTCGTGCAGGAGCCGAGTGATCGCGGGCGGTTCGCCGGCCGGCTCGGGCTCGTCGTCGGGCAGCGCGAGCGCCAGCAGCTGCGCGTGCCCGAGCAGCGTCGGCAGGGGGACGCTCGGGTCGTCGACGCGTCGCAGCAGGTCCGCGATCCGGCCGATCGGGGCCCCGAGCACCCCGCGCAGCGCGCCGATGAGCAGGAGTCGGCGCACGTGCCGCTCGTCGTACTCGGCGAGGCGGGCGTTGACGGCGCGACCCGCGGGCAGGAGGCCCTCGCGCAGGTAGTACTTGATCGTGGCCGGCGAGGTCTGCGTGGTGGCGGCCAGTTCGGCGAGGCGCATCGATCCTCCTGGTGGATAGTGCGTCGCGGCACTGCTATCTACGTTGGCAACTAGAGGATAGTGCGAGTATCTTCTGGCCATGGACAGCACCTGGCTCATCGCGACGCACGCGATCGCCGCCTCCGTCGTGCTCGTGCTCGGCCCGGTCAACCTCCTGCGCCGGCGCCGCGACGCCGCCCATCGCGCGCTCGGGCGCGTGTGGGCCGCGGCGATCCTGCTCACCTGCGCCACGTCGTTCGGCATCCACCCGCACGGCTTCTCGTGGCTGCACGGCCTGTCGGTGTTCACCCTCGTGTCGGTCAGCGCGGGCGTGGCCGCGATCCGCCGGGGCGACGTCTCGGCGCACCGGGCGAACATGGCCGGCTGCTACCTCGGCACCCTCATCGCCTTCGGCTTCGCCTCCCTGGCCCCGAACCGGCTCATCGCGCGGATGGCCGTCGAGGAGCCGGTGACCCTGCTGGGGGTCGTCGCCGTCGTCCTCGCCGGCTGCGCGCTCGTGCTGAGCGTCGTGTTGGGCCCCGTCGGCCGCCGCCGGGCCGCTCCGGCGGTCCCGACCCGGTAAGTCCGCCGCGGTCACCCGACGCCGGTCGCTCGACGCCGGAGGATCCGACGCCGGTGAGCCGTAGGCCGACACCTGCAGGCTCCGGAGACGCGGCTCACGACGTCGCTGGGCGGTCATCGGCTGCTGACCTGCGAGGATCGTGCCCGGATCCGATCGATCGGAAGGGGTGGCGATGCGACAGTCGCGGGCGCGGATCGCCCACGCGGTCACCGCGCTTCTCGCGTGGGCGGGGGTGGCGATGACCGTGGTCATCTCGGCGCTCGGGGCCTACGAGCGCGGATTCTGGGAGCCGCACCTGTACGGCATCCACCCCGACGGGGCGGCGGGAGTGCTCTCCCGGCTCGGCGACACCCTCAGCTACTTCACGATGTGGTCGAACATCGTCGTCGCGCTGAGCGCCACTCTCCTCGCGCTGGCTCCGCGGACCGTGACACCGGCTCGGCGGGCGCTGCGCCTGTCCGGGCTGCTCATGATCACGATCACTGCGATCGTCTACGCGCTCATCCTGGCTCCCGACGACGTGGTGGTCGGCTGGTCGCGCATCACCAACCCCCTCCAGCACCTCGTCGTGCCGGGCGTCACCCTGCTGGTCTGGCTCGTCTGGGGACCGCGCGGATGGTTCACCATGCGGACCGTCGCCGCGAGCCTGGTAATTCCCCTGGCCTGGGTGGCCTGGATGCTCGGCCGTGGCGCGGTCATCGACGCCTACCCCTACGGCTTCGTCAACGTCGCGACCCTCGGATACCCCCGAGTCGCCCTGACCCTGCTGGTCATTCTCGGGTTCGCGCTGTTGGTCGCCGCCGCCTTCCGGCTCGTGGATAGGCTGCTGCGCAGACCGTGACACTCCGGGCGCGCCGTCAGCCTCGACGGGCTCGCCGCGATCTTGTCGGTGTTCGCCGCTACACTCCCCGGCATCCTCAGCGAGTGTGTGAGAAAGGGGGCCGACATGCCGCCACCCACCGGCTCACCGGAACCGTCCGGCGTCGATTCTCGTGTCGCGCCGGCAGGTTCGACGCGCAGCGCCGTGCTCGGCGCGATGTTCCTCATGGCGACCAGCGCCATCGGGCCCGGGTTCATCACCCAGACCACGGCGTTCACGATCCAGCTCGGCGCGGCGTTCGCGTTCGCCATCCTCGCCTCGATCGTCGTCGACATCGCGGTGCAGCTGAACGTGTGGCGGGTCATCGGCGTCGCCGGGGTGCGCGCCCACGAGCTCGCCCACGAGGTGCTCCCCGGCCTCGGATACGCGCTCGCGGCCCTCGTCGTGGCCGGCGGCCTGGTGTTCAACATCGGCAACATCGCCGGCACCGGTCTCGGCATCGACGCGATGCTCGGGGTCGACCCGGTGATCGGCGGCATCGTCTCCGCCGCCATCGCCATCGCGATCTTCCTCGTCAAGCGGGCCGGCATGGTGCTCGACCGGCTCGTCGTCGCCCTCGGTGTGCTGATGATCGGGTTGACGACGTATGTCGCGGTGACGTCGGGGCCGCCGGTCGGGCAGGCGCTGCGCAACGCCGTGCTGCCGCAGACCGTCGACTTCCTCGTCATCACCACGCTCATCGGCGGCACCGTCGGGGGGTACATCACGTATGCCGGTGCGCACCGGCTCCTCGACTCGGGCATGACCGGCGCCGACAACGCGCCGCACATCGCCCGCAGCTCGGTCATCGGCATCATCCTCACCGGCGTCATGCGGGTCGTGCTGTTCCTGGCGATCCTCGGGGTCGTCGCCGCCGGCGCGAGCCTCGACCCGGCCAACCCCGCCGCGAGCGCCTTCCGCGTCGCCGCCGGTGAGGTGGGCCTGCGGATGTTCGGCATCATCCTGTGGGCGGCGGCGATCACCTCGGTCATCGGCGCGTCGTACACGTCGGTCTCGTTCCTCACCCGCAGCTCGACGCCCGAGCGCACCCGCAACCTGCTGACCGTGGCGTTCATCGTCATCGGCACCGTGCTGTACGTCACGCTGGGCAAGGCGCCGGTCACTCTGCTCATCTTCGCGGGGGCCTTCAACGGGGTCATCCTGCCGCTGGGGTTCACCGTCATCCTGTGGGTCGCCTGGCGGCGGCGCGACCTGCTGCACGGCTACCGCTATCCGGCCTGGTTGCTCGGAGTCGGGGTGCTCGCTTGGGTGCTCACGCTGTGGCTGGGCGCGCAGTCGCTCGGCGGCCTCGCCGCCCTGTGGTCATGACGACGCCGATGACGACACCGAAGGAGCCGACATGAGCGAGCTGGTCGTCGACCTCAACGCCGACCTCGGGGAGTCGTTCGGGCAGTGGCGGCTCGGCGACGACGACGCGATGCTGGCGATCGTCACGAGCGCCAACGTCGCGTGCGGTTTCCACGCGGGCGACCCGCTGACGCTGCGGCGCACGGTCGCGGCCGCGGCGGAACACGGCGTCACCGTCGGGGCCCAGGTCGCCTATCCCGACCTCATGGGTTTCGGGCGCCGGTTCGTCGACGCCACCGTCGAGGAGCTGAGCGCCGACATCCTCTATCAGATCGGTGCCCTGGAGGCCATGTGCCGGGCGGCTGGCAGCCGGGTCGCGTACGTCAAGCCGCACGGCGCGCTGTACAACACGGCCGTGCATCACGAGCAGCACGCCCAGGCGGTGCTGGAGGCGGTTTCCGCCTACGACCCCGGGTTGCCGATCCTCGGGTTGCCCGGTTCGGCGCTGCTGCGCCGAGCGCGGGAGGCGGGGCTCACGGCGGTGCCCGAGGCGTTCGCCGACCGGGGATACACCCCGGCGGGCACCCTCGTCTCCCGGCGCGAACCGGGGGCCCTGTTGCACGACCCCACGGAGGTCGCGGCGCGGATGGTGCGCCTGGTCACCGACGCGTTGATCACGGCCGCCGACGGCACGGACGTAGCCGTGCGGGCCCGCTCCATCTGCACCCACGGTGACAGTCCCGGGGCCGTCGACATGGCCCGCGCGGTGCGGGCGGCCCTGATCGAGGCGGGCGTCACCGTTCGTTCGTTCGTCTGAGGAGGAGACATGGAGCTACGACTGCTGCCGTGCGGGGAGCGCGCGGTGCTCGTCGAGGTGAGCGACCTCGACGCGGTCCTCGCCCTGCACGCGGCGGTCACCGCGCGCATCGCGCAGGAGGGGGCGCCCGATCCCTCGCCCGGCTCGACGACCGAACCCCTGCCCGGCGGACCAGCTGTCTCCCGGGGTGGGCCGGCGCACGGCGTCGACTCGAGTCCCGTGGTCGGTGTGAGCCTGGACGACCGGCGTACCGACGGGCCGCGGCCGGACGACCTGTCCGGTGACGACGTCGACGACTTCGTCGTCAGCGCCGACATGGCGAGCCTGGAACGCGAGGAGCTCGGATTGCACGCCGGCTCGCACGAGGCCGACGACGCGGGCGAGGGTGACGGCTCGGACGCGGCGGGGCGACTGTGGAGCCAGGTGCTCGACCTCGTGCCGGCGGCCCGCACCCTGCTCGTCACCGTGGAGACGGCGGCGATCCTGCCGCGCCTGCGGCGCGAGCTGGAGGCGATCGCCGAGGACCTGGCGCCCGAGCCACCCGAGCGGAGTGACGACCGGACGGTGACGATCCCGGTCGCCTACGACGGCCCGGACCTCGCGGAGGTCGCGTCGCTGACGGGCCTGTCCGAGCAGGAGGTCGTCGAGGCGCACACGGGCACGCCGTGGCGGGTCGGCTTCGGGGGGTTCGCGCCCGGGTTCGCCTACCTCGTCGACGGCGACCCCCGACTCGACGTGGCCCGCCGAGGCGAGCCGCGCACCAAGGTCCCGCCCGGCGCCGTCGGGTTGGCCGGCACCTTCAGCGGGGTCTACCCGCGCAGTTCGCCCGGTGGCTGGCAGCTCATCGGGCGCACCGATGTCGTGCTGTGGGACGAACAGCGCGACCCACCCGCCCTGCTGCGACCGGGATGGTCGGTGCGGTTCGAGGCGGTCGACGCGGCCGACGTGGTCGACACGGTCGACACGGACGACGCGGACGACACTGACGACGCCGGGAACGCCGACGGCGACGAGGTCGGAGGGGCGCGATGAGCGGGTTGCACGTGCGGCGAACGGGGGCGCTGACCCTCGTGCAGGATCTGGGCCGTCCGGGCCTGGCGGCGCAGGGCGTGAGCCGGTCCGGCGCCGCCGACATGCGCTCCTACCTGCTGGGCGGGCGCGTGCTCGGGCACGACTTCGACAACGACCATCCGGGCGTCGGCGCGTGTGGCCCGGCTGCGCTGGAGGTGCTCCTGGGTGGCTTCGAGGCGCGCGCGGACGGAGACCTCACGGTGGCGATCACCGGGGCGCCCGCGCCGGCGTTCATCGACGGCCGCAGGGTGCACGCCAACGGTCCGGTGCGGTTGCACGACGGCCAGGTGCTGCGGCTCGGCCGGCCCGCGACCGGGCTGCGGACCTACGTGTCGGTGCGCGGCGGCTTCGACGTGGAGCCGGTGCTCGGGTCGCGGTCCCGCGACACGCTGGCGGGCATCGGCCCGGAGGTCGCCGACGGCAGCTACCTGCCGGTCGGGCGCGCCCCGTCCGACCCGCAGCCGGTCGTCGACCAGGTCGCGGTCTTCCAGCCGCATCCCGAGGTGCTCGAGCTCGACGTGACCCCCGGTCCGCGGGGCGGCTGGCTCGCCGACCTGCTGCAGCTCAACGTGGCCACCTGGGAGGTGTCCGAGCGCAGCGACCGGGTCGGGGTGCGGCTGCACGGGGAGCCGCTGGAACGGACTCCCGAGCTGGTCGGGGTGGAGCTGCCCAGCGAGGGGGTGGTGCGCGGGGCGGTGCAGGTGCCGGCCGGGGGTCAGCCGGTGCTGTTCCTCGCCGATCACCCGGTGACCGGTGGCTATCCGGTGGTCGGGGTGCTCACCGCAGCGGCCGTCGACCTTGCGGCGCAGGCGGTGCCGGGTCAGCGAGTCCGGCTCCATCTGCCCGACACGACGGCCTACTAGTGAGCCGCTGCGACCGGGCGCAGGTGAGCGGGTCGAACGAAGAACGCGCAGATGGGCGGGAGAACACCGAGATGAGCGTGACCAACGCGGAGGGCTCGGCGGCGGCATCAAGCGGTACCGCGGCGACGCCCGAGCAAGCGCGGGCGCGGTTCGCGGCGGGGCTGGTCACCCAGACGTCCGGCTGGTGCGCCGGGTGGACGCAGGCGAACGTCATCGCGCTGCCCCGGGATCTCGCGTTCGACTTCCTGCTGTTCGCCCAGCGCAATCCGAAGCCGTGCCCGGTGCTCGACGTCTTCGAGCCGGGTGAGGTGGGCGGCGCGTTGCTCGCCGGTGACATCCGCACCGACGTGCCCGCCTACCGGGTGTACGAGCGGGGTGTGCTCGTCGAGGAGTGTGCCGAGGTGCGGCATCGTTGGCGCGACGACCTCGTGACGTTCCTGCTCGGGTGCAGCTTCACGTTCGAGCACGCGCTGCGGGAGGCGGGGGTGCCGGTGCGGCACATCGACGCGGGCCGCAACGTCGCGATGTACACGACGAACCGGCCGTGTCGGCCCACCGCGCGCCTGGCCGGTCCGCTGGTGGTGTCGATGCGTCCGGTGCCGGCCGATCGGGTGGCCGACGCGGTGCGCATCACGGCCCGCTACCCCGGTGTGCACGGGGCGCCGGTGCACGTGGGTGATCCGGCGGCGCTCGGCATCGGTGATCTCGCCCGGCCGGATTTCGGTGACCCGCCGGACGTCCGCGACGGCGACGTGCCCGTGTTCTGGGGGTGTGGCGTCACGCCCCAGGCGATGGTCATGGCCACGCGCCCGGAGCTGGCGATCAGTCATTCGCCCGGCCACATGCTCATCACCGACCGCCGCGACGCCGAGTACCTCGTGCCGTAGGCGCGGCGGAGTGGTCGTGCCGTAGGCGCGGCGGGGTGCTCGTGCCGTAGGCGCGAACGAATACCTCTGTCCCGTAGGCGCGGCGGAGGGAGGCGTGAGGCTCAGGCGCTGGGGCCGGCGGTGCCGGTGGAGGGCTCGATGCGCTCGGCCGGCTCGGCGGGGTTCGCGGTGCCGTTGCCGGTGGCGGCGGCGAGGGCGGCGCGGTCGCGGTCGAAGCGTGGGTCGGTGGGTTTGGGGATGATCGTGCCGGTCACGGGGTGGTGGGCCCATTCGAGGGTGTGCGGCGCCGACATCGTCACGTAGTTCGGGGTCTGGGAGGCGTAGACGGTGGCCGGGTGCACCGGCACGTGGGCAGGCGGCGGGTTGGCGGTCCAGGCGGCGGTGAACAGCAGCCAGCGCATCGCGAGGTTGATCCAGACGAGCAGGGTTCCGACGGCCGCCGCGGAGGCGAGCAGCGGGTTGTCGGACAGGCCGATGATGCTGGTGCCGCCGAGCCGCAGCACGCCCAGGCCCACGGCGCCGATGATCATGCCCTGGATCAGGTCGCGCCGGGGCACCCGCACCCGCGCGGTGAAGCGGAAGATCAGGGCCACCAGCAGCGCGTCGAGCGCCCCGGCGAGCAGCACCGCGGCGACCTGCAACAGCACGTAGCTGAAGGTCTCGTCGACGGATAGCCAGTGCAGCACCTGTTCGCTGAGGAAGGTGACGGCGCTGACGAGGGCCGAGGAGACGATGATCGCCACGCTGAGCGCGAGGAAGGCGGCCAGGTCGATGGCCTTGCCCATAGCGAACGGCAGTGGCGCCCCACCCAGGCCGAACATCTGGCGCACGGTGCGCCGCATCCCCGTCATCATCGTCGCCGCGCCCCACAGGACGACGACGGTGGAGACCAGCGCGGTCAGGCTCCATCCGGGCGCTCGGATGAGGGTGGCGGCGGGGATGAGCCCGTTGTTGGAGCCGTCGTTGATGAGCGCCGGAACGACGTCGTTGACGACGTCGATGATGAGCGCGATGAGCTCGGGGCGGTCGCCGAGGAAGGCCCGGGCCAGGCTCACGAGGATCGTCAACCCGGCCGTCAGCGAGATCATCGCGGCGAAGGTCACGCCGCCGGCGCCCAGCCCGCCCCAGCACACCGAGAACCGCAGGGCGGCGCGCACGATCCGGGGCTGCCGCCCGGCGTGCAGCGCGCGGAACCACCGGTCGCGTACCGAGTCGGTCAGCGCCAGGCGTCGGGAGGTCATACCCGCATCTTTGCGCGCGCCGGGCCGCCCGCACCATCCGGATCATGCGGCCCGGAGCCAGCCCCCGACACCAGCGTTTCGTGTGCGTTACGCCTCGTCCGCGGTCGCTCGAATCTCTTGTCGGCGGCCCGGTAGGGGCTCTACGCTGATCTCACTGTGGTGCGTATAACGAAACGAGTTGCATGATGAGCAACGAATTCCCCTCGATGAAGACCGGGCACATGCTGGAGGGGGCGCGGTACGAAGTGCTGCCGACGGCCAAGATCGTCGATCAGGTACTCGCCCATGTGCCTACCGAGGTCACGGTCACGGTGACGGCCTCCCCCGTGAAGAGCCTGCAGGACACCCTCGACGTGGCGAGCCGGCTCGCGGGGGCGGGCTACGACGCCGTGCCGCACCTGGCCGCGCGGATGGTCAGCGGCCCCGCCGAGTTGAAGGACATCGTCGAGCGCCTCCAGGAGAGCGGCATCCGCAAGGTCTTCGTGCCGGGCGGTGACGCCCCCGAGCCCGCGGGCGACTACCTGTGCGCGCACGACCTGCTCGTCGACCTGCGCGAACTCGGCGACCCGTTCGAGCACGTCGGCATCGCCGGCTACCCCGAATCGCACCCCACGATCGATGACGACATCATCATTCAGGCCATGTGGGACAAGCGGAAATACGCCACCCACGTGGTCTCGAACATGACGTTCGACGCCGAGCAGCTGGGAGTGTGGCTGGAGCGGATCCGCCGCCGCGGCGTGCGGCTGCCCGCGATCGTCGGGGTCGCCGGCCCCGTCGAGCGCGCCAAGCTGCTCGGCATGGCCACGAAGATCGGCGTCGGGGAGTCGGTGCGCTTCCTGCGCAAGCAGAAGAACGTCTTCGCGCGCATCGCCGCACCGGGCTTCTCCTCCGACCGGTTCGTCACGCGGGTCGCGGCCCTGGGCACCAACGAGGCGCTGGCGATCGAGGGTCTGCACATCTACACGTTCAACCAGGTCGAGGTCGTCGAGACGTGGCGCCGGCGGCTGCTCGAACAGCTGGCGAGCGAGGTCCGGTGAGCGGGCCGCGAGGGCGTGGACCGAGGGCGGCGACGACGGTGGCGACACCTAGGCTGGGCGCGTGATGACGAACCGATTCGCGGAACTCCTGGGCGAGCGCGCCCCCGTCTTCGACGGTGGCTACGGCTGGCTCCTGCAGGAGCGCGGTCTGCCCCCCGGCGAGTGCGCCGAGATGTGGAACATCGAGCAGCCGGAGACGATGTCGGGCCTGCACGAGGAGTACGCGCAGGCCGGCGCGAGCGTGCTGACGACGAACACCTTCGGCGGCACGGCGCCGCGGCTGGCGATGCACGGCCACGAGGAGCTTGTCGAGGAGACCAACCGCGCGGGCGCGGCGCTGGCCCGCGAGGTGGCCGACCGGCACGGCATCCTCGTCGCCGGTGACATCGGCCCGACGGGTGAACTGCTCGAGCCGATGGGCGCCATGTCGGCCGACGAGGCGCGCGAGTTGTTCGCCGCGCAGCTGCGCGGGCTCCTGGCCGGCGGCATCGACCTCGTGCTCGTCGAGACGATGAGCGACCTCGCCGAGGCCACGCTCGCGATCGAGGTGGCCCGCGAGCTGGCTCCGCAGTTGCCGATCGTCGCGACCATGTCGTTCGACACCAACCTGCACACGATGATGGGCGTGGCCCCCGCCGACGCGATCACCCGGCTGTCCGCGGCCGGCGCCGACGTCGTCGGGGCCAACTGCGGCCGCGGGCCGGAGGAGATGAGCGTCATCGCCGAGCAGCTCGTCGCGGCCCGTCCCGACGGCGTCCTCGTCATCGCCCAGTCGAACGCCGGCCTGCCGCACCTGGAGGGCGCCGACTTCGTCTACACCGTCGGCCCCGCCGAACTCGGTGAGCACGCCCGCGAACTGCGCGACGCCGGCGTCGACGTCATCGGCTCCTGCTGCGGCTCCTCCCCGGAGCACACCAACGCGATCCGCGCCGCCGTCACCGCCTGAGGTTCGGCACCTTCGGCGGCGGCGCGCCGCGCCCCGAAGCCGACGCGTGCCGGTGCCGGCGGAGCCGGTCAGCCCCAGATCGCGACGCAGAACGGGTGACCGGCGGGGTCGAGCAGCACGACCCACTTGCCAGCGGCCTCCGGCGGCTGCGGGTCGGCCAGCGCGGCGCCGAGTTCCTGGGCGCGCGCGGCGGCCGCGTCGAGGTCGTCCGTCGACAGGTCGAGGTGGAACTGCTTGGTGCCGGCCTGCGACCACTGCGGCGCCCGGTACTGGGGGTCGCGGCCGAAGCCGAGCGTGACGCCGCCGGCGGTCACCATCGAATAGTCGCCCTCGTCGTGCGCGATCTGCCCGCCGAGCAGTTCGCTCCAGAAGCGGGCCATCGCGTGGGCGTCGTCGCAGTCGATCGTCACCATCGCCAGCGCCGCCACGGGCGCGCTCGACGGGGTGGAGGCGGTGTCGTTCGTCATGCACCGCACGGTAGGGCCCGCGCGCCGCGCAGTTCTTGAATGAATCGGACCTCACACCCGCACGACGGCGCCGTCTCCGTGCCAGTCCGCCGACCGGGATGCGAGCAGGCCGCGCGGAGTCAGCCCGCACAGCCGCCGCACGTCGCGCGACAGGTGCGCCTGGTCGGCGTAGCCCGCCCCAGCCGCCAGCTCGGCGAGCCGCAGGGCCGGGTGCGCCTTGTGCAGGGCGAGGAAGCGCTGCACGCGCAGGATGCGCCGCAGCACGGCCGGCCCGTAGCCGAACGCCTCGAGCGAGCGCCGGTGCAGCTGCCGCGGCGTGACCCCGAGCCGGTCCGCCAGCGGCGCCAGCCCGTCGCTGCGTTCGATGAGCCCCTGCACGGCCGGCGGCGGGCTCGCCATCGAGACGCGCGAGCCGGCCGACCCGCGCGACCCGGCCGACCCCGCTG
>NZ_BCNQ01000137.1 GCF_001515525.1 Piscicoccus intestinalis NBRC 104926 | reverse complement strand
GGCGGGCCGTGACGAGCTCCGCACCGACCTCCCGGGCGCGGGCCGCCTCGCTCTCCCAGCGTTCGGCCTCCTGCCGCGCGCTCGCCAGCTGGGCGCGCGCGGCACGCAGCTGCGTCTCGAGGGACTCGTGTCGCTCGACATCGTCGGCGACCTCGCGGAGTCGCTCCTGCGCCGCCTCGACCGCGGCGTCGGCCGCCTCGAGGCGCTCGATCGCCGCCCGATACTCCCCCGTGGGCGCGGCGGTGCGGGCGGTGAAATAGCGCAGGCAGGTGGCCTCCGCCGCCGCCAGGAGGCTCTCGGCCGCGCCGCCGACGTCGGGAGCGGTGCCCGCGGCCTCGTCGAGCGCGGCCGCGAGCGCGGAGCTGCCCGCCAGCCGCTCCTGCACGAGCGGCCCGGTCTGCATGAGCCGCAACGCCTTCCACAGGTGCAGGTCGGCGGTCTCGGCGAGGATCGCGCGAACCCGCTCGTGCGCCTCGTCGCCGACGAGGTGGGCGCGGGCCGGGGCCATGATGTGCAGTTCGGTGGACGGCTGGCGCAACCACTGTTTGCGGTAGCTGAACCGGTACGCCCCGGTGGACAGCTCCACCTCGACGCAGGGGCCGACGTCGCGCCCGATTGGCTGGGCCGAGCGGATCTGCGCGCGCCGCGACGAATCCTTGTGGTCGAGCACGAGGTCGAGGGCGTCGAGCATCGTCGACTTGCCCACCTCGTTGGGCCCCTCCAGCACGAGGATGCCGGCCTCGGGGAACGCCACGTCGCGGGCCGCGACACCCTTGTAATCGCGCACGCTGAGCCGGTGCAGCCTCATGCCGCCGGCCCCTTCGCGAGGCGGTACAACAGCGACAGCGCCTCGCGGGCGATCTCCGCCTGCCGATCCTGCGCGCCACCGGAACCGCCTCCGGCGGCGGAGCCGCCCGACCGGCCCGGGCCACCGGAGCCGTTGCTGAGCCCCGCGAGATCGGCGACGGCGGCGTCGACGAACCCGCCGACTCCCAGATCGGTCAGCTCGTCGTCGCCGAGGATGACCGCGACGTCGTGCCGCTGCGGCCACGTGAAGCAGGCGGCCAGCACCTCCCCGTACACGTCGAGCAGCGTGTCGAGGCGCGCCTTCTGGCGCAGGGTGAGCGTGCCGGTCAGGCCGGTGCGCACAACCGTGCGGTCTTTGGGGTCCATGCGGCTGAGCTCCTCGTCGAGGTCGTCGAGGTCGTCGTCGCCGCTGATCTCGCGTTCGAGCGTGACGAACCGCCAGGTGCCGACGTGGTGCGGGGTGACCACCGGCTCCGCACCGGCGGCCACGTCGACGACGAGCACGTCTCCGGGCCGCTCCTCGCGGAACGAGGTGACCTCCGGCGAGCCGCTGTAGTTGACGAGGCGGCGTCGCCCCACGGCCAGGCGGGTGTGCTTGTCGCCGAGCGCGGCGTACTGCACCAGTCCGTCGTCGACGGCCCGCTCCAGCCCGGCGAGCGAGATGAGCGACGGCTCGTCGGACTCCGGAGACAGCGCGTCGAGAGCGCCGTGCCCGACCAGCACCCGCACGCCCGCGGACGGCGGCGACAGGCCCTCGAGCGCGTCGGCCACGAGATCGCGCAGCGGCGCCTTGCCGAACCAGGGGGCCGCCACCAGCTCGACCCCCTCGGACACCGGCACGACCCCGGCCCGGTCGAGCACGTGCACGTTGGGCGGGCAGGCCCGCGCGAACAGCCGCCCGCGGTAGATCGTCACCGCGTCGAGCGGGTCGTGGTTGCCGGGCAGCAGGTAAACCGGCACCTCGATGGCGGCCATCGCCTCCAGCGCCCGGCGCACGGTCTGGGCCCCGACGAGGTTGGATTCGAAGACGTCGCCCGCGACGACGACGAACTCGCACCTGTGCTCGCGGGCGAGCGCCCCGATCGACCGGATCGCGTCGATGCGGGCCGCGGTGTAACGGGCCTGCGCCTCCGGCTCGAGGAAGTGCCGGGTCATGCCCAACTGCCAGTCGCTGGTGTGGATGAAGCGGACCACGGTCACCTCCTTCGACGATTCGATGCGCCCTGGTGTCGACGTCTGGTTCGACCCTAGACGCGAGCACCGACAAGGTTGCGCGAGCGACACCCGCCGGGCTGCTGACCAGCACCGTTACGGGTGCCCCGGCCGTTGGACGACCTCACGCGGCACGCCCGTAGCTGACTCGCGACGACCAGATGCGATGCAATCCCGTCGTCCGACCCGTGCGCGGGGAGTCGTACATCCGGCCGTCGCCGGCGTAGATGCCCACGTGATGCGCGGGAGCGCCGAAGAACACCAGGTCACCGGGACGGGGCTCGGTCACGGTGCGCACCGCACGCTGCTGCTGGGCCGCCGTGCGCGGCAGGTTGACGCCGACCTTGCGGAAGACGTGCTGAGTGAACCCTGAGCAGTCGAACCCGGATGTCGTCGTGCCGCCCCAGCGATACGGGATGCCGGACAGGCCCGCCGCGACGGCCAGCGTGGCCGACATCCGCCGCGACGAGTTGGCCTTCGGTTTGGGCGCCCGCGATTTCGTGGGCGCCGGGGCTGCCTTCCGTGGCGCGGCCTTCGGAGGGGCGGCCTTCGGAGGGGCGGCCTTCGGTGACGCGGCCTCCGGAGGGTCGGCCTTCTGAGGGGCTGGCTCGAAGCGCTGCGGACGCGGTCGTGGCGTCACCTCCTTGGCGCTGCCCCCTTCAGGAGCCGGTTCCCGCGACGAGGCCTCCGACTCCCCGGCCTCCGACTCCTCGGCCTCCGGTTCGTCACCCCCCTCCCGCCGAGCCGCCTCCTCACCGTCGTACCGCCTGGCCCAGTCGAGCAGCACGGGGACCGGATCGCCGCGGCTCGGCTCGGGATCGGCGGCTGCCGGAGCGACGCCACCGGCCAGCGCACCGACCACCCCCGCGGCCGCCCCGCTGACGAGGAACAGCGACGTCGACGGGGGCCTCCCGGGCCTCCCGTGGCCCACCACACGCCGCGCCAGACGCGTCAGGTGCACCGTCTCACCGACGGCGACGACGACCGGCGTGAACGGGGAGGAGGGCTGGGCGCGATGACGCCCGGGCGCGGGGGCTGGCATGGGTGGCCTCTCCGTGCCGCCGACGGAGCCGGCCCGGCTCCGTCTCCCGCCGCACGAGGGCGCAGCTGTCCCGCGGCGCGGCGGCAGGAGGGGCGGGGACCGGGCGCGGGGCCATCACGGCGATGACGCTGGCGAAGCTAGCCGCGGATCACCGCCCGGCGCCGACGCTCATCCACAGGCCCACGACGTCGACGCCGACGAAAAAGCCCGAACGACAGGCTCCCTCGACAACCACGACGACAGTACTGTGACCGGCATCACATCCGCGCGAGGACAGCGACAACGGCCTGTGGATGGAATCGGGTCAGCCCTCGGGCGTGACGAACAGCAGGCTGGCCACGCCGGCCGGCAGGTCGACCGCGGCCCCGTCGAACTCCGCGCCGCGCACGAGCACGCGACCATCGGCGTTCGTCTCGTACGTGATGACTGCCCCGGGCACGACCTGCGCGGCGGACAGGGCGGCCAACAGCTCGACGTCGGTCTGCAACGGCTCCCCCACGCGACGCAGCCGCACCGTGCCGGCGCCCTCTTCGAGCTCGGTGAGGTGCTTGAGCCCCGCGGGGCCGGGCTCGACGATCTCCTCGGAGGCGAACCCCAGCTCCTCCAGCCCGGGAATCGGGTTGCCGTACGGGCTGATCTGGTGCGTCGGCAGCAGCCCGAGGATCTTGCGCTCGACGCGATCCGACATCACGTGCTCCCAGCGGCACGCCTCCTGGTGCACGTGCTCGTACTCCAGCCCGATGACGTCGACGAGAAGCCGCTCCGCCAGCCGGTGCTTGCGCATGACGCGGGTGGCCAGCAACCGCCCGTCGTCGGTGAACACCAACGACCGGTCGGGCTGCAGATGCACGAGACCGTCCCGCTCCATACGCGCGACGGTCTGCGACACGGTGGGTCCGGAATGCCCGAGTCGCTCGGCGATCCGAGCCCGCAACAGCGGAGTGCCTTCCTCTTCGAGCTCGAGGAGGGTGCGCAGGTACATCTCGGTGGTGTCGATGAGATCCGTCACAACGCCACTGTCTCACCTTCGGTGCACCCCTGGCTCGCCACGCGCGTCACGTCGGCCCGAATCACGCCCGACCCCCTTACCGGCCAGTAGGTTTCGGCTCCTGGGGGCTCCGCCAGGGCCCGCCCGCGAGGGCCGGGTGATCCCGATCTCACTGCGGCACATCGGGCCCCAGGGTTGCGCAACCTTCCTTCGCGCCCCGCGAAGATCAGTTTATATTTCAATCATCCGCTCGGTGCTGCGGTCTCCCCAACCGTGGCCAGACCGAGTGGAAGTAGTGAGAACCCGGCTTCCCCTGGCCGGAGTACCGACGGCAATCCCCGAGTCGCCGGGCACCATGACGGGGCCGCACCCCCCTGATGCGGCCCCGTCACTCATTTCCCCTCCGAAGGCGCCACACGGGGAGTCTCGACGGCAAAGACCCCGGTCAGGTGGTGCACGTCACACTGCCGCAGGCGCTCCTACGGCTGCAGCCGCACTCGTTCCCAGGCCCGAGCATCGTCGAGCAGAGCCGGTTCCGCGGCGCGATAACGGATCCGATCGTGGAGCCGGTCCGGTCGCCCCGCCCAGAACTCCACCTCCGTGCAGCGGATGCGGTACCCCACCCAGTCCGGGGGCGCCGGCACCGCCGACTCCCGGCCTTCCTCGGGATACTGTTGCGCGAATCTTTCAGCCGCCGCTTCCAATTCACCCCGGGAAGCCACGGGGTGCGACTGCTGCGACGCCCACGCCGAGATCTTCGACCCCCACGGTCGGTTGTCCCAGTAGGCCTGCACGATCTGCGGCTCGATCTCCTGCGCGCGGCCGCGGAAGCGGATCGCGCGAAACAGGGGGCTCCAGGTCAGCGTTGCGGCCATGACGCCCGTCGCGCCGATCTCGGCGGCCTTTGCGGAATGGCGGCTCGAGACGTAACCCGGCCCGCGGGCGTCCAGGAAGCGCAGCAGCACCGTGCGCACGTTGGGCACGCCCTCGGCGTCCACGGTCGCCACCGCCATCGCCGACGGCTCGTACAGGTCCTCGCGGGTGCGCGCCGCCGCCCGCGCCTCGGACACCCACGCGTCGACCAGTTCCCACGGCGCGGAAGGCACCTCGCCCTCCAGGCCGGTTCCCGCGTAGTCGTATCGCTGCACATCCTCCATGCAGCCGACCCTAGCCCCGCCGCCACGCGAGGACCCCGGGCAGCGACCGACCCCGCGCGCCGACGCGCCGAACCGGCACCTGTGACAAGCCGGAAAAACGCCTGGCCCACAATGGGCGCCATGGAACGGATTCCGCCGACGGCCCTTCCCTGGCAGACCGCCGTCGCGGAGGCCGACGGGGAGGCGGACATGCTGCGCTACCGCGGCGTGTCCCTCGACGAGCTCGTCGGGCGCGTGTCGTTCGGCCCCGTGTGGGGGCTCCTCGTGGCGGACGACTTCGCGGTGACCCCGCCTCCGGCCGAGCGGTTTCCGCTGCCGGCGCACACCGGCGACGTCCGCGCGGACGTGCAGAGCGCCCTCGCCCTGCTGGCTCCGGTGTGGGGCTTTCGGCCGCTGCACGACATCACCCTCGCCCAGGCCCGCGACCAGTTGGCCCGGGCGTCGTCGATGGCGCTGTCGTTCGTCGCCCAATCCGCCCGCGGCAGTGACCGGCCCGTCGTGCCGCAGCGCGAGGTGGACCGCACCGACGACATCGTCGAGCGCTTCCTCATCCGGTGGCGCGGCGATCCCGACCCGCGCGACGTCGCCGCACTGTCGGCCTACTTCGTCGCCGCGGCCGAGCACGGCATGAGCCCGTCGACGGTCACGGCGCGCGTCATCGCCTCGACCGGCGCCGACGTCGCGGCCTGCCTGTCGGGCGCGGTCGGCGCGATCAGCGGTCCGCTGCACGGGGGCGCCCCGGCGCGGGCCCTGCACATGATGGAGCGCATCACCGCCGGGGCTGACCCCGGCCGCGAGGTGGCCCGCCAGCTCGACGCCGGCCACCGGCTCATGGGCTTCGGGCACACCGTCTACCGGCGCGAGGACCCGCGGGCGCGGCTGCTGCGCGCGACGTGCCGGCGGCTCGGCTCCCCGCTGTGCGAGGCCGCCGAGGCCCTCGAGGCCGCGGCCCTCGCGGCGCTCGCGCAGCGCCACCCCGAGCATCGGATCGCCACGAACATGGAGCTGTGGGCGGCGGTGCTGCTGCACGGAGCCGGGGTGCCGCCGCCGCTGTTCGCGGCCCTGTTCACCTGCGCGCGCACCGCTGGCTGGTCGGCCCACATCCTCGAGCAGGCCGGCCACGTCGGCATGCGCCGCCCGGTGGCGCAGTACGTCGGTCCCACCGCGCGCCCGGCCCGAAGCGTGCCCGGCTGGTCCGCGATGATGGGGGCGTGACCGCCTCCCCCGCCGGCTCCGCTTCGGCGCAGCCCCGCACGTTTCTGCCGCCCGAGATGCTGCCGCGCGACGGCCGGTTCGGCAGCGGCCCGAGCAAGGTGCGCCCCGAGCAGGTCGAGGCCCTGACCCGCCTCGCGACGACCTGGCTCGGCACGTCGCACCGGCAGGCCCCGGTCCGCGCCGCCGTCGGCGAGCTGCGCGAGGGCCTGGCGCGGTTCTTCGCCCTCCCCGACGGGTACGAGGTCGTGCTCGGCAACGGCGGAGCCAGCGCCTTCTGGGACATCGCGAGCCTGTGCCTCGTGCGCGAGCGCTCCCAGCACGTCGTCATCGGCGAGTTCTCCGCCAAGTTCGCGGCCGCGACGAGCGCCGCGCCCTTCCTCGCCGAGCCTGACGTGCGCCGCGCGGAGCCGGGCCACGCCACCAGCCCGCACGCCGTCACCGACGTCGACGCCTACGCCTGGCCGCACAACGAGACCTCGACCGGCGTCATGCTCCCGGTGGAGCGCGTCGGAGCCGGTGACCAGCTCGTGCTCGTCGACGGCACCTCCGCGGCCGGCGGCACCCGCCTCGACCCGAGCCAGGTCGACGCGTACTACTTCGCGCCGCAGAAGAGCTTCGCCGCCGACGGCGGGCTGTGGTTCGCGCTGCTGTCTCCGGCCGCGATCGAGCGCGTCGAGCGGCTGCGCGGGAGCCGGTGGGTGCCGGCGATCCTCGACCTGCACGCCGCGATCGAGAACTCCCGCAAGGACCAGACGCTCAACACCCCCGCGCTGGCGACGATCGCGCTCATGCGCGAACAGGTGCGCTGGCTCAACGAGCGCGGCGGCCAGGAGTGGGCGGCGGCGCGCTGCGCGCAGTCGACCGGCATCGTCTACGACTGGGCGCGGGCGCACGAGCTGGCGACCCCGTTCGTCGCCGAGGAGTCGGCCCGCTCCACGGTCGTGGCCACGATCGACTTCGACGAGCGAGTCGACGCGGCCGCGCTGGCCGCGACGCTGCGCGCGCACGGCGTCGTCGACCTCGAGCCGTACCGCAAGCTCGGCCGGAATCAGTTGCGCGTCGGGGTGTTTCCCGCCGTGGAGCCGGACGACGTGCGGGCGTTGACCGCCTGCATCGACGCCGTGCTGGCCGAGGGCTCGGTGCTGGTTCGGTAGTCGGCGCCGACTCGGCCGTCGGCTCGGCACTCCGCGGCGCCGGCGACTGCGGGGGCGCCGGGGACCGGCCCGGCTCCGATCAGAACATCGGCGCGACGACCACGGCCAGCAACATCGCCGCCAGTGCGACGAGGACGACGACGCGTCGGGTGCGTGGGCTCATCCTGCGTGACCTCCCGGTCGGCTCGACTCCGAGTCTGTGCACCGTAGCGCACGACCCGTGGGCGCCGACGCTGCAGGTGCGCCGGGCGCATGAGCAGGTGGCCGCGACCGCGGGACAGGTACGCCAGGGCGCCCAGCAGCACGAGCACGTCGGCGATGCTGCCGACGAGCATCGTCCAGCGCGCGCCCCACATCGCGCCGATCCAGCCGACGACGGGCGCGCCGAGTGGCGTGCCGCCCATGAAGATCGCCATGTACAGGGCCATGACCCGGCCGCGCATCTGCGGTTCGACGGCGAGCTGCACGAGCGAGTTGGCCGTCGGCAGGATCGTCATCGCCGTCAGGCCGACGAGCACGAGCAGGATCGCGAAGGTCCAGTAGGTGGGGGCGAGCGCCGCGACCGTGTTGGCGACCGCGAACGCGCCGACGCCGCCGAGCACGACCGCCAGCCGCGGCTGCGGGCGCCGGGCGGCGAGCAGGGCCGCGGCCAGCGAACCGATCGCCATGATCGAGCCGAGCAGCCCGAACTCCCCTGGCCCCTTGCCGTAGACGGTCGTGGCCATGAGCGCGATCGTCATCTGGAAGTTCATGCCGAACGTGCCGTGCACGAAGACGACGGCGAGCACGAGCAGGATGTCGGGACGGTGCACGACGTAGGCGATGCCCGCGCGGATGCCGCCCTTGGAGGCTGCCCGCGGCGCCGGCTGCAGGGCGCGCGGGTCCATGAGCCACAGGCAGACGATGATCGCGGCGACGCTGACGGCGTCGATGACGAACACCCAGCCGGTGCCGACGAGCGCGATCAGCAGGCCCGCCAGCGCCGGGCCGATGAGCCGGGCGGTGTTGAAGTTCGCGCTGTTGAGGCCGACGGCGTTGCTCAGCAGGTCGGGGCCGACGACCTCGGAGACGAAGGCCTGCCGGGTCGGGGCGTCGACCGCGGCCGCCGCGCCGTACAGGAAGGTCAGCACGTAGATGCTCGCCAGCGTCGCCGTGCCCGACAGCACGAGCGCGGCCGTGACCAGCTGCACGAGCGCCAGCGACCCCTGAGTGAGGGTGAGCACGCGGCGCTTGGCGAACCGGTCGGCCGCGAGCCCCGCGAACGGCGCGAGCAGCACCATCGGTAGGAACTGCAGGGCGGTGACGATGCCGAGGGCCGCGGCGTCGTGGTCGGTGAGTTCGGTGAGCACGAGCCAGCTCTGGGCGGTGCGGCCCATCCACGTGCCGACGTTGTTGACGAGCGCGCCGACGAAGAAGAAGCGGTAGTTGCGGGAGACGAACGAACGGAAGGTCGGGCTCACCGGGCCGCCACCTTCGCCAGCAGCGGCGCGGCCTGGGCGAGCGTGCGGAGCTCTTCCTCCGACAGGTCGGCCAGCCGCGACGACATCCACTGATCGCGCCGCGCCCTGATCTGGGTGAGCAGCTCGCGCCCGGAGCCGGTGAGGCTGAGCACCACCGCGCGCCGGTCGCCGGGGTGCGCGCGCCGGGCGACCAGCCCCGCCTCCACGAGACCGGCGACCGTGCGCGTCATGCTCGGCGCCGAGACCTTTTCGGCCTCGGCGAGCTCGCTCGGCGTGGCGTCGGCCTTGTCCAGGCGCGCGAGCACGCTGAACTGGTGCGGCGGGATGTGCCACTCGTCGTCCTGCGCCTCGAAGCGCACCCGGCGGCTGATCCGCATGCACGCGAGCCGCAGCTCGACCGCCAGCGCGCCGAGATCCGTGTCGCTCATCTGCGCCTCCCCGTCATCGACTACTTAGCCCAAGTCATTAGCTTGGGTAAGTATTCCGTGGACGGAGACGCCGGTCTCGCAGGGCGGGACGGGACCGGGCTGCTGCCGCGGGACCGCCTCCGCGGAGGCGGTCCCGTCGAGCCCGGCCGGTCCAGTCCGATGGCACAAACTCCCGTGCGGAGACCGGCTCAGGAGACGCCGAGCGCCCCCTTGATGGGATCGATGGCGAAGTAGATGACGAACAGCACGGCGACGATCCACAGCAGCGGGTGCACCTGGGCGGCGCGGCCGCGGGCGATCTTGATGACGACGTAGGCGACGAAGCCGGCGCCGATGCCCGCGGAGATCGAGTAGCTGAACGGCATGAGCACGATCGTCAAGAAGGCCGGGATCGCGATGTCGATGTCGTGCCAGTCGATGCCGACGACCTGCTGCATCATGAGGAACCCGACGATGACGAGCGCGGGGGTCGCGGCCTCGTAGGGCACGATGTCGACGAGCGGGGCGAGGAACGTCGCGAGCAGGAACATGATGCCGGTGACGATCGAGGCCAGGCCGGTGCGCGCGCCCTCCCCGACGCCGGAGGCGGACTCGATGTAGGAGGTGTTGCTGCTGACGCTCGCGGCGCCGCCGGCGATCGCGGCCACGGAGTCGACGACGAGGATGCGCCGGGTGGCGGGCGGGTTGCCCTCCTCGTCGAGCAGGCCCGCCTCCGCGCCGATGGCGACCATCGTGCCCATCGTGTCGAAGAAGTCGGCCAGCATGAGCGTGAAGATCAGCAGGGCGGCCGAGATGATGCCGATGTTGGTGAACGACCCGAGCAGGTTGAACTGCCCGAGCAACCCGAAGTCGGGGGCGTCGACGACGTGGTCGGGCAGGGCCGGCACGTTCAGGCCCCAGCCGGTGGGGTTGGCGTTCTGGTCGGCCGGGCCCTGGGGGCCGACGTGGAAGACGCTCTCGACGAGGATCGCCAGCAGCGTGCCGCCGACGATGCCGTAGAGGATCGCGCCGGAGACCTTGCGGACCATCATGACGATGATCGCCAGCAGCACGAGCACGAACACGAGGGTGGGCCAGCCCGCGAGGAAGCCGCCGACGCCCAGCTCGACGGGCGCGGCCGGCGCCTTGCGGACGATGCCCGCGTCGTAGAGGCCGATGAGGGTGATGAACAGCCCGATGCCCACGCTGATCGCGGTCTTCAGCTGCGCCGGGATGGCCCGGAAGACCGCCTCCCGGAAGCCGGTGAGCACGAGCAGCAGGATGAGGATGCCCTCGAGCACGACGAGCCCCATGGCGTCGGCCCACGTCATCTGCGGCAGGCTCGCGACGCCGTAGGCGACGAACGCGTTGAGCCCGAGCCCCGCGGCGAGCGCGAGCGGGTAGTTGGCGAACACGCCCATGCAGATCGTCATGAGGCCGGCGACCAGCGCCGTGCCGGAGGCGACGAGGGCGAGGTTGGGTTCGCTACCGCCGCCGAGGTACTGCCCGGTGCCGTCCTGCACCGTGCCGATGATCAGCGGGTTGAGCACGATGATGTAGCCCATCGTGAAGAACGTCGCGAGGCCACCGCGGATCTCGCGGGCCACGGTCGAGCCGCGCTCGGTGATGCGGAAGTACCCGTCCAGCCGGGACGAGGAGGATCGCCGGGACGGCGGTGCAGAGGTGGACATGTGCAGAAAGCGTAGGGGTCGCGTGTGACAGGCTTGTGTCCGGCTCACACCCCGCCGGTGGGTGGCCTTCCCCCCGAAGGGAAACGCCCTTTCGACGATCGCGAACTCCCCGTCACGGGAGCCGACCTGGGGCGATGCCTCGCACGGCCGCCGCGCGATCGTCGATTCGGCGAATCAGACGAGCTCGACCTCGGTGTCGTCGAGCACGGGGTCGGAGCTGGCGGCCGGTGAGGAGGCGGGCACGTCGGTCTCGCTGTGGGCGCCGCAGCCGTGGTCGAGGCTGACGACGCGGCCGTCCGAGGGCGACCAGGAGTTCGCGCACACCCCGAAGGTGCGGCGCAGGGCCCCGGCCAGCGGCAGGTAGTAGCCGCACGTGGTGCACGAGGCCTTGGCCTGCTCGGCGACGTCGGCGTGCGGGCCGTTGTCGCCGTCGTACCAGCGCTGCGCGGCCACCTCGCGGCCCTCGGCCGACAACACCCGGGGGCGGCCGAGGCCGAGCTCCCACTGCGCCATCTGGTCGACGTCCTCTTCGCCGGTGGCCTCGAAGCCCGCCTCGAGCAGCGGGTCGGCCTCGCGGTAGGGCAGCACGTCGCCCGGGCCGATGTCACCCGGCACGAGCCGCTGCGCGTACGGCACCCACGCCGGAGACAGCACGGCGTCGGGGCCCGGCAGCAGGTGCGTCTCGCAGACGGTCACCTTGCGGCTGCGCGCGACGCGCGTCACCGTGACCGCCCAGCGCCAGCCGCGGTACGCGCCCGCGGTGCACTCGAACAGGTGGGTGGCCAGGCGCTCGGCCTCCATGACCATCGCGACGTGCGCACCGACGGTGCCGCGTTCGGCGATGGTCTCGGCGGCGGCGCGGGCCTCGTCGG
>NZ_BCNQ01000136.1 GCF_001515525.1 Piscicoccus intestinalis NBRC 104926 | reverse complement strand
CTCGTGGCCGGGCTCGACGTCGAGCAGTTCCGGCAGCGCGCCGAGCACCCCCAGCCGGGAGCCGTTTTCGGCGGCGGCCGAGTCGGCACCTGCGGCGAGCAGCGCTTGGGCACCGTCCTTGCGGCGCAGGCTCAGCTCGAGGGCCTCGCGGCGGGAGCGGGCCTGGTCGCGCCGGGCGAGGGCGTCGCGCTCGGCGGTCGCGAGTTCGTCGCGGCGGGCGGTGAGTTCGTCGACGGCGGCGGCGGCCTCCTCGTACTCGGCGTCGAGCCCGACCTCGCCCTCCTCGTCCTGCGCGACGCTGCCCTCGAGGGTGGCGAACCGGCGTTGCGCCTCGTCGCCGCGGGCGCTCGCGCGCTGCAGGTTCTCGCTGAGGCGGCCGATCTCGGACTCCCCCGCCTCGATGCGGCTGCGCTTGGCGGCCACCTGCCCGGCGAGCTTGGCGAGCCCCTCGCGGCGGTCCGCCGCGGCCTGGGCGGCGGCCGCGACGCGGCGACTCTCGGCGGTCGCGGCCGATTCTGCCTCCGCGCGTTCCCGGCTCGCGGCGGCCAGGCCCTCGCGGCCACGCTCGACGCGCGCGGTCAGCTCGGTCTCCTGGGTGCAGGCGGTCTGTGCCTGGGCGAACAGCTCGGCGGGATCGCGACCCAGCGCGGCGTCGGACTCCGGCTGCGAGCGCAGCAGTCGCACGCGTTCTCCCGCGAGTTGGCCTGTGGCGAGCAGCCGGTCGCGGGTCGAGGCGAGCGCATGGGCGTGGTCCTGCGCCTGGGCGAGGCGGGCGCTGGCCAGCCCCGTCGACTCCTCGAGGCGGGCGAGTTCGGTTCGGGTGGTGGCCAGCTCGGCCTCCACTTCGGCGCGGCGGGTGAGCAGCGCGGTCTCGTCGGCGACCTCGGCCTCGAGCGTGCTCGTCAGCTGCACGAGGTCGTCGGCGAGCAGACGCAACCGGGCGTCGCGCACGTCGGCCTGGATGACGGCGGCCTTGCGTGCCGTCTCCGCCTGGCGTCCGAGCGGCCCCAGCTGGCGCCGGATCTCGGTGGTCAGGTCGGCGACCCGGTTGAGGTTGGCCTCCATCGCCTCGAGCTTGCGCAGCGCGCGTTCCTTGCGCTTGCGGTGCTTGAGCACGCCGGCGGCTTCCTCGATGAAGCCGCGGCGCTCCTCGGGGGTGGCGCGCAGCACCGCGTCGAGCTGGCCCTGGCCGACGATGACGTGCATCTCGCGGCCGATGCCGGAGTCGGACAGCAGTTCCTGGATGTCGAGCAGGCGGCAGGCGGTGCCGTTGATCGCGTAGTCGGAGCCGCCGGTGCGGAACATCGTGCGGCTGATCGTCACCTCGGTGTAGTCGATCGGCAGCGCGCCGTCGGTGTTGTCGATCGTCATCGTCACCTCGGCGCGCCCCAAGGGCGGGCGCCCGGAGGTGCCGGCGAAGATGACGTCTTCCATCTTGCCGCCGCGCAGCGACTTGGCGCCCTGCTCGCCCATGACCCAGGCGAGGGCGTCCACGACATTGGACTTGCCGGAACCGTTGGGCCCGACGATACATGTGATGCCCGGTTCGAGGCGCAGATGGGTCGCCGACGCGAAGGACTTGAAACCGCGCAGGGTCAGGCTCTTGACGTACACCGGTGAGGCAACCTCTCGCGCTCGGCGGGCGATGCGCTCCCGACGATAGTCACGCCCACCCCGCGAACCCGGCAGCCGCGCCCGGTGCGGCGAGCCGCACTCTCCACGCTCGGTGCGGCGAGCAGGACTGCCGCGCTCGGGTGCCGAGGCCCGTCGGTCGGGCTCCGTCGTTGTACACAGTGGTCCCCCGCAGCCGTACGCCCCACGCGGGCCAACCCGTAGGCTGTTCGCGACAGTGCGGTCGCGACCGAGCGCCGCCCACGACTGTTCCAGGGAGTTCGATCCGTATGAAGGTTCGCATCCGCAAGGCCGCCGTCGTCGCGGCGCTCTGTCTGCCGCTGGCCCTGGGTGCCTGCAGCTCCGGTGACGACGCCGCCGCCCCGAACGGCGCGCAGACCACCGCGGCCGCCGAGAGCGGCCCCTTCGCCGCGCAGCCCGGCACCGAGGTGGACAAGGACGCGTTCCTCGACGAGACCCAGAAGGCCATGCTCGCCAAGGGCACCTACGCCATGCAGATGACGATGGCCATGCAGGGCCAGCAGATGAAGGTCAACGGAGTCGGCGACATGTCCGACCAGCAGAACCTCAAGGTCCGCATGACGATGGAGATGCCGGGCGCCTCCGGCCAGGGCATCAACATGCTGCTCATCGGCAAGACCATGTACATGCAGCTGCCGGGCCAGGCCGGCGGCAAGTACGTGCAGGTGCCGATCGAGACGCTCGCGCAGTCGGGCGGGCAGGACTTCGAGCGGCTGCTCAACCCGGCCGAGAGCCTGCAGGCCTCCAAGGAGTCGGTGCAGAACGTGACGTACGTCGGCGAGGAGGACGTCAACGGAACGCAGCTCAAGCACTACCGACTCACCATGGACCTGACGGCCGCCAACCAGGCCGCGGGCATCACGCCGACCGCCAACCCGACCGGCCCGCAGACCGTTCCCTACGACGTGTGGGTCGACGGCGAAAAGCTCATGCGCCAGATGAAGATGAGCGTCGAGGGCACCGACGTCACGGTCGTGCTCGACAAGTACGGCGAGCCGGCCGACATCAGCGCGCCGCCGAGCGCGTCGGTGACGACGATGCCGGGCCTGTCCGGCGGCGGCTCCGCCCCGACCGCGACCGCGAGCCCGACCAGCTGATCGGGTTCTCGGCGACTGCTCGTTCGACGGCGACCTCGACGGCTCCCCCGGTGGCTTCGGCTACTGCTCGGTGAAGCCGTCGAGGTCGCTTCGTATCCCGCCCCACTGGGCGGTGACTCCACGCACCCGGCCGGGGCGGCCCGCGGTCGACGGCTGCTCCGACAGCAGCCGCTCCATCGTCTCGACGTCGGCCACCGGGCCCTGAGCGCACACTTCGACGCGTCCGTCGTCGAGGTTGCGCGCGTACCCGACGAGCCCGAGTTCCTTGGCCTTCGCCCGCGCCCACCAACGGAACCCGACGCCCTGCACGGAGCCGCGGACGAAGAACGTCGCCTTGTCGATCCCAGCCATGGACGAGTCCTACGGCACGCGGGCGGGGCTCGGCAAGTGGCCCGGCCCGCGTCTCGTCCCGATCGCGTCCCGATCGCGCGGGGCCGTCACGGCTCCCCCCGGTCGCCCACCGGGTCAGACCCGGTCAGACCCGGTCAACCCGGTCAGACCCGGTCACACCCCGTCGCCGGGGTCGGGCCCGATGACCCCGGTCGCCGTGCGCCGCCCGGACCGGTCCCGCGCCCAGGTCACGACGGATCCGTGTCCGCGCGCCGGGTCGTCGGTCTCGGTGCGGGCTCCCGCGACGAGGCCCTGGTGGTCGAACAGCGGTGAGACGAGCCGGTAGTCGAAGCGCACGGGCGGTGCGTCGTCGGCGCCGACGGGTCGCACCAGCCCCGCGGCGCGGGCCGCCTCCGCCATGAGCAGCGCCTGCAACGGACCGTGGGTGACGAGACCCGGGTAGCCCTCGACGTCGCGGGCGTAGTCGCGGTCGTAGTGGATGCGGTGCGCGTTGTAGGTCAGCGCCGAGTAGCGGAACAGCAGCGGCGGGGTGATGCGCAGTTCGCGTTCGTCGGGGCCGGGCGGCACGTTCTCGGGCTGCTGCGCCGCAGGTTCTTCCGCCGTTGGGGCGGTGGTGGTCGCGGCATCGCGGTAGACGATGTCGTGGCGCTCCTGCACGGCGACGCGCCCGTCTTGTTCGATGGTGTGCTCGACACCGAGAAACGTCAGCCGTCCGGTGCGGCCGTGCTTGTCCTGCAGCGAATGCACCCGGGTCGTGCGGGTGGCCTCGCGCCCGGGACGCAGCGGCGCGAGCGACCGGATCGAGCCGCCGGCCCACATGCGGCGCCGGCCCGCCTCCGGGGGCGCGGGGATGCCGACGACCGCGTGGCCGTCGGGCCCGAGGTCGGCGCTCGCGGGGTGTTCGAGGAGGTAGATCCAGTGCCAGGTCAGCGGCAGACCCTCGGTGGGGTCGGGGGTGGGCACGTCGAGCAGGCCGGCCAGGGCCTGCGCCTGGCCGGGGGCGAGCAGTTCGGTGCGCACTGATTCGTCACTCACGGTGTCCTCGTTCGGTGTGCTCATACGGTGGTGGGCTTCGTCGGCGCTCAGCGGCGCACGGGGTTGCGGCGGATGAGTTGGCGGGCGATGACGCCCTTCTGGATCTCGTTGGTGCCCTCGCCGACGATCATCAGCGGGGCGTCGCGGAAGTAGCGTTCGACGTCGAATTCCGTCGAGTAGCCGTAACCGCCGTGGATGCGCACGGCGTTCAGGGCGATCGTCATCGCGGTCTCGGAGGCGAACAGCTTGGCCATTCCCGCCTCCATGTCGGCCCGGCCGGCGTCGTAGCGGCGGGCGGCGTGCTGCACGAGCTGGCGGGCGGCGGTCAACGACGTGACCATGTCGGCGAGGTGATTGCCGACCGACTGGTGCTCCCAGATCGGTCGGCCGAAGGACTCGCGCTCCTGGGCGTAGCGTACGGAGTCTTCCAGGGCGGCGGTCCCCACCCCCAGGGCCCGGGCGGCGACCTGGATCCGACCGATCTCCAGTCCGCGCATCATCTGAGCGAATCCGCGCCCCTCCCGCTCGCCGAGGAGGCTGTCGGCGGGCGTGACGAAGTCGGTGAACGACAGTTCGCAGCTCTCGACGCCCTTGTAGCCGAGCTTGGGCAGATCCCGGGAGACCTCGAAGCCGGGGCCCTTCTCCACGAGCAGGATGCTGATGCCGCGGTGCGCCGGCTGCGCCTGGGGGTCGGTACGGCACAGCAACGCGACGAGCCCGGCCCGTCGGGCGTTGGTGATCCACGTCTTCGTGCCGTTGACGACGTAGTGGCCGCGGTCATCGGCGCCCTCGCCGGCATCGGAACCACCACCGCCACCGACGCGACGGGCGGTGGTGCGCAGGGCCTGCAGATCCGAGCCGCCCCCGGGTTCGGTGAGCGCCATGGTCGCTCGCAACTCGCCGGTGGCCATCCGCGGCAGGTAGCGGTCCTTCTGCTCGGGGGTGCCGAAGGTGAGGATAAGCTTGGCGACGACGGTGTGACCACCCATCGCCCCCGCCAGGCTCATCCACCCGCGGGCGAGTTCCTCCGTGATCGCCGCGTAGCAGGGCGTGGAGACGGCGGCCTCGCCCCACGGTTCGCCGATCGCCAGGCCGAAGACGCCCATGCGTTTCATCTGCTCGATGAGCGCCTCGGGGTACGTGTTCGCGTGCTCGAGGTCGCGGGCCACGAGTTTGACGTCGCGGTCGACGAAGTCGCGCACGACCTCGACGATCGCGGCCTCGTCGGGGTCCAGGTCGTAGGCGTCGTGCATCAGCTGCCTCCGGTGTGGGTGGCGGGATCGGTCTCGGTGGCCGTCGACCGCCGATTCCGGGGCCGGTCCGGGAGCCGGCCGCGGCGCCCCGGCGTGGGGCAGGTGTCGTGCCGCACCCGCACGATCGGTGGCCGTAGGGCGGCTGCTGCGGCGAGGGATCCGAGGTCGGCGAGCTCCTGGGCGAGCACTCGGGTCGGGCTGACGAGCCGCAGCGAGCCGTCTTCGGCGCCGGCGAGCACGCGGTGCACCGGCTCCCAACCGGAGGCGGCCGCCTCCGTCGTGGCGTGGGCGAACGCGGCGGCCTCGGCGTCGCCACGGACGGGCAGCAGCAGGAACCGCACGTCGAAGCGCCGGGGGCCGCCGATCGGCGTCTCCCAGTTGTCCCACGGGATGAGCCGGGCGGGGTCGATGTCGGCGCCGGTCTCCTCGCGGACCTCGCGGATCGCGGTGGCGAGAGTGGTGCGGGCGCCCGGCTCACCGACTCCGAACGCCCGGTCCGGTGTGCCGACCGCTGCCCAGGCACTCGCGTGCTCGGCGAGCACACCGGCGGCCAGTTCCAGCGTGGCCCCGAGCGCCTCGTCGCCGGGGTCGACGCGGCCGCCGGGAAAGACCAGAGCGTGCGGCAGGAAGTCCATCGTGCCGACGCGGTGCTGCACGAACACCTCGATGCCGTCGGGGCCCTCGCGCACGGGCAGCACGCTGACGGCGGCGCGGGGCACAGGCTCGTCGAGGATCGCGCGGGCCAACGCCAGCCGGGGCCCGCCGGCGTCCAACCCGCAGCGGCGCTCGGCCTCCCGAACGGCCGCCAGGGCGGCGGGCAGCGGCTCGGGCACGGGCTCGAAGCCGTGCCGGGCGTACCAGGGGGCGTTCCACGGCACGTCGGCGAAGGTCGTCAGCGTGAGCCGGTCGGCGCCCGCGTCGAGGGCGATGCCGTAGGCGGCGTGCAGCAGCCGGGCGCCGAGTCCGCGGCGCTGGGCCGGCGGCCGCACGCACAGCTGCTCGAGATGGGCGTCGCCGCCGCGGGGGTCGAGCACGTGCGCGAAGCCGGCGGCGGGGTGACCGATGACGAGCAGGGTCCCGTGCTCGGCGCGCTGCTCCCCGGTGGGCGGCTCGCCCCAGCCGGAGATGTCCAGGAGCGGGGCGAACTGGCGATCGGCCTCCGCCTCGATCGCGGCCAGCCGCGGGAGGTCCTCGGGTTCGGCGACGCGCACGCCGGTCACGCTCAACGCCATCGCCCGAGCCTAGCGAGCCGGTGGCGGCCGCTCGTTCGGTCGGCCTTACCGCTGAGCGAGGAAGGTGAGAACGCGCGGTGTCACGTCGTCGGCGAACTCGTCGAAGAAGCCGTGCCGACCGCGGGGCGTGAGCTCGAGGCGGGCGCGCGGGATGCGGTTGGCGAGCACGCGGCCGTTGACGGTCGGCACCATGACGTCGTCGGTGCCGTGCAGCACGAGGGTGGGGCAGGTGATCCTGCCGAGCAGGCCGCTGGCGTCGTGGTCGTTGCTCACCTTGAGGTGCCGGGCGCTGGCGGCGGGGGTCATCGTGGGGTCGCCGAGCAGGTTCGTCCCGCGGTCGCGGGGCCAGTCGTCGGTGTAGAAGAGGGCGAGCACGGCGGCGGAACGCTCCCGGCTGTCGGGCGAGGCGAGCAGGCGGCGCACGTCGTTGCCGCGTTCAGTGCTCAGGCGCCCGCCGGGTGACGAGCAGGCGAGCACGAGCCGGCGCACGCGGTGCAGGTGGTGGCCGGCGAGCTGCTGGGCGACGCGCCCGCCCATGGAGGCGCCGTAGACGTCGGCCCGGCGGACCCGCAGCGCGTCCAGCACCGCGACGGCGTCGGCGGCGAAGGAGGCCGTGGACCAGTCGGGTTCGGCCGCCAACGCCTCGTCGTCGACGGCGGACTCGCCCGTGCCGCGGTAGTCGAACGTGATCGTGCGGTGGGTCGGCCCGAAGGCGTCGCGCAGGCCGTTCCACCACGCGTGGGAGTTGTTCTGGCCGGGCAGGAGCAGCAGCGCGGGGCCGGTCAACAGGCCCGACTCCTGCACCCGCAGCGCCGTGCCGTCGCGGGTGGTGATCGTGCGTTCACGCAGGGGTCCCGTCGGTCGGCCGGTCATGTGGTCCAGCATGCCTGGCCGCGGCCGCGCATCTCGCCCCTGGGGCACGGGAGCGTCTGTTCGCGCGCTGGGAGCGAGGGTCGGTGGCGGCGAGGAGTCGCAGGAGTCGGCGGCAGGTTCCGACCGACGACCCTCCCAGGTCTGGGGCGAGCGCCGCGCGCGGCCAGTAGCGTGTCGTCATGAGCCTGCCTCCGCACGCCCCGGTCGTTCCCGACACCCCGACGCCGACCCCTCCGGTGCGGTGGGGCCTGCTCGGAGCCGGTCACATCGCCCGGCGCGGCGCCCAGGGCATCGTCGACGCGCCGGGGTGCGAGTTGGCCGCCGTCGCGGCCCGCGATCACGGCCGCGCGGGCACGCTCGCGGCCGACTTCGGCTGCGACACGACCTACGCCTCCTACACACAGTTGTGTGCGGATGAGCGGGTGGAGGCGGTGTACGTCAACACCACGCACCCGTGGCACCTCGAGCACGCGCTGCTCGCGATCGAGGCCGGCAAGCACGTGCTCGTCGAGAAGCCGATCGCGCTCAACGCGGCTCAGGCCACGCAGGTCTTCGACGCGGCCCGCGCCGCGGGGGTGTTCGCGATCGAGGGGATGTGGACCCGCACGCTGCCGGTCATCCGGGAGGTCGAGCGGGTCGTCGGCGACGGCGAGATCGGGGATGTCGTGCGGGTCGAGGCGTCGCTGAGCCTCAACCTCGACTACGACGAGCGGCACCGGCTCTTCGACCTCGACAACGGCGGCGGCGCCCTGCTCGACATGGGGGTGTACTGCTGCGCGTTCCTGTGGCTGTTCCTCGGCCGGCCTGACACCGTGCACGTCATGGGCTCACTGGCCCCCACCGGCGCCGACCAGGTCGCGGCGCTGCAATGGGGCTACGACAGCGGCGCGATCGGCCACGCGTTCGTCACCTCGCGCGGGCTGGCTCCGGGGCGCGCGCTCATCGTCGGGCGGCGCGGCTACGTCGAGATCGACCCGAAGTTCCACCACCCCGCGGGCGCCACCGTCGTCGTCGACGGCGCCCCGCCGCGACGGATCCAGGCGCCGCACCAGCAGTTCGCCCACCAGTTCGCCGAGGCGGCCCGCTGCATCCGCGCGGGCGAACTCGAGTCACCGCTCGTGCCGCACGCCGACACCATCGGCGTCATGGAGATCCTCGACGCCGCCCGCAGCGAACTCGGCGTGCACTACCCCCAGGAGTGACGCTCGCGCGCCCCGCGCCCAGCGCCTCCGCTCCTGCCCCGCCGACCCGCCGCATCACTCGGCCGAAGGCTGCCCTTTCGGTCGAGGGCTCGTGCTAGAACCCTAGCCCTCGGCTGACAGGGCAGCCTTCGGCCGAGATGACGGGGGCGCCTTTCGGGGCGAGATGACAGGGCTGGTCAAGGGGCGGGGTAGCGGGGGCGCACCTGGCAGCGGGGGCAGCTGAACGAGGAGCGGTTCATGAACGCCTCGCGGCGCATGAGGGCACCGCATCGGCGACACGGAAGTCCCTGGCGCCCGTAGGCGTTGAGGGAGCGCTCGAAGTAGCCGCTGGCGCCGTTGACGTTGACGTAGAGCGTGTCGAAGCTCGTGCCGCCGGCCTCCAGCGCGCGGCCCATGACGTCGCGAGCGTGCCCGAGAAGGCGGCCGAGTGCGGGCTTGCTGAGGTCGGCGGCGTAGCGCTGCCCGTGCAGGCCCGCGAGCCACAGGGCCTCGTCGGCGTAGATGTTGCCGATGCCTGATACAAGCCCCTGGTCGAGCAGCGCCCGCTTGACCGCGCTGTGTCGAGTCTTCAGCACACGCACGACGCGCGCCGGGTCGTAGGTCGGCTCGAACGGGTCGGGGGCGATGTGCGTCACCGGCTCCGGCACGGCGACGCCGTCGTGGCGCGACGGGGCCAGCTCGGTGAGGGCCAGGCCCCCGAAGGTGCGCTGGTCGACGAACCTCAGCTGCCGCCCGTCGGACAGGTCGAGTCGGGCGTGCAGGTGCTTCTCGGCGGGGGCGTCGGCCGCCTGCACGAGCAGCTGCCCGCTCATGCCGAGGTGCACGACGAGCGCCAGCGGGTCCTGACCCGGCGGACTCACCTGCAGCCACAGGTATTTGCCGCGGCGGCGGGCCGCACCGACATGGGAGCCGGTGAGCCGGGCCGCGAGGTCGTCGGGCCCGGCCAGGTGGCGCCGGGCGACCCGCAGGCCGCTGAGGGTCACCGTCTCCAGCACACGGCCGACGATGTGTTCGTCGAGACCGCGGCGGACGACCTCGACCTCGGGCAGTTCAGGCATGCGGCCGTGACCCCGAGCGCCGTCAGGAGTCCGCGGGCGAGGCCGGCTCGGACACCGGCTCCTCGGTGAGCACGGCGTTGGCACGCCGGTTCAGCTCGGTCCAGGCGAGTTCGGCCGACTTCTGCTCGGCCTCCTTCTTGCTGCGCCCGGTGCCCTCGCCGAGCACCTCCTCGCCGATGACGACCTGCGCGGTGAACACCTTCTCGTGGTCCGGGCCCTCTTCGGTGACGCGGTAGTCCGGGGTGCCGTAGGAGCCGGACGCGGCCAGCTCCTGGAGGCTGGTCTTCCAGTCGAGGCCGGCGCCGAGCCGCGCCGAGGAGGCCATCAGCGGGTCGAGGAGATGGTGCACGAACCGCCGGGCGACGTCGAGACCGTACGCGAGGTAGACGGTGCCGATGAGCGCCTCGGTGGTGTCGGCGAGGATCGAGGTCTTGTCACGGCCTCCGGTCGCCTCCTCGCCGCGCCCGAGCAGCAGGTAGTCGCCGAGCCCGAGGGCGCGGGCGACCTGCGCGAGCGCCCGCATGTTGACGACGGCCGCGCGCAGCTTGGCGAGCTGGCCCTCGGCCATGTCGGGATGATCGGCGTACAGCGACTCGGTGACGACCAGCCCCAACACTGAGTCGCCGAGGAACTCGAGACGCTCGTTGTTGGGGATGCCGCCGTGCTCGTAGGCGTACGACCGGTGCGTCAGGGCATGGTCGAGCAGCGACACGTCGGGGGTCACGCCGAGGATCTCGTGGATCGCCTCGGCGAGTCCCTCGACGGGTCGCCGCTCATGGCCGGCTGCGGGTCGAGAACCCATCAGCTCGCCAGGCGTCAGTTCTGGTGCTCGGACCGCTCAGCCGCCGCGTAGTGACGGCCGGCGTAGGTGCCGCACGCGGGGCACGCGATGTGCGGCTGCTTCGGCGCGGAGCAACGCGGGCACGACGTCAACGTCGTCGCGGTCGCCTTCCACTGCGCCCGGCGGGAGCGGGTGTTGGAGCGCGACATCTTCCGCTTCGGGACGGCCACGTCAGTTCCTCTTCTCTTCGGTCGTATGCGTCACTGACCCGTCGGTGCTCGCCAGCTGCTGCAGGGTCGCCCAGCGCGGGTCGATGGACTCGTGGTGATGATCCGGATCGTCCGCCAGCCGCGCCCCGCACTCGGAGCACAACCCCGGGCAATCCGGTCGGCAGACCGGCTGGAACGGCAGCGCGGGCACCACGGAATCCCTGATCACGGGCTCCAGGTCGAGCAGATCTCCCTGGAGCACGCGCTGGTCGTCGTCCTCGTCCGCGCCCACCTCCTGGTGGTGCGCGGCCCGATCGGCGTAGGCGAACAGTTCCTGGACGCTGACGTCGAGGTCTTCCTCGACGGGCTCCAGGCACCGCACGCAGGCGCCGGTCGCCCTTCCCCGGACCGAACCGCTGACGAGCACGCCCTCGATCACCGACTCCAGGCGAAGGTCGAGCTCGAGCGGCTCGCCCTCGCCGATGCCGATGACATCGGTGCCCAGCCCCTCCGGCGCCGGGACGGTACGCGCGACCTCGAGCATGGTCCCCGGGCGGCGCTGCAGCTGCCGGGTGTCGAGCACCAGGGGTGCTCGCGGGTCCAGGGTCGTCATGAGGTCCACATCGTTTCGTCTCGCCGACGGCGGGCAACGGTTCGGTCCGCGCCCACCGCCCGGCTGCGGGCACTCACGTCGAGCGAGCCACCGACCCCGGGCAGCGTGACAGGACGCAGACCGACTCGCAAGTCTAGACCAGGGCGACGCGCCGCCCAAAAGCGCCGATCGGGCGGTGCGGCCCGCCCGCGAACCCGGCGGTCGAGGCGGACCGATCCGGGCGCCGCGCGCACGGCCGCGCTGCTAGGTTCACGGGGTGCGACGCTGCGTGTGCCCCGGATCCTTCGACCCCGTGACGCTCGGTCACCTCGACGTCATCACGCGGGCGGCCCGACTCTACGACGAGGTCGTCGTGGCCGTGCTCGACAACCCCAACAAACAGGGCATGTTCACCCTGCCCGAACGCGTCGAGATGATCACCCAGGAGACCGAGCACCTGTCCGGGGTGCGGGTCGTGCCCTTCGGCGGGCGGCTGCTCGTCGACCTGTGCCTCGAGGTGGGCGCGCAGGCCATCGTCAAGGGCTTGCGCGGCGAGGTCGACTACTCCTACGAGCTGCCGATGGCCGTCATGAACCGGCGGATGACCGGGGTCGAGACGCTCTTCATGCCCGGGGAGCCGGGGCTGAGCGAGGTCTCCAGCTCCCTCATGAAGGAGGTCGCCCGGTTCGGCGGCGACATCTCCGGGCTGGTGCCCGAACGGGTCCTCGCCCGGCTGCAGGAACGGTTGGCGCAGTAGGGCGCTCGCGCGCACACCACCGGCGGGCGCGGGCGTCGGTCAGCGGCCGTGGCTGCGGGCGTGCCGCGGCG
>NZ_BCNQ01000135.1 GCF_001515525.1 Piscicoccus intestinalis NBRC 104926 | reverse complement strand
GGTCTGAAGTGCTCGGTGTCAGCGGGCAACAGCGCCGCGAGTTCAGGTGTCCCATAAGTCAGGAAGATCAGGTCAGCGTCATCGCTCTCATCCCAGGTAGCACGATCGAACGTCACGGGCAGTGGCGCGAGCGGCGACGGATCGAAGTATTCCTCGATGTCGTGCACACCATCGTCTTTCTGGAAAGACAGAGCCGAGAGTGCTTCCGCCGGGGGCTTGAGCCAATACACCCGAGGACGGGAAGGGTCGGACTCGAAGGCAGCACTGGTTAGGCCGTTCGCGGTGAGTACACGTTCCAGGTCTCGCGGAGATGTCCCGCCCTCCAGCATTGGCGGCTGCTTGATCCGACCGCCACCTCCTGGTTCGCCCATGTCGTCGTTGCCGACAGGCTCATTCTGGATGTCCTCGACCTGCTGACGAATCTGTCCGACTTCGGAGTCGATCTCGGTGGTCGTTGCGTGGCCGGTCAACGCCAACCGCTCGATGGCCTTCTCAACATTGGCGAGCACTGGGGCCGCGTCGCCCACGATATCGGTGAAGTCACCGTAGTCCTCGGCGATGCCCTTGTAGACCTGCTCCTCAACCGTGTCAGCGTAGAAATAGTTGCTGATGCGGATGTCTTTGTACGACGCACCGATGCGGTCAACGCGCCCGATTCGCTGCTCGACGCGCATGAGGTTCCAGGGCATGTCGTAGTTGATAAGTCGCCCGGACGTTTGCAAGTTCAGACCTTCGCTCATGGAGTCTGTGCCGATGAGGACTTCAAGCTCGCCACTGCGGAACCTGGTCTTGATCTCCGACTTCGTAACCTCGGTCCAGCTTCCAGACTCGACGTTGTAGACCTCCCCACCTCGGCCCGAGTAGCAGCCGAGGCGGCGATACCCCGCCGTGAGAAGCCGCTCGCGGACGTAGTCCATCGTGTCGGCGTACTGGGTGAAGACGACGACAGAGGAGTACGTGTTCAGAGCCTCGGTCACGTCGGCAACAAGTTTGCTCGCTTTGCTGTCTTCGCCCGTGATGCTATCGAGGTCTTGGAGGAACGACTTGAGTTCTGCGATTTCGTCACGGAGGCGGTCGGCTCTCGTGTCGAAGGCCTCTGGCTCGAACAGCGAACCTTCGACATCTACGTGGTCGTCGTCGGTGAGCAGCTCGGCGAGGTTTTTGCCGTTCTCCAACACACTCAGGCGACGGCGAAGAGACCGTTTGATCGCTTCGAACGAGGAGGTCAGTCGGCGGCGATAGACGGTCATGATGAACCCGAGCGCCTGACTGCCAGCCTCGGCCATGTAAGCGTTGTAGTGGCGGCGGATGTACTCCTCGATCCGCTCGTACAGGCGTCTCTCGTTCGGTTGTAGCGGGATAAACTCGTCCTTGACGTGGCGATACGGGATCACCACGTCGTCAGGGATGATCCCGGCTGCCTGGTAGTCGCGCATGGTCTTTCGGGTGTTGCGGAAGACACGATCCCGCATCGGAGTGTGGCGACGGAGCCACTTGTCCATCCACTCGGAGGTCTCGTTCGGGAACTTGGCCTTCAGGTCTGCGCTCGGCGGGTTCCCGGCTAAAGCCGTGACCACGTACGCGCCCGTCCAGCCGAGTGCGTTGTCGATCTCCCGTTCGAGGTCAGCGTCCCGCTCGGCCTGTGGGTCGGCGAAGTAGTCATCCAGCATCGCGCACAACAGGTCCCAGTGCCGGTGCATCGGGTCGATTGCCAGCAGCTTGAAGTACCGGATGAAGTCCTCGGCGCTGACGCCCCACCGACCCTTGAGCCCGAGCAGGGAGATCAAGTCCCAGGCTTCATGTGGGTTCATCTGCATCGGTGTTGCCGTGGCGAGGTACAGCGCCCGCCACATCTCCTTGTCGCGCATCTCTTGAAGCAGCCCCAGCAATGAGTTCGGAGTGTCGGTCGACTTGGAGCCGCGTCGCCGGGCATGATGAGCCTCGTCGACCAGGACAACGTCCCACGGACCGGCGTCGAGTATCTGCCGCCGGCGGTCGCGACGGCGAGCAAGGTGCGACGAAGCGAGCACGATGGGAAACGCGGACCACGGATTGGCGTTCGGATCGACCGGGATTGGCGCATCGTAACGATCTATGAAAGCACCCTTGTCGAAGCGGGCAACATCGAGGTTCATCTTCTCGTGGAGTTCCTCTTGCCACTGCTTCATCACGGAGGCGGGGACGAGCAGCAGCGCCTTCTTCGCCTGGCCTGATGTGAAGAGTTCGCGGAGGACCATGCCCGCTTCCACGGTCTTGCCGAGCCCAACCTCGTCGGCGAGCAGGTAGCCGCGCGGGTAGGTGCTCACGACACGGCTGATGAGCTTCGCTTGGTGCGGGAGAGGCTGCGCCCATGCCGATCCGACGCCCGTCCAGGGCGACGCGGTTGGTGCATCGCGCAGTGCGACGAGCTCGTCCCATGCTGCCTCGACATCGAACTCCTCGGTGTCGTCTTCGGACGAGGTCGGCGTCTCCAAAGGTGGCGAGACAACGCCGGGTGGAAGCGGCGGGGTCTCGGGGGCGTGCTCGATGAGGTGCTTCCGCACTGCCGACGGCAGGTCTATGATCGCCCATCCTGCATCAGCGTTGTCGGTCCAGTGCTTCTCGAAATCAAGCACCTTGTGGACACCCAGGTAGTCCCAGATCGGCACATTCCAGGATGGGTAGGCGTCGAACGTCTCATGGTTCCTCGCCCAGGCCGTCACCGACGAGTTGTTCGATCCGTTGAAGGCGACTCGATTCCCGTACCGATCCGCGAAGATGCCGTACTTGGTGTGGAAGTAGCGTCCCGACTGTAGGAGCGTCAGCAGCTCACCGTCTTCTCCCCTCGGGACACCAACACGAATCTCAAGCCTGTCCGTAGCGACCATCCACGCAAGCACGCTCAGATGCTCGCTCTGTACAATCCGCGTCCCAGCAAGGTCCGGATCAGCGAGCAGCCTCGCCGCCACTACGTCGTCGAGCGGCTTGCCCTCGATGACGGCGTCCACGTCTCGCTGTGCGAGTTGCGCACCGACGATCAGGCGCATCTTCCCGCCGTTCGCGAGGAAATGGGCGGTGCCCTGCGCTGCGTACTGAAGCTCGGACGCGGACCAGTAGCCCACAGCTCTGTCGTAGGTCACCGCCCGAGACAGCAACGGTAGATAGAACGTCTCGAACGGACGGTCATCCGGCGAGTAGGTTGCTCCAAGATCAACAGTCTGGAACGAATCCGGCGACGAAATAGAGTCCCCAGAGGACAGCTCAAAACTCGCCGGTCCGCCAGGCGGCGCCGACGATCCAGGTGATAGAGCGTCGCTGTCGTCCAGTGTCATGTCACACCACGTCGAACAACGTGTTCTCATTGGGGTCTGTCTGTGCGGCCAAATCCTCCGCTTCCGGTAGAACCACATCATCGAAGTAGAGCGTGCAGAGTGTGTCGATGAGCCCAGCCTCCGGCACCACCCAAGCACCTTTGACCTTGGTACGTGGGATCGCGTTCGCCAGACCTTGCAGGGTGGAAATGAACCCGGCATCGCTGGTGTAACCGTGGCGATCGAGGAAGCGCTTGGCGGCCTGCTGGCCGTCCACCTCGGCAATGTAGAGCGCAGTGTCGACAGCGTCAATAATGTACTCGAACGAGGATGCTTCAGGTGTGACGCCGGGAAGGCCCGAGTCAGCACCGCGCCGCAACCGTTCCTTCGGCGTTAGCAGTGACACTTTCCCGGAAGACTTCGACACGATCTTGGCACGCTCCAAGTCGTCCACATCCAAGCCGCCCACCGCAAGAGCAAGCAGTCTAACCGTATCAAACGGGAATTCCCGCGCACCGAACGTATCCCACGCCAACAGGACGAAGTCAGTGAGCCCATCCACCTTTGCGGCCTGCCCGACGAGGCGGGAACGACGAAGGTCCACGATCTCCTCGCGCGCCAGAGCCAGGGCATCTTCGGGGCGGAGCAACTGGTCCCGCCCATCAGCGTCCGGAGTGGACGAGTAGACGGGCCAGTTCTGCGAGATCACGGACAGCGTTGGGCCGTAAGTCGAGAGGAGAAGGTCAACGCCGTCGATACCGCCATGCTGGAATCGTGTCGCCGCGTCGCGTGCTGCGAGGCGGATATCGTGCTCGATGTCTTCGAGATAGACCTTGCGGCCGTCGGCGCGGTCGGTTCGCTTTCGACACACCAGCATGATGGTCGAAGCTGCAGAGTTCATGTTTGCCTGGTGCATAGAGTGCTCGAACTCAGTGTTGACAGGCCACGATGTTTCAATCGTGAAGCCCGCCTGTAGGAGACCCATACCAAGTGTATCCCACGCCTCGGCTCGTTTGTGAGTGAACATCACCGAGAGGACTCCGTCGTCTGACAGAACGCGACGCGACTCGGAGAAGATTGATGTCATCTTCGTCTCATAGTCGAGGTCGGCCAGCTCACTCTTGCGCTTCCCCATCATCGCGAATCTGGCGGGGTTGGCAACGGCTTCGTTGTCTTTGTCCGTAAGCTCGTCCCGGAAGTAGTCGGGAACTAGTCTCCCGAGAGTCCTCTTCTCCCAGACGTAGAAGTAGTCGGCGAGCTCCGCGTACATGACATTGTCGTAGTAGGGCGGGTCCATGCAGATATGAGTCACGGAGCCCGCATCGAGCGTGAGGCTCGCTGCGCTGCCCTGCGTGACGGTAACCTCGCGATGAAGCCGCGTGTTCGTTCCAAGCTCTGCCGCCCCGGTCTCGTCGAGGAGACGCGCGATTCCACCATAGGCGTCGTCGAGCTGGTCGAGGCACCATGAATACAACGCTGATGCACCCTCAAACTCGGCGAATGTCCACTTGAAAGAAAAGTCATGGCGGTCGAAGACGCTTCTCATCCCCTGGCGCGCAACGTTCCATGAGGAAAGCCGTGAGTTCCAGTTGAGAGCTTTGCCTTGCATGAGCGCGAGTTCGAAGAGGACGTCGTCCGCTCTGTCGCCTAGAGCGTCACGCACTTCGGGGATCAACGCGGCGAACTCCTCACCGAACGTGCCGTGAACCAACGCCTGCCTCGGAGTGTAGAAATCGATCCAACGCTCAAGCCCGTAGTGTTTCGGCCGCAGGTCATTACCATCGGGGAATTCCTCTGTAGGAAGGATGCCCGAAACGAACCAGCCATCTTTGACTTCGTCGAAGCGACGATCCGCAGCCCGCAGTGCATCAATATCGGCACGGGTTGGCGCACGGAAGGTGCGTTCGCCCGACGCCTTACGGATGGCGACGGCATAGAGGACTTGCGCCATTTGGCCGCTCTGGGCTGCCTCCTTGATGTAGTCACCATCAATAACGAGATTGTCGTAAAGCGAGATCGCCTTCCCACGCGCTATGGTCCCTGCACTTGCATCGCCCCTGTCTACGTCCCGACCAAGGACGACCTCGAAGCGTGGCTCCTGAAGGTCAGCACCGTCTGCTGACAAAATCAAGCGCACAGCTGCCTCTTTGCCCGCTTGCTTGCGGAGCCACTTGTCCGTCAGCAAGGGGACGAGTCGGCCGGTGCGCGGACAAGGGACAGCATTTGCCCAGATGTAGGCGGTGACGCTTTCACCTTCGTCCAGAGGGAAGAACTCCTTAAGTCGCTTCTCCACGCGATTGACGAGAACGCCACCCCATCTCTTGATTTCGGGCAACAGGTCAAGCCCGCGAGTTGCAGGAATCTCGACCCCCGCCCGCAGGACGCTGGCCGCGACTCCGCTGAGGTCGTTTGCCACGACAGGCAGCCCAAGTCGGCTCGCAGCCCAGGGAATCGACCCTCCGCCGGCGGTCGGGTCAGCGACGGTCGGAAGCTCGCCCCAGGTTCGACGAAGAATGGAATGGAGCAGATCGATGTCTGAGCGCGCCACTGCGTTTCGGAACGCCTGACGGTAGCCGTACCCGTTGCCCTGCAACTTCACGCCAGCAGCGTTGGCGGCATCGATCATGCGTCGTCCCTTGACGGGGTCCCCCAGGATTCCGACGAGGCGCAGCAGCCATGCCCTGTAGTCCAATTCACTGCGTACTTCTGGCGCGTCTGGGAACGATTCGGCCAACTCTTCGGTCCATGTCGGCATGACGCCAGCGAGAGCCACAGCGGCGGAAGCCACAAGTGGCCGACGCGCCCACCAGATGTGAAGGAACGAGAGCGGTGGTAGGGCGGAGGCCGCTCCGCGCTCTCGCCGCGACTCGATTCCGAGTTCTGCGACGGGTAGCCAGTCCTCGATGAGGACCCGTGGTCTTGAGTTGGTCACGTCGTGTCCTTAGTCGGCGAGGAGGGTTCGGAGTGCTTTGCGGGCGCGGGTGCCATCGAGTCCCATGCACTTGGAGTACCAGTAGTAGGTCTCCTCGACGCTCATGGCGTTGATTCCGGCGACGAGCGCCCGGACCCGCTCATGCTTGGCAATGGGTAGGGTCGCGAGCAGGACCAGCGCAAGGCGGACGCCCTCGGCTTCGCCGAGACGAATGGGCGCTTTGCGTTTGAAAGCCAGCACGCTCGGCTGGTGTCCGGCTTTGCGAACCGCGGCGAACAGCGCATCAATCACGCGTCCAGCTTGAACGGGTGTGGCCACGCTGACCGGTGCCGTGATCGAGCTGCCGTTCTCGCCGTAGCTTTCTTCAAGCGTTACTCCGAAGGCTTCGCCTCGGCCCGGCGTGATGACGAGTCGGAACCCTCGGACGCCTTCGACCAGTGCGAGATGGGATGTGGGGCGGAACCGCTTGACCGCGTTCACTTGGTCACCTCGGCCGTCATGGTGGTGCTCTTCATGCCGAGGTTCTTGACGACCGTGTGTATCTGGCCGAACTGAGCATCGGTGATGTCCAGAGCGGGGGCGAATCGGAAGACGAGGGTGACTTCGCCCGCTACCTTGTTCGCCCCGGCGATGGACTTCTTCACATGGTTATACGCGGACTGGAAGTCCTGACGGTCTGCGGTGCCCTGGAACTGGACTCCGCCGTTGACTCCCTTGAACTCGGCGCGGATCGTCGCACGAACGGTGATGTGTTGCTTTTGCAGCATGCCGAGCGCTGCCACAGCGAGGTCGATGTCGCTGGTGCCTGAGGCCTCGTCGGCGGTGACCTTCAAGGTCATCGTGCTTACCGTCGGGACCGTGAAGTCCGAAATCTGATCGAGGAGGCTCTGCATTGCAGCGCCGCCTGGGCCGGCTGCATTGAAGGTCTTCGAGTTCGGTGTGCGGGTCGGCACCTCGATCTCTTGCGCGTCGGCTGCTTCCCGGCTGAGGATGCGCAGGCCGTCGAGTCCTTTGTCCTTGATCGCAGACGGCGACAGTGCCCGAACGCCAGGGCTAGGCTCCGCGTCGAGGACGACGAACCACTTGTAGTCGCTGGCTTGTACCGCAGTGGCGAGCAGTTCGAGGACGTCGGTCTTGGTGGGCTCGCCGCCGCACTGGGCTTCGAGGCGGGAACGTATCTCGGCTCCGGTGAGGTCATCGTTAGTGATGACGGCACGCAAGTCTGCCTGGGTCGGCTTGCGAACGAGCAGGCCTCGTGACTGTGCTTCGGAAGCGGTCATCACCTCGGCGTCAGGCTTCATCTCGGGCGAGAAGCCGGCCATCGTGCTTGCCGTGTAAGTCTTGCCCGTGCCCGCGTCGTAGTAGACCCAGTTCTCGTTCTTCACCCCGTTGACGATCGCTTCACGAATCAGGTTCGGGTTGCGGACGATCTGGATCGTGTGGTCAGTCCAGAAGTAGTCGGCGATCGAGCGTGTGGTGGCGGAGTTTACAGCGTGCCAGGTCTTCGACCGGAGGTACGAGGCAGTGAACGGACTGCTCCGAATCTTGTCCTCGTCTTCGAGCAAACTCAATACCGCTGAGGTCGCATTCTTCGTGTCCCCTTGCGCCTGAGCCGGGAGCTCACGGTGGCGGAGGTACCCGGTCGCCTTGTCCCCAGAGGGAAAGTAGATGTGCTTGTAGCAGCGGGTCACCGCGATACGGGCGTTGAGCGTGGCTTCCTTGTTGTAGACCTCTACCTTCTTGCGCACCTCGTCGCTGAACTGTGCGAGTCGAGCGGCGTCGCTGGCGAGGTTGTTGGATGCGATCAGAGCTCGTGCTCGGTCTTTCAGCACTTCGATTTGCTCTTCATCGGGGACTGCAAACACCACAGCATTGCGGTAGGTGCGCGGGCTGCCGACGGAGCCGACCTTATCCAGCATTTCAACGACTGCGGAAGGTGGCTGCTCTGCGCTCTTCGGCGTGACAGCCACGACGTTGTAGTCGAGTACGACCACTCGTAGCCCGGCTTCGTCGTGAACCTCGGCGGGACCCGACGGGAAGTGCACAGCTTTGGCGCCACCGTCGTTGGCGAACGCGTTGCGGATGAGAGTGTCGACCATCGCCGCAACAGCGGTATTGGCGACGTTGCGCTTCTCGGTCTCGATGATGGCGTTGACGTTCGGCTCGATGTTGAAGCGCCACCGCCCCCCGTCGAACGATAGATGCCAGAAGACTTTCTCGGACTCCGTGAGTGCTTTCTCGAAGATGGCGGTGTCTTCGCCTGGGCGGAGCGTGCCGACGATCCAGTCGTTGCGGCCAGCTCCTGCGGTCGCCACCATTTCAAGCGAATGAGTGAACACGGTGCGTGCGACACGGGTGGTGTAGGCCGGTTTGCCGGGGAAGACATCAGCGTCCACTGCTGCGGAGTGCGACTTCTTGCCTGCGAAGTCTCCCTCGGCCACAGATGCGTACTCGGCCCGTCCGAGACCATCGGTGAGATGGTTCAGCACCGGGTCGTTGTCGTAGTCGATGTCGCCAACGTTGATGATCGCGGTGTCATCGTTCGTCGCGTAGATGTGTGCCACGACTTCGGCCAGCAACTTCAGCGCACCTCGGGCTCGCTGGAACTGTGTGATGTTGCCGAGGCGCTTGTCGAGGACACGGACCAGCTCAGGGTGGAATGGGTACGTCTTGGTGACCAGTTCGCCGTAGGTCGCAGGGTGTTCGGCGCCGCCTGCCAACTGTTCGGTCTTGCCGAGTGTCTCGTACAAGCCTCGATAGGCGTCACCAGCAGCGGTCGCGGCAGTTTGATCGACAGAGGAAAAGATGCGCTTCTTGAGGATTTCGCCGATCTCGTTGTCGTCGGCAGGGCGGATCACCGCGGATGGTTGCACGGCGCGGGTCAGTACGTCCCCGGTCTCTTCCGCTGCCTTGACGGAGGCCGCGTTCGCTGCGTCGGCTCGTTCCTTCTCGTCGCCGGTGAGATCGCTGATCTCAGTGGTCTCTGCACCGAAGGCGTTGGTGGTCGCCGCCAGCGTGATGATGACTGAGACCCGATTGGTCGGGTCAGACGCGACCTCGAACAGGTTCCCCAGGAACACCGGGATCGCGCGGGCCATGCGACGCACGTCCTCGCTGCCCGAGGAGGATACCGCTCGCAGGTACTTGGCGATCTCGTCCACGATGACGATCGTTGGCTTGCCGCCGAAGGCCGCCTTGATGGTGCCTGTTCCCGGCGCCGTGCGCTCGGCGTCATTGGCAGCCATCACCGAGAAGGCGTTGTCACCGATCTGTGCCGCCATCTCGCCCCACAGGGTGTAGGTGCGGTGGCCATCGGTGTCAACCCCGGCGGCGGGGTCGAGAGCATCACCGACGAGCGCGGCAACCTGAACGGCACCGTCCGGAAGCAGGCTTGGGTCGATGAACTCTGCGATGTTGGCGGGTCGCGCCCCACCCGCCAGGTGGTAGACCGCTGTGAGGCCGTGGGTCTTGCCGCCACCAAAGGAGGTAGTTGGCCGCAAGACTCCGTTCTCTCCTGCCACGCCTTTCGCCCCAGCAATACGACCGAAGGTCTTGGTGAGAAGGGTCTTCAACCCGGAAGTCGGGTAGGTCTGAGCAAAGAATGCCTCCGCGTCGCCGTAAACCGGATAGTGCTCGGCGTCGCGTACAACCTTGTCGAGCTGTGCTGCGAAGTGATTATCGGCGAGACCGCCCTCAAGCACATCCTCTCGTGGCACACAAGCGTTACGCAGTGGAATCAGATCACTCATGCCAGCGCTCCCAGTGTCGTCTTCACTTCTTGCCACCTGACGTAAGCCCAGTCCTAAATTCGACCACGTCGCCGTCGGCCATGACGTAGTCCTTGCCTTCCATGCGCACCTTGCCGGCGGCCTTGGCGTCGGCCATGGAGCCGGCGGCGACGAGGTCGTCGTAGGAGACGATCTCGGCCTTGATGAAGCCCTTCTGGAAGTCGGTGTGGATGACCCCGGCGGCCTGCGGGGCGGTCCAGCCCTTCCGGATCGTCCAGGCCCGCGACTCCTTCGGCCCGGCGGTCAGGTAGGTCTGCAGGCCGAGGGTGCGAAAGCCCTTGTGCGCCAACTGCTCCAGGCCCGGCTCGGTGACGCCGACAGACTCCAGCAGTTCGGCCGCTTCGTCGGCCTCCAGCTCGGCGAGATCCATCTCGAGCTTGGCGTTGAGGAAGATCGCCTCCGCGGGCGCGACGAGCGCCGACAGCTGCGCCTGCAGCGCCTCGTCGGTGAGCTGGTCTTCGTCGACGTTGAAGACGTAGAGAAACGGCTTGGTCGTCATGAGCCCCAGCTCGCGCAGCCGGGCCAGGTCGATGCCGCGCTCGGCGGCCTTGGCGAACAGCGTGTGACCCTCTTCGAGCACCTGCTGGGCCGCGAGCGCCGCGTCGTAGTCGGCCTTCTCGACCTTCTTGCCCTTGACCTCCTTCTCCAGCCGCGGCACCGCCTTCTCCAGCGTCTGCAGGTCGGCCAGGATCAGCTCGGTGTTGATCGTCTCGATGTCACCGGCCGGGTCGACTTTGCCGTCGACGTGCGCGACGTCGTCGTCGACGAACGCCCGGATGACCTGGCAGATCGCGTCGGCCTCACGGATGTTCGCGAGGAACTTGTTGCCCAGGCCCTCGCCGGTGGAGGCGCCCCGCACGATGCCCGCGATGTCGACGAAGGAGACCGTGGCCGGCAGGATCTTCTCGCTCTTGAAGATCGTCGCCAGCACGTTCAGCCGCGGGTCGGGCAGCGGCACGACACCGACGTTCGGCTCGATCGTCGCGAACGGGTAGTTCGCGGCGAGCACGTTGTTCTTCGTCAGGGCATTGAACATGGTGGACTTACCGACGTTGGGCAGTCCGACGATTCCGATAGTGAGGGCCACGGGGTCAGGAGTTTACCGGCCGCGCGGCACCGGTCCGGACCCTTCCCTGGCCGCCCCGGCTACTCCCCTGGCCCCGGGGACGACTCCCCCGGCTCGGCGGGAGTCGCGTCGCCTGACCCCGGCGCCCAGCCGGGCCGCGGCAGCGCCGCGAGTTGGCGGGACTGGGCCACGAGCCGGCCGGTCGAATCCCAGATCCGCGCGTCTTCCTCGAAGAGGCCGCCCGCGACGGTCTCGCTGCGGCAGTCGACGAACACCCAACCCGGAGCCGGTCGAGCCCGCACGTGCGCGGTCAACTCCAGCGTCGGCGCCCAACCCCGAAGTCCCAGGTCGAAGGTGACCGGAGGCAGCGCGTCGAGCGCCAGGAGCAGCGAGATCGTGTCCATCGGACGGCCGTCGGCGAACCGCAGCCAGCCCCGCATACGCCCCTGCCGCGAGGGCTTGCCGACCGCCCAGCCGACGCACGCCGGGTCGAGCCGCAGGTCGATGCGATCCATGAGCGGCGGCCGGAAGTCCGATCGCGCCTGCCGGGTGTCGACGCAGTCCTGCGGGGCCGGAGCCGCAGGCAGCGGGGGCATGCGTTCGGCGGATGCGGTCTCGTCCAGTTCGCCGAAGGTGGCCATCGCCCGCAGCCGCTCGACCTCGACCTCGGCGCCCTCGCGCGGCTGGGTCACGCTGACCTGGGCCGTCGTCATCGTGCGGCCCTCCCGCAGCACCTGGGCGTGTGCCAGGCCCGGTCCAGGCAGCGTCGCCGACAGGAAATACGCGCTGAGAACCAGTGGATCCGGGTGTCGGCCGCCGGAGAGGTGCTCGCGCAGGGCCGTCGCCGCGAGCGCCATGACCACCCCGCCGTTGACCGCCCGGCCGATCAGCCAGCCCTGTGTGAACTCGCAGCGGGCCCGGCCCGGCTCCAGGACGGTCAGCCGCATCGCGTCGTCGAATTCGCTCACGTCGGCCTGCCTATCACGTGGCTCGCTGGATTCCGCGTTATCGCCCCTGCGGGCTGCTGACCTGGGTCTTAGGCGTGGGTCGGCCGCGCCTGAGGAGTCTTGTCAGTGGTCGGTGACACGGTGTTGCCATGACCACGACCGTGTTCGTCACAGCCCTTTTCGCGGCGCTGCTCGTCGGTGTCGCGCTCGGCGCAGCCCTGGCCCGGGCGCTGGTCGGCGCCCGGTACGCCGCCGACCTCGCGGCGGGTGAGGCCGAACGTGCCGGCTTGCGCGAGCGGCTCGACGAGGCGGCC
>NZ_BCNQ01000134.1 GCF_001515525.1 Piscicoccus intestinalis NBRC 104926 | reverse complement strand
CATGACACTTGAGCTGTTTTCGGGGTTGTCGTCGGTGTTCGTGCTGGTCACTGGCTTGGGTTGGGTGGAATTGACGTACCCCGCTGCTGGGTATGGTGGCGCTGGTGGTGTTCATCCGCCGATCCGCTGGCCGCTCGGGCGCCACGAAGGTCCAGATCGCTGAGCGTCGCGCTGGCCGCAACGTGATCCTGGAGCACATCGGCACCGCGCACGACGAGGCGGAGCTCGCTGTGCTGATGCAGATCGCTCGTGAGCGGATACGGCCCGGGCAGGAGGCCCTCGATCTTGGCCTGGACGACGCGCCGGCCGGGACGGGTCGGGCTCGCGGAGTCATCACGTGCAAGCGGTGCGCGCTGTTGTGGGATGTGCTGACCAGCGCCTACGCCCGGCTCGGGTTCGACGTTCTGGGCGATGACGCGTTCATGCAGCTGGTCCTGGCCCGGCTGGTGGAGCCGACGAGCAAAGCCGACAGCGTGCGCGTGTTGGAGGAGATCGGGGTGCCTCATGTGGATGTGCGGACCTTCTTCCGCGCTCTGGACCGCGCCGTCCACCGTGACTATCGGGGACAGATCGCCGCAGCGTGCTTCGCGCACGCTGCCCGCCACGGCGACCTCACCCTTGTGCTCTACGACGTGACCACGCTCTACTTCGAGGCCGAGTATGAGGACGAGCTGCGCAAGGTCGGGTACTCCAAGGAACGCCGGGTCGACCCGCAGGTCGTGGTCGGGCTGCTGGTCGACCGGGGCGGGTTCCCGTTGGAGATCACCTGCTGGTAGGGCAACAAGGCCGAGACCGCCACCATCCTGCCGACCATCCGCGCGTTCCAGGAACGCCACGGTGTGGCGGACATGGTCGTGGTCGCCGACGCCGGGATGCTCTCCTCGAGCAACCTGAAAGCGCTCGACGAGGCCAACGTGCGGTTCATCGTCGGGTCCCGCCAGACCAAAGCGCCTGCCGATCTGGCGTCCCACTTCCGCTGGCACGGGGACGCGTTCACCGACGGGCAGATCATCGATACCATCACCCCGCGGCATGCCGGCGCGACCAGCGAAAACGACACGCACCTGCGGGACGAGCCGGTCTGGGCGCCGCAGACGCATCCGAAGTCGTGGCGGGCGGTATGGGCGTACTCGAGCAAGCGGTCCGCCCGGGACAACAAGACGTTGACGGCGCAGGAGAACCGTGCCCGAGCCGTCGTCGCGGGTGAGCGACCGGCCCGCAAGCCGCGGTTCGTCATGATCAAGGGCGATGCGGCGGTCCTGAACGAGAAGGACCTCGCCAGGGCTCGCAGCCTGGTCGGGTTGAAGGGCTATGTCACCAACATCCCCGCCGACGTGATGCCCGCGAGCGAGGTCATCGCCAGCTACCACGACCTGTGGCGGGTCGAGCAGTCGTTCCGGATGTCGAAGTCCGACCTGCGGGCGCGGCCGATATTTCATCACGAGCGCGACGCGATCGAAGCCCACCTGACCGTCGTCGTCACCGCGCTGGCCGTCGCCCGTCACCTACAAGAACTCACCGGGCTCAGCCTGAAGAAGATCATCCGGGCCTTACGGCCCCTGCAGGAGATCACGGTCAGCATTGCCGGCCACGAACACCTCGCCGCCGACCCCCTCACCCCAGCCGCGAAACACATCCTGAAGTCCACCGCCCACCCGCAGGAAAAATGACGTACCCCGGTGTCATGACTCGGGGCGGTGCCGCTGGTCTGCAGGTCCTTGGCCATGAACGTGTTCTCGTTGCGGAACGTCCACGGGATGACCTTCAGCCCGACGGCGTGCGCGTCGGCCACGAGGCTGGTCGGCGCCCCGAGCGTGTCGTCGGCCTTCTTGGGGATGACGAAGAACTTCTCGGGGCCGATGCCGTCGGCGAACGTCGAGATCTCCTTCAGGCCGGCGGGCTTCATCCAGTCGGAGTACTTGCGGGTGTCGCCCTTGCTCAGCAGGTCGTAGGGGCCGTCCCACCGACCGTCTCCGGTCCAGGCGAGGAACGTGGAGTTGGCCTGGTAACCCATCTTCCGCACGGCCTTGAGGTTGGTGATCTCGAACGACTGCAGCCACAGCGGCGCGTTCTTGCGGTCCAGGCCGTGGGCGCGCACCTGCGTCAGGAACGCTTTCTCGGGGTTGAAGCCCTTGGCGTGGAAGTACGTCGAGTGCTTGATCTCGGGGATGATCCCGATCGTGCGGCCGTGCTCCTTGCTCAGGCGCTCACGCAGCCTGAGCACCTCCTCGAACGTCGGCACCTGGTAACGGCCGTCGTACAGCGTGTTGTGCTGGCGCTCCTTGGGCAGGCGCTCCTTGGCCCGCAGGGTGCGCAGCTCGGCGAGCGTGAGAACCTCGACGGCACCGACGTGACGGGCTGGTTCACCGAGGACAGCTCGTAGGCGGCCAGCGCAGCGTGCGGGAGCTCATGGGTGGCATCCCATCGGCCGATCCCCAACTGCGAGTAGCCGATCGGTGGCGGGCTCGTGGCGGGCGGGCGAATCTACCGCGCTCGGCGGCGGAACCCGAAGCCCGCCTCCGGGGAGTGAGGGCGGTCAGCGGGCCGGAGGCGCGGGACGGCCCCCTCGCGGCGATCGGGCTCGTAAGCTGCGGGGATGGCCCCGCAGACCGCGACGTTGCGCGAGGAGACCGTGCGCAACATCGAGGGCGCGGCGGGTGATCTCATGAACGCCGCGAACCGCCACCTCGACGCCCGGCTCGCCTGGTACCGCGCGCTCCCCGCGCAAGAGCGCTCCTGGGTGGGGCTCATCGCCCAGACCGGGATCTCGACGTTCGTCGCGTGGTGCCGCGGGGAGGGCCGGCCGGACCGGCTCCCGGTGGAACTCTTCGGGGCCGCCCCGCGCGACCTGACCCGCGCGATCACCCTGCGCCAGACCGTCGACCTCGTGCGCAGCGTCGTCGAGGTCGTCGAGGACCACGTCGTCGAGCTCGCCGCCCCCGGCGACGAGACCGCCCTGAGCTTCGCGGTGCTGCGCTTCTCGCGGGAGGTCGCGTTCGCCACCGCGCAGGTGTACGCCAACGCCGCCGAGTCCCGCGGCGCCTGGGACGCCCGCCTGGAATCGCTCGTCGTCGACGCGGTGCTGCGCGGCGAGGCCGACGACGAGATGGTCTCGCGCGCCACCGCCCTCGGCTGGGGCGAGCTCGGCCCGGTGACCGTCGTCGTCGGCAGCCGCCCGACCGGCTCCTCGGCCAGCGCGGTCGAGTTGGTGCGGGCGGCCGTCGGCAAGGTGTCGCTGGAGTCACTCATCGCGGTGCAGGGCCGCCGCCTCGTCGTCATCCTCGGTGGCTCCGCCGACCACGGGCGCGGGGTGCACGCGCTGCTGCCGTACTTCTCCGACGGACCGGTCGTCGTGGGCCCCACCGTGCCGCGGCTCTTCGCCGCCGGCCGCTCGGCCCGCGCCGCCCTCTCGGGGCTGCGCGCCTCGCCCGCCTGGCCCGGCGCGCCCCGGCCGGTGCCCGCCGACGACCTGCTGCCCGAGCGGGTGCTGCTCGGCGACGCGCCCGCCCGGCACCTGCTCATCGAACGGGTCTACTACCCGCTGCAGCGCGCCGGCGGCTCCCTGGCGGAGACCGCCGCCGCGTTCCTCGACTGCGGACGCGGCATCGAGGCCGCGGCCCGAGCCCTGTACGTGCACCCGAACACCGTGCGGTACCGGCTGGGACGCATCGCCGAGGTCGTCGGATACGACCTGACCGAGCCCCGGGAGGCGCACATCGTGCAGACGGCCCTGGCGCTCGGAGCCCTCGACGCCACCGCCCCGCGGCTGCCGCGCCGCGATCCCTGAGCGATCCCAGACAGCCCGGAGCCGGCCCCCGATCGGCAGCGACGCGCCGAGTTCATCTGCGCTTTTGGAGGAAACCTCCAAAACGATCGTCCATTTCTGTGCCCCCTCCCGGGTCCGCGGACGCCCGTCCGGGTGGAGTCTGGAAGACGTGCTTGCGATCGCCTGTCCCGGCCAGGGCTCCCAGAAGCCCGGTTTCCTCTCCCCGTGGCTGGAGCTGCCCGGCTTCCGCGACCACCTCGAATCCCTGTCGTCCGCGGCGGAACTCGACCTCGTCGCCCACGGCACCGTCTCCGATGAGGAGACGATCAAGGACACCGCGGTCGCGCAGCCGCTCATCGTCGGCGCCGGCCTGGCCACGCTTCGAGCCCTCCTGGGCGACGACCTGAGCCGGGTCGGCGCGTTCTCCGGCCACTCCGTCGGCGAGATCACCGCCGCCGCGGCCGCCGGGGTGCTCTCCGGGGAGCAGGCGATGGTGTTCGTGCGCGAGCGCGGCAACGGCATGGCCGCCGCGAGCGCCGTGACCCCGACGGGCATGAGCGCCGTCATGGGCGGTGCGCAGGACGACGTCATCGCGACCCTGGACCGGCACGGCCTCACCGCAGCGAACATGAACGGCGGCGGCCAGGTCGTCGCCGCCGGCACCCTCGAGCAGTTGGAGGCGCTGCTGGCCGATCCGCCGGCCCGCGCCCGCGTCATCCCGTTGTCGGTCGCCGGCGCGTTCCACACCCACCACATGCAGCCGGCCATCGAGCCCCTGGCCCGCTACGCCGAGACGATCGAGCCGAACGAGCCGGCCCGGCCGCTGGTGTCCAACCGCGACGGGCAGGCGATCACCGACGGCGGCGTGGTGCTCGAGCGGCTCGTCAGCCAGGTCGGCAGCCCGGTGCGCTGGGACCTGTGCATGGCCACCCTCCTTGAACTCGGCGTCAGCGGAATGATCGAGGTGGCCCCCGCCGGCACCCTCGCCGGCCTCGCCAAGCGCGGCATGAAGGGCGTGCAGACCGTCGCCCTGCGCACCCCCGACGACCTCGACGCGGCGCGCGAGCTCATCGAGACGCACGCCGACCCCCGCGACTGAGGATCCCCGATGACGTCCACCACACCCGAGGCCAGCGACCAGCCGGATCAGCCCGACCAGCGCGACCAGCCCGACCGGCCCGAGCAGCGCGACCGGTCCGAGCGGTCTGACCGGCCCTTGCTGACGACCCGCGTCGGTCCCGCCTACACCCGCATCTGGGGCATGGGAGACCACCGGCCTGAGCGCGTCGTGCCCAACGCCGAGATCGTCGGCGACATCGACTCCTCGGACGAGTGGATCCGGGATCGCTCCGGCATCGCCGCGCGTCGTCAGGCCGGGCCGCAGGAGTCGGTCGCCGACATGGCCACGCAGGCGGGGCGCGCGGCCCTGGCGGCCGCCGGTGTCGAGGCCGACCGGCTCGGCGCCGTCATCGTCGCGACCCTGACCCACCCGTACCAGACCCCGGCGGCCGCCACGCTCGTGGCGAGCGAGTTGGGCGCCGGCGCCGCGGCCGCGTTCGACCTGTCGGCGGCCTGCTCCGGCTTCTGCTACGGCGTCAACGTCGCCGACGAGATGGTTCGCGGCGGCAGCAGCGAGTTCGTGCTCGTCGTCGGCGTCGAGAAGATGTCCGACTTCCGCGACCCGCACGACCGGGGCACGGCCTTCATCTTCGGAGACGGGGCCGGCGCCGCGGTCATCGGCCCGAGCGAGACGCCGGGCATCGGCCCGACGGTCTGGGGCGCCGACGGCTCCGGTTTCGACCTCATCAAGCAGTCCACCGACTGGGTGAGCTTCCGCCGCGCGCTCGACGACCCCGACTCCACCCCGCAGGACCGGCGCTGGCCGTTCATCGACATGGTCGGCCCCTCGGTCTTCCGCTGGGCCGCGTACAAGATGGTGCACGTCGCCCGGGAGGCGGTGGCGGCCGCGGGCCTGACCGTCGCCGACATCGACGTGTTCGTGCCGCACCAGGCGAACATCCGCATCATCGACGCGATCACCAAGCAGATGAAGTTCGGTGAGCACGTCGTCGTCGCCCGCGAGGACGTCGCCGACATGGCCAACACCTCGGCGGCGTCGGTGCCGCTGGCGGTCACGCGGCTCTTGCGGGAGGGCAAGGCCAAGTCCGGTGACATCTGCCTGCAGTTCGGTTTCGGAGCCGGGCTGACCTGGGCCGCGCAGGTGGTTGTGCTGCCCTAACACCACAAAGGATCCCGCCGGTTCGACGGGTCAATCGGACCACCGCCCGACAGCGTCGGGCACCCGCCCCGGACACGAGGCGGCGGGAGCAAATGTTTCAGACAACCGACACAAAGGAGCACGATCATGGCGCAGAGCGAGCAGGAGATCCTCGAGGGTCTCGCCGACATCATCAACGAGGAGACGGGCCTGGAGCAGGACGCCGTCGCCCTCGACAAGTCCTTCACCGAGGACCTCGACATCGACTCGCTGTCGATGATGACGATCGTCGTCAACGCCGAGGAGAAGTTCGGCGTGCGCATCCCCGACGAGGAGGTCAAGAACCTCACCACGGTTCGCGACGCCGTCGACTACATCGCCAAGGCCCAGGCCTGAGGCACCCGACCGGCCGCGCCGCCGCCCCGGAACCGATCGACGCGATCGATGTGATCGACGTGATCGGTCCGGGGCGCGGACGGGGCACGCAGGCTCCTGCGCGGTGCGACCCGCAGGCGAAAGGAAGAACCTGAGAATGTCCTCCCCCCAGCAAACGCGGGTCGTCGTCACCGGCATGGGCACGACCAGCCCCCTCGGCGGCAACGTCGCCGACACCTGGCAGGCCCTGTTGGCCGGCACGCCCGGCGCACGCCCCATGCCGTATGACTGGGTGCAGACCTACGACCTGCCCGTCACGTTCGCGGCGACGCTGGCCCAGCCGGCGAGCGAGGTGCTGAGCAAGGTCGAGCAGCGTCGGCAGGACCCGTGCTCGCAGTACGCGCTCATCGCCGCCCGCGAGGCCTGGGCCGACGCCGGCTCCCCCGAGGTGGAGCCCGAGCGGCTGGCCGTCGCGATCGGCTCCGGCGTCGGCGGCATCACGACCGTCGTCGACAGCTGGGAGAACCTGCGCACCAAGGGTCCCCGGCGCATCTTCCCGTTGGCCGTCCCGATGCTGCTCGTCAACGGCCCCACGGGCGCCGTCGCCATCGAGCTGGGTGCCGCCGCGTGGGGGCACACCCCGGTGAGCGCGTGCGCGTCCGGCGCCGAGGCCATCGGCAGCGCGCTGGGCATGATCCGCGAGGGCCGCGCCGACGTCGTCGTCGCCGGCGGCACGGAGGCCGCGATCCACCCGCTGTGCGTCGGCGGGTTCGCCGCGATGCAGGCGCTGTCGAAGCGCAACGACGACCCGGCGACCGCCTCCCGGCCGTACGACACCGGCCGCGACGGCTTCGTCATGGGCGAGGGCGCGGCGCTCATGGTGCTGGAGTCCTACGAGCACGCCAAGGCCCGCGGCGCGACGATCTACGCCGAGCTGCTCTCCTTCGGCGTGAGCAACGACGCCCACCACGCGGCGGCCCCGGAGCCCGAGGGCTTCGGCGCGGCGTCGGCGATGGCCGAGGCGCTGCGTTTCGGCGACATCGACCCCAAGGACGTCGTGCACCTCAACGCGCACGCCACGTCGACGCCGGTCGGCGACATCGCCGAATGCAAGGCGATCCACAAGGCGTTCGGCGACCACGTCGGCGGCATCGCGGTGAGCGCGACCAAGTCGATGACCGGGCACCTGCTCGGCGCCGCCGGCTCCCTCGAGGCGGTCTTCACGATCAAGGCGATCAACGACCGCCTCGCCCCCGCGCAGATCAACCTCTTCGACAAGGACCCGGCGATCGACCTCGACATCGTGCACGGCGAGCCGCGCAAGCTGCCCGAGGGCGACATCGTCGCCATGGACAACTCCTTCGGTTTCGGCGGCTGCAACGTCGCCCTCGCCTTCGCCAACGTCGACTGACGTCTCGCGAGACCCGTAGCCCGCGGCGCCCCCGCGCGCCGGCGGGCTCTCGCGCGCCACCGTTCCACGACCGTGTGCTGCCGATGCACCCCGTCACGCGTACGCCGCCGACTCCCCCGCCTCCCAGCTACCGGCACCCCGCCCGAGGACCCCGCCTCCGCGCCCCTTTTCCGCACGGGAGCCTGTGCCAACCGACGGGACCGCCCGGCTGCGACCGAACCGGCTCCGCGGGGCTGGTTCTGAGGCAGCCGCCCGGTCCGGTCTCACCCTTCGAGGCCGACCGCCACGATTCGAGACACAGCCCACACGCGACCCGAGCCGCGACCCCGAGACGCGACCGAGGGACCGACCCCCATCCCCGGTGGGTCGGTCCCTCGTGGTCGTCGCGCTCCCCCGCGGGCGCGACAGCCGCCGCGGCCCGGCGATTGGTCCGAAGATCGCCGGGGCCCGGCGGCCAGTCCTAGGCGCAGGTCATGACGGAGCCGGCTCGGCACGCGCCCCTGTCCGTGGTACCGCCGGCGCCGGTGGCGCCGGTCATGCAGGTGACCCGGGTGACGCCGGGGCGCGGCACGATCCGCAGAGCGGGCCGTCTCCGGCTCACCGCGCGCTCAGCTGACGCGGTAGAGCCAGCGCGTGGGGTGGCCCTCGCCGGCGTGCCGGAAGGGGTCGAGCTCGAGGTCCCAGGCGGTGCCGAGCGCGGAGTCGATCTCGCGGCGCAGGGCCGTGTGGTCGCCGGAGCGCATGGCGGCGCGCAGCCGGTCCTCGTTGACGACGGCGTCGCCGTTGGCGGCCAGCCAGGAGTGGTGAATGCCCAGCGCCGGGGTGTGCACCCAGCGCGAGCCGTCGACGCCGGGGCTAGGCTCCTCGGTGACCTCATAGCGCAGGTCGTCGAAGCCGCGCAGCGCGCTCGCCAGGCGCGCGCCCGTGCCGGGCTCACCCGCCCACGAGAACTCCCCGCGCACGAGCGATCGGCCCAGGGGCTGCGCCGACCAGTCGAGTCGCACGTTCTCCCCGAGCACGCTTTCCAGTGCCCAGCACACGTGCGGGCACAAGGCCGCGGGGGTGGAATGCACGAACACCACCCCGCGGGTCATCACGGTCGAGCTCAGAACAGACATCCGGACCTCCTCTGGTGCGTGAGGGACGTCTTCCCCAACGACCTCGAAACACCAGGCGGAGACCGATGCGCGTCGCGCGACCGATCGATTCGGTTGTCGACGCCGGCCCGCTCGTCACCTTTCCCCAGGTGAGCGACCGAATCCGCACGTCGTGCGCCCATTCTGCAACAGCGACGGGCTCCTGGCCAAGCGTCCTACTCGATGTGCGTGGCGAGGTGCGCGCGACGTGCCTGACGACGTGCCTGGGACATGAGCCGCGAGCGACGGGCCTTGGGCGCCATCGGGCTCCGCGTCATTGTCGACATCGGGGCGACGGGGGCGCCGGCGAGAGCTGGACAATCGATCAAGACATACGCTTGACTCGAACGCAGGGCAGCCCGACGACGATGTCGCGACACCGGGTGTCGTCGCCACTTGGGGAAGTGGCGGGAGCTGTCGGCAGTGACCATTGGGGGACACCGATCATGAACGTGAACGGAATGCCTGCGCCTGGGATGCAGAGCGCGATGGCGATTCTCACCGCCCGCATGCAGAGCATGGACGGCGGCTGCACGGTCAACGAGTACGTCGACGTGCTGCGCGACGAGATGGCCGACCAGGATCCACTGATCCTCACGTCCGCGATGGCCAGCCTCGCCTCGGCGCTGCTGGCGATCGCCTCCGGCGGCACGAAGATCCCGCCGTACGAACTGCTGTCGACGATCGGCCTCACGCTCGCCGAGGCCTGATCGCCGCGAGCACCGCGACCGGCCCAGCGCCGGTGGACGGGCCCGGATCACCAGAGGGGAGATCCGGGCCCGTCGTCGCGTCCGGGGCCGCTTGCTCGCGACCGCTTGCTCGCGACCGCTTGCTCGAAGCCGCCTGCTCGAAGCCGCCTGCGTCAGCGCGTGCTGAGCCAGGTGCGCAGCTCCTCGGCGGCGCTGCGCACGATGACGACCATCGTGCCCAGCTGCACGTCTTCGGCCGACACGGCGAGCAGCAGGTGGCCCAGCGGCGGCTGCACGAAGCTGACGAGCACGAGGTGGCCGTGACCCGTGGAGATCGCCACCATCGCGGAGCCGGGCACGACGCCGGCGCTGCTGACGATCTCCGCCTGCGCCGACGAGACGGCGAACAGCGAGCTGTTGAGGGCGGCCAGGCGGCCCACGTCCTCCTCGGGCACGCCGAGGGAGCACAGGTTGAGTCCGTCGGCGGTGCCGAGCATCGCCGACGTCATCGTCGGCAGGGATTCGCTGATGCGCTGCAGGCGCGGCAGGGCGGTGCGGCCGATGATCATCGACCACAGCTCCCATTCCTGGGCGATGCCCTCGTGCATGACGAGGTCCTTGACCTCCTCGTCGTCGGTGCCGAGGTGCGAGCCGATGAGGGCCTCGGGACCGGTCTCGCTCATGCCGTCTCCTGCGTGGACTGGTCGGAGTGCTCAGGGTGTTCCGGGTGCTCAGCGGGCTCAGGCTGCTCAGCGGGCTTCGGCCGCTGGGGCTCGTCGAGGTCGAGGGCCGTCATGACGACCCGGACGACGTCGTCGCGCTCGCGGGGATCGGCCTCCACGAGGGGCATGTCGGCTCGGAACCGCCCGAGCCGACGGCGATACTCGGCGATGTCGGGCTCCCCGTCGCGGCCCTCGCGGCGCGTGAGGGCGACGATGGTGCGCGCCCACACGTGCTCGTCCCCGATCCGCAGCAGCCACTCGGCCATCTCGTCGACGGTCTCGCTGCGGTCCCCGTAGCCCCAGAGCACGATCGAGGCGCGCCGGGCGACGACCGAGGCGCGGGCGGAGGCGAACCGCAGCTGGCCGGGGGTGCCGAGCACGCCGACGCGGCTGCCGTCCGGGGCCACCCACTCGCCGTAGTCGATGCCGACGGTGGTCGTGGTCTTGTCGGTCTCCCGGCGCGGGCCGACCGCGACCGAGGAGCGCATCACCTCCGTGCTGACGACCGGCACGTCGCTGATCGCGCGCACCGCCGTGGTCTTGCCCACACCCAGCGGGCCCACGAAGGCGACCTGGCGTTTGGTGGTCGGACCCAGCACCGTGTGCATGGTGCTCCTTCCAAGAACGACGGCCCACGCGAGGCGCACGATCGGCCACGTCCGGCCATCAGGCCGCGACGGGCCCGCGATCGGGCCGGGATCGGGCGGCTGCGGGCACGGTGCGCTATGTATACCACGCTGTCTCGCAGGGCCCTTGGCGGTGAGCGCGAGACGCGCGCGGCCACTGGTACGAGCGTCCATGACACTCGCCCAGGACCCGCTGCTGTTCACTGCGAGGCGACCGATCGCACGCTGTGTCCCCGCCCACGGGTGAGCGGCGAGGTCGCCGAACCCGGGCCGCCGGTAACCCCCCAGCCGATCGAAAGTAGGAGACATGGCCACGCAGGAACAGATGATGAACGTGATGAACCGCCTCGCCGCGGACGTCAGCGGCTTCATGGGCGCATGCATCGTCGACATGGAGACGGGCATGCCGCTCGCGTCGAAGAGCAGCCGCGGCGACTTCGACCTCGAGGTCGCCAGCGCGTACAACGCCGAGATGGTCAAGGCGAAGAACAAGACGATCCGCGCCCTCGGCATCAACTCGCAGCTGGAGGACATGCTGCTGACGCTCAGCGACCAGCTGCACCTCATCAAGATGCTGTCGAGTTCGACGTTCATCTACATCGCGGCCGACCGCGGCTCGACGAACCTCGCGCTGCTGCGCAGCGCCGTCAACCGGGAGACCGCGTCGATCGTGTGAGCCGCGCCTCGACATGAGTCTCGGCAAGACGAGAGGGCCGCCCCTGGTCGGGGGCGGCCCTCTGGCGTCAGGATCGGGTCGAAGGGATGGCGGGCGCGGCCGTCACGGGCAGGAGCCGGAGCCCGAGTTGAACGAGATGTGCACGTGGTCGTAGTGGTTCGCGGTGGCGTCCCCGCGGTCGCTCATCCGGTTCCAACCGCCACCCGGGTGCGCGATGCGCTGCTTCCAGATGACGTACTTGACGTTGAGCTGGTCGGCGTTGCGCAGGGCCCACGCGGCCACGCGGTCGCCCTCGGAGCCGCGCACCATGACGTCGAGCGCCAGGCCGCGGCCGTGGTCGCCGCCGCCGGAGCGGTAGCCGCCGATCGAGCTGACGTCGAAGCGCGAGTTGATGCAGCCGCGCACCTTGGCGGGCCAGGACTGCAGGCCACCGGAGGCGGCGACCACACCGGTCTGGCCGGCCGCCCGCGAGGCGGCCTGGGTCTGCACAGAGGTCTGTGCGGCAGTCTGGGCGGAAGCGGCGGAGGCGGCGGGGGCCGCCTGCGCGCTACCGGCGGGGACGAGCATCGCGGCGCTGAGTGCGGGGGCCGCAAGCGCGGCCACTCTCGCTGTCAGTGGGAGAGGCATGGAGGAGATGCTTGCAGCGTTATTTTTTCGTGTCCAGCTCGAGATGTGGCTGTGACCGATAACTTAGGTGACGCAACACTCTTCGTTAATCGAGTCGACGCCGTACGGTCACCCCGTCGATCGACTACCTCGATCCAGCCCAACGATGGCCGAGCGAGCGCGCGCCCCCACCGACCGTCGGTGCCACGAGGCCGCGCTCTCGCGTCACCGCCTCCCCGCGGGATCGGCCCGCTGACCAGCCTCGGGGCGGGAGTCGCGGCCCCGCCGGCGCGACCGGCTCCGCGGGCGCACGCCGCCCGCAGCGGTCTGTCGGCACGCGGCCGAGCCACGGCTTCGCACGCGTCGGCGG
>NZ_BCNQ01000133.1 GCF_001515525.1 Piscicoccus intestinalis NBRC 104926 | reverse complement strand
TGAAAGGGAGCCGGCCTTGTGCCGTGATCTTCAAGATCTCGGTTTGCACAGACCCGCGGAGGGCCGCCATCACTGGATGGAATTCGGCGTTGGATCATTGCCGATCCACGCCGGTTCCGTCGTGGGCTGCAGTCGGCGTCCGCGGTCACAGGAACTGTGACCGCAACGCCTTCATCGAGACCATGAGTTGCAGTTCAGCGATGGGGGACTCGACGAAGTCACCGATTTGTGACCTAGCTCTCACGTCGTCGCGCAGCGTTCGAGGTCGCGTCCCACTCGGGAAAGTCCAGCTCGCCGCGGGCGCGGGCCCGGCGAAACAGCACCCAGCCTCCGACGGCGATGACGGCCAGGCAGGGGATGAAACCGAACCGGTTGTACGCGAACGCGAGCCCGATCGGCGCCCACCACGCGAGCGCGGCCTGGGCGGCGGCGGAGGCGAAGAAGACGACGGCGAAGACGACCGTGACGCGGCGGGCGAAGCGGCGCACGTCGTCGCGCTCGAACAGGGCCCGCGTGCGCAGCGAGTGCTCGGTGCCCTCCGGCGCGGCGCCGGTGGCGAACATCTCGACGAGGCTGCGCCCGAACAGGAGGGTGGCCAGCGAGAACACTCCGGCGACGGCCGAGGTCACCGCGCCCTCGAGGAGCACGAAGCGGGGGTCGTCGGTGAGCAGCGCCGCGATGATCGAGATCGCGATGCCGCCCAGCACGAGCAGGCTCAGGCCGCCGATGCGGCGTCCGCGCACGACGTCGAGCCCGATGCCCAGAGCCGGCAGCGCCCCGGAGGTGACGAGCGCCGCGACGTCGCTCCACCCCTGGTTGGTGAGCAGGTGGTACAGCGCGATCGGCCCGACGATGTCGAGACCGAACGTGCGCGCCATGCCCAGCCGCTGGGCCTTCCGCTCGTCGCGCTCGCGGCGCTCGCGGCGCTCGGCGGCCCCGGGCGCCTCAGCCGTCTCAGTCGTTTCAGTCGCCTGGGGCGCCGCAGTCGCCTGGGGCGCCTCGGTCATCGCGGTGGCCTCGGTGGCCTTGATCTGCTCGGTGTGGTCGTTCGAAGTCATGCCTTCCACGGTGCCAGCGCGCAGCCGGCGCCGGATCCGCCCCGAGACCGAACCGGCTCCGCAGTCTCGATCCGGTCTCCGCCCGACGACTCCACCTCGCGGGGGAGGCCCGCACACGCCGACGGCGCGGCTCCGGGTGGAGCCGCGCCGTCAGTGTCGGTGCAGGTCAGGCCTTCTCGAGGCCCTCCGTCATGGTGTCGAGCTGCTCGGAGAGTTCGGGCGGCAGCTTGTCGCCGAACTTGCCGAACCACTCGCGGATCAGCGGCAGCTCCTGACGCCACTCTTCGGGGTCGAAGCGCAGGGCGGCCTCGAGCTGCTCGTCGGTGATGTCGAGGCCCTCGGTGTCGATGGCACCCGGGGTCGGCAGCAGGCCGATCGGGGTCTCGACGGCGTCGGCCTGCCCCTCGAGGCGCTCGACGATCCACTTGAGCACGCGGCTGTTCTCGCCGAAGCCGGGCCACGCGAAGCCACCGTCGGCGTCGCGACGGAACCAGTTGACGAGGAAGACCTCGGGCATCGCGTCGGCGTGCTCCTTGCCGAGGTTCACCCAGTGCTGCAGGTAGTCGCCGGCGTTGTAGCCGATGAACGGCAGCATCGCCATCGGGTCGCGGCGCACGACGCCGACCTGGCCGGCGGCCGCGGCCGTCGTCTCCGAGGAGACGGTGGAGCCGATGAACGTGCCGTGGTTCCAGTCGCGGGCCTGCGTGACCAGCGGCACCGTCGTCTTGCGGCGGCCGCCGAAGAGGATCGCGCTGATCGGCACGCCGTTGGGGTCGTTGAACTCCGGCGCGGCCACCGGGCACTGCACGATCGGGGTGCAGAACCGGCTGTTCGGGTGCGCGGCCAGCGTGCCGTGCTCACCGTCGGTGGGCGACCAGTCGTTGCCGTGCCAGTCGATGAGGTGCTGCGGCGTCTCCGGGGTCATGCCCTCCCACCAGACGTCGCCGTCGGGGGTGCGCGCGACGTTGGTGAAGATCGAGTTGCCCTCGTCGATCGCCTTCATCGCGTTGAGGTTGGTCGTCACGCCGGTGCCCGGCGCCACCCCGAAGAGACCGTTCTCCGGGTTGACCGCGTAGAGCTTGCCGTCCCGGAAGCGCATCCACGCGATGTCGTCGCCGACCATCTCGGCCTTCCAGCCGGGGATCGTGGGCTCGATCATCGCCAGGTTCGTCTTGCCGCAGGCGCTCGGGAACGCCGCGGCGATGTAGTGCACCTTGCCCTCGGGGTTGGTCAGCTTGAGGATCAGCATGTGCTCGGCCATCCAGCCTTCGTCGTGCGCCATCGCCGAGGCGATCCGCAGCGCGTAGCACTTCTTGCCGAGCAACGCGTTGCCGCCGTAGCCCGAGCCGTAGCTCCAGATCGTGCGCTCGTGCGGGAAGTGCACGATGTACTTGGTGTCGCTGCACGGCCACGGGCTGTCCTCCTGACCGTCCGCGAGCGGGTGCCCGACGGAGTGCAGGCCCTTGACGTAGCCCGCGTCGGTCTCCTCCATCTGCTTGAGCACGGCCGAACCGACGCGCGCCATGATGTGCATCGACACGACGACGTACGCGGAGTCGGTGACCTCGACGCCGTACATCGGGATGTCGGCCTCAAGGTGGCCCATGACGAACGGGATGACGTACATCGTGCGGCCCGTCATGCACCCTTGGTAGAGGTCGCGCATGATGCCCTTCATCTCGTCGGGGTCGAGCCAGTTGTTCGTCGGCCCCGCCTCCTCCTTCGTGGGGGAGCAGATGAACGTGCGGTCTTCGACGCGCGCGACGTCGGTGGGGTCGGAAGCCGCCCAGAACGAATTCGGCTTCTTGTCGAGGGCGACGAAGGTGCCCGCCTCGACGAGCTCACTGGTGAGACGGTCCCATTCGTCCTTAGAGCCGTCGCACCACACGATCTTGTCGGGGGTTGTCAGCTCGGCGCACTCGGCCACCCATTGGGCGAGCTCGGCGTGGGACGTGCCACCTTCGGTGGGGATGTTCGTGGAGACTGTTGCGGTCATCGGTCCTCGGCTCCTACGCGTGCTCGACGGTGAGTCGCCCACGCGTAGTACACCCCGGGGGGACCGTGCGCATCGTCGACCGATCCGCGCGGTGTCCGGGAGTGGTCCACACAGCGGGGGCGCTTGCGGTGCCAACCACGGTACGGGATTTCTGGCAGACACGGGTGGGCGTTTCCGGAACTCCGTCCGATCGTCTCCGGCTTCCTGCCGGCGGCCTCACGTGTCCTGCGACACCGTGGAGCGCCGGGCGATCGCGGTCCAGACCGGAGCGTTGGTGATGCCCACGTCCTGCGGGTCGAAGACCGGGTCGCGCCCCTGCCGGCGCTGCCTCGCGTAGTCGCGGTAGACCGCCACAGCCTTGCCGCTGAGCAGCACCAATGCGACGAGGTTGATCCACGTGTACAGCCCGACTCCGATGTCCGCGAGGTTCCACGCGAACGTCGAGGAACGCAGCGAGCCCAGCGCGATGGAGACGGCGATCATCGCCTTGACGAGCAGCACGAGCCGCCGCTCCCAGCGGCTGCTGCGCACCAGGTAGGCCACGTTGGTGTCGGCGTAGAAGGCGAACGAGAGCAGCGTGGTGAACGCGAAGAAGAACATCGCGATCGCCACGAACCCCGAGCCCATGCCGGGCAGGGTGCTGTCGATGGCGGCCTGCGTGTAGGCGGGCCCCGCGGTCAGGTCGGGCGCGTATTGCACGATCATGCTCCCGTCGGGGGCCTCGACGTTGTAGCTGTCGGTCACGAGGATCATCAGTCCGGTGATCGTGCACACGAACAGCGTGTCGACGTAGATCGAGAAGCCCTGGGCCAGGCCCTGCTTGATCGGGTGGCTGACCTCCGCGGCCGCCGCGGCCTGCGCGCCGGAGCCGGTGCCCGCCTCCGAGGAGTAGATCGCCCGGCGCACGCCCCACATGATGATCGCGCCGAGCATGCCGCCGAAGACCGACTCCGCGCCGAACGCGCTGGTGAAGATGAGGGCGAACATGTGCGGTACCGCCGAGGCGTTCAGCGCGAGGATGACCAGACCGAGCAGGATGTAGGCGGCCGCCATGAACGGCACGACGAGGCCGCACACGGCACCGATGCGCTTGAGGCCGCCGAGCACCACCGCGAGGAACAACACGGTGACCAGCGCCCCGGTGAGGCGGGGGTCGACACCCCAGGCGGTGTTCGCCGACTCCGCGATGTTGAAGGACTGGATCGAGGGGCCGGTGACGGAGAAGGCGAACAGGGCGGCGACCGCGTAGAGCACCGCGAGCCACTTCCAGCCGATGCCCTTCTCGATGTAATACGCGGGTCCGCCGCGGTACTCGCCGTTGACCTCCTCCTTCCACACCTGCGCCAGGGAGCACTCGGCGACGGCGACCGCGGAGCCCACGATGGCCGTGGCCCACATCCAGAACATCGCACCCGGGCCGCCGAAGTGGATCGCGGTGGCGACGCCGGCGATGTTGCCGACCCCGACCCGGCCGCCGAGGGCCATCGCGAACGCCTGGAACGACGAGACGCCCTGCTGCGAACCGCCCCCGCCGATGAGATATCTGGCCATCTCGCCGACGCGCAGGATTTGCGGAAACGCCATGCGCACCGTGAAGTACGCGCCCACCGCGAGGATCAGCACGATCATCGGGGTGCTCCACAACAGGTCCACCACGCGGGTGACGAGGGATTCGAGCATGGTGGGGCACCTTTCGCCGCGCCGGGTCGATGGTGAGTGCAGGTACCGTTCGCCGGGGTCGCCCGCATGTCGTGGTCGGCGTGTCGACATCACGGCCGCGCGGCGTCGACACGGGCTTGACCCTCACGCGGCGTGAGGCGTCACCGTGGAGTCATGACCGAGACACCCAGGCTCTCGATGCAGTCGGCGGGGGCGCGGATGACCGTCGGGCAGGCCAGTGACCTGTTCGGGATCACCGTGCGCACCCTGCACCACTACGACGAGATCGGCCTGGTCGTTCCGGGTGAGCGCACCGCCTCCGGGTATCGCGTGTACACCTACGACGACCTCGTACGGCTCTCGACGGTGGTGGTCTACCGGCGGCTCGGGCTCTCCCTGGAGGAGATCGCGCAGTTGCTGGCCGACCCCGGCTCCGTGCGCGAGCACCTGGAGCGTCAGCGCGCAACGGTCATGCAGCGGCTGGACGAGTTGCGCGAGCTCGTGTCGGCCATCGACCACGCATTGGAGAAGGACATGAGCAACGAACAGATGACCACGGCCGACATGAAGGAGCTCTTCGGCGACGGCTTCCAGGAGGAGTACCAGGTCGAGGCGCAGCAGCGCTGGGGCGACACCCCGCAGTGGAAGCAGTCGGCGCAGCGCACCGCGAACTACACCAAGGCCGACTGGGCGGCGATCAAGGCCGAGGGCGACGCGATCAACGACGCGTTCGTCGCGGCCCTGAGCTCCGGGGAGCCCGCCACGAGCGAGGCCGCGATGGACGCGGCCGAGGCCCACCGGGCGCACATCGAGCAGCGGTTCTACGACCTCGACCACGAGTTCCACCGCAACCTCGGCGACCTGTACGTCTGCGACGAGCGGTTCACCGCGACGTACGAGGCGCTCGCCCCCGGGTTGGCGCAGTACGTGCGCGACGCGATCCACGCCAACGCCGACCGGCACGCCTGATTCGAGTAAGGGCCGGGTGCGCGCTCCGCGCACCCGGCCCTGTCGTGCGCTCGCCGGGGCGCCGGCGGCGACCCGAGACGAGAACGGCATACATACTCGGCGCCCGACGCCGGCGGCACCTCGCTGACCAGCGGTTTTGTGTGGCGGCGAGGGCTCGGAATCGGAGTGTGTATGCCAACTTCGTCTCCAGCCCTCTCGGGCGCCCCGTGCCGGTCGTTCGGGAGCCTCGTGCCGGGGCTGCTCGGGCGTCTCGTGCCGGGTCGCTCGGGCGCCTCGTGCCGAGGCTGCTCCGGCGACTCGCGGCCCGGGCGTGGGGGTGAGCGCACCCGCTCCGTAGGGTGGCGGCGGCCCGTCTCCGTCCCCGTTCCCGTCCCGAAAGCGCTTCGCATGCGACCCACCCCGCCGCTCGCCGGCCCGACCGCGGTGCCGGCGACCACCCTGCTATTCGTCTACACCGGGCTGGTCATCGGCACGTGGTCGGCGTCGCTACCGGGGCTGCGCGGCCGGCTGGGTCTCGACAGCGCGGGCGTCTCGATCGCGCTCGTCGTCATGGGGCTGTGCGCGATCGCCGCGATGCAGGCCGGCGGCCGCCTCAGTGACCGGTTCGGGGCGCGACGGGTGGCGCTGGCCGCCGCCCCGGTGCTCGCCGCGGGCATCGCGGGCGTCGGGTTCGCGCCGACGTTCCCGACGCTGCTGGCCGCGGCGGTCGTCACCGGGCTGGGCCACGGCGCGATCGACGTGTCGATGAACCTGCTCGGCGTGCAGGTCGAGCGGCACCGCGGCCGCCCGATCATGAGCCGGTTCCACGGCCTGTGGTCGGTCGGCAACTTCTCCGGGGCGGCGATCGTGCTCGTGCTGGCGCTGATCGCGCCCGCGCACGCGGTGCTGCTCGCCTGCCTCGTCGCCACGCTGTTCGGGCTGGTGGCGTGGCCGGTGCTCGTGCGCATCGCCCCGGAGACGGAGCCGGTCACGCACGTCGACGACACCGGCTCCCCGGTGCGAATCCCCACGTGGGCATGGGCGCTCGGCCTCATGGCGGTGGCGTTCGGGCTCGGCGAGGGCACGGCGATGGGCTGGTCGGGCATCCTCGTCACCGACGTGGCGCGGGTGCCGGCGGTGCAGGGGTCGATGGCGGTGACGGTCGTCGCGGCGTTCATGGTGATCATCCGGCTGCTCGGCGACCGGCTCGTGGCGCGGTTCGGGCGGCGGACGATCGTGCGGGTCGGCGGGGTGTGCGCGTCGGCGGGTTACTTCGTCGCGGCGTTCGCGACGCCGCTGCCGGTGCTGCTCGTCGGCTGGGCGCTCGTCGGCTTCGGCATCGGCCTCATCGCGCCGCAGGTGTACGCGGTCGCGGGGCACGCGGGCGGGGGCAGGGTGCTCGCGGTCGTCGTGACGTTCGGCTACGCGACGTTCCTCGGCGGTCCGGCGGTCATCGGGTTTCTCGTGCAGACCTTCGACGTGCAGCGCGCGATGCTGCTACCGGCGGTGCTGCTCGCCGGCCTGCCGCTGTTGGCCCGGGCCATGCGCGAATGAGCCTCACGCGTGGTGCTTCACGATGTTGAGCACGTTCCCGTCGGGGGCCCGCACGAAGAACCGGCGCACTCCCCACGCCTCGTCGCGCAGCGGGTGCACGATCTCGTAGCCGCGGCGCTGCGCCTCGGTGTAGGCCGCGTCGACGTCGTCGACCTTGACCGAGACGATCGGGTTCGCGGGCGCGGTCGCGTCGTGGGTGACCAACTGCAGGTGGGCGCCGGTGTCGGGTGAGGTGTATCGGGCGGCCCACCCGAGGTTGAACTCCTCGACGGACAGTCCGAGGTAGTCGGTGTAGAACCCCGCCGCGGACGCGAGGTCGGCGACGGGCAGGTCGGCGATGATCTGGTGAACGCGCATGGGTCCACTCTCGCCGGTCGGGTCACGACGCGCCGGTGTCAGGAGACCTCGAAGATCCGTTCGAGACCGTCGGTGATCACGGTGATGCCGAGGCCGGGTGCGGTGGGGGCGCTGCCGCGGCCGGCGACCGAGCGCGGCTGATAGCCGGCGACGTGACCGTCGGTCCGGTCGTTCATGAACGAGGCGTTCTGGAAGTTCTCCGGGCGGGTGCTCGCGGCGAGGTGGCTGACGGCGGCGGAGACGACGTCGCCGCCCCAGGTGTCCTCCATCGAGACCATCATGTCGAGGTGCTGCATGAGGTCGCGCATGCGGGCCGCCTCCGTGAGGCCGCCGACGCGGCTGATCTTGATGTTGATCGACACAGCGCCCGCCGCGAACTTGGCGTCGAACGCGTCGGTCGGGGTGACGATCGACTCGTCGAGCACGAGCGGCAGCGCCGAATGCCGCATCGCGAAGATGCAGTCGCGCGTCTCGCGGCAGGGCTGCTCGATGAAGACCGGCAGGTCGGCCATCTCCCGCAGCGCGATCTGGGCGGCGCGCAGGTTCCAGCCGCCGTTGGAGTCGGCGACGATCAACGTGTCGTGCGCCGCGGCCTCGACGACTGCGCGGGTGCGCGCGGCGTCGTCGAGCGGGTCGTTGCCGACCTTGAGTTGGAATCGTGTGATGCCCGCGGCCTCCCGGGCTGTGACGAACGCGGCCATCTCCTCCGGCGAGGCGAGCGGAACCGCCTCGTACAGCGGAAAGTCGTTCTGCAGCACGCCGCCCAGCAGCACGGAGACGGGTTGGCCGCACGCCTGCCCGAGCAGGTCCCAGCAGGCGACGTCGACGGCGGCCTTGGCGTAGGTGCCGCCGAGCAGCGTCGCGTCCATGGCCCGTTTGACGGTCGAGATGTTGGTGGGGTCGAGACCGATCAACGCGGGCGCGAGAGTGTGCAGGGCGGCGCGCACCTCGGCCCAGTGGGTCGGCAGGTAGCGGTTGCCCAGCGGCGTGATCTCACCCCATCCCTCGGCCCCGGAGTCGGTGCGCAGCCGCACCAGCGTGCCGATCTCGCTGGTCGCGGCGCGGTTGCCCGACATCACATATTCGCCGTGCGCGTAGTGCAGGTCGTAGCCGAAGCAGTCGACCGCCGTGATCTTCATGTGGAGCCTTCCGTGGTCGACGGGGTGGGCGTGGCCTCCGGGTGCTGGCCTGGCTGGTCGTCCCGTCGGCGGCTGGCGCCTGCACGCAGCCGCCGACCGGAACGCCGATCAGAAGTCGAAATCGAAGTCGAAGCCCCCGCCGTCTCCGTCTCCGCCGCCGAAGAAGCCGCCACCGTCTCCGCCGTCGCCGCCCCCACCGTCGCCGCCGAATCCGTCGAACATGCCGTCGCCGAAGCCGGCTCCGTCGAAGAGGTCGCCGGTGAAGTCACCGATGGAGCCGGTGAGATCGCCGAGCGCCTCGCCGAGGCCGGCGAACAGCGCGCCGCCGGAGGCCAGATCCATCCACAGCGCCATCCAGAGCAGGTCGGGGGCCCACAGCGCGGCGATGTCGTCGTCGACACCGGCGGCGACCTCCTTGAAGACCCCGGTCCAGTGCTCGGCGGCGTTGAACGCGATGGCCCACGGCAAGTAGCGGCTGAAGATGCCGGCCGCGTCCTCGACGCGGATCTGGTTGGCCTCGGCCGTCATGATGTAGCGCTTGAAGCCCATCGTGCGGAAGTACGCGGCGGTTCCGGGGGCCGGCCGCCCCATCGGGCCACGCACGCGGGCGGCCGTGATGGCCATGGCACCGGAGGCGCCCGCGGCGATCCACGCGATCGGGTTGCCGACGAGCATGAGCAGCACCGCCAGGACCGCGCTCATCGCGGCGCCGAAGGCCAAGCCCTTGGAGGGGGCGTTGCGCCCGCGCGGGTCGTTGTCGATGTAGTGCCGCTCGTAGGCGGTGCGCATGACCTCCGACTCCAACCGCGCGAACGCGTGCCGCAGCTCGGGCTTGACCGCCGAAAGCCGCACCGGCTCGCCGGAGCCCGAGTCGAAGTAGTCGAGCAGCCACAGGCTCTCTCGGCCCTCGGTGCCGCTGGGGCGGCGGGCCGGCTCCCGGTGCACGGTGACGAGCCAGTCGTCGTTCTCCTCGTCCTTGTGCAGTTCGAGGTAGCCGTGCACGACGAGGGCGATGATGCTGGCCGCGAGGTCGCGCGGGCCGGTCTGCCGATCGAGGAGCAGCCCGACGTCGCGGGGGTCGACGCCCTCAGGCGGGTGGAACTGAACGCCGTACGTCGTGGCCTGCAACTCCCGCTCGGTCAGCGGCCGGGTCGGCTGGTCATAGCCCGGAGGCGGAGTCAGCCCGGGCGCGAGCCCCTCGTAGATCTCGCCGGCGTGGCGGCGCTGCCAGGCGCCGGAGACCGGCCACGCACCGCCGAGCAGCACGACGAAGAGCACGAGGCACGCGATGGTCGTCATGGGTGGCGGCCCTCCCGCTACGTGGAGACGGTTTCTCCGACCCTCTCACGAGTGCGGGTCCTGCGCGGAACGATGGTCGTCCGCCCTTCAGCTACGACAATGTGAAAGCCCCGGCCAGTTGGGTGACTGACCAGGGCTTGGCATCCTGTCTCAACACAGAGCGCACCCGTAGGGATTCGAACCCCAAACCTTCTGATCCGTAGTCAGATGCTCTATCCGTTGAGCTACGGGTGCTCGTCACGCTGCGCGCAACGGAGAGTCACTCTACCGCGCGCCGCGTCGAGAGCGAAATCAGCGCGTTGACTCACGCTAGGTGCCCGCGTAGGTCGAGTCGTTGACTCATCCAAGGATGCCGGTGGGCCCCGGGTCCCCTCTCGCTGCTCAGGGCAGCGCGGCTCCCTCGCGGCCTCACCGCACGCTCGTGCGTGCGGTGTCCACTCGCGAGTGGACAGTCTTCGACCCCTGCGTATCGTCGCAGGTCAGAGGCTTTGACGAGGCCCTCGCAAGCGGGATTGTCCACTCGACGCACGCCGAGTGGACAACGCACCGCCGTGTGCCCGCCCGCCTCAGCGGTTGTCGACGACCGGGGTGCCGCCGCGCACCACCAACTCGACCTGGCGGACCGCGGCGAGATCGGCGAGCGGGTCACCACGCACGACGAGCAGGTCGGCGGGCCGGCCGGGAGCCAGCGTGCCCGCCTCTTGCGTGCGCAGCAGCTCGGCGGGGGTGGAGGTCGCGGCGAGCAGCGCCTGCCGCGGGGTGAGGCCCGCGGCCACGAGCAGCTCGAGCTCCCGGATGAGACCGTCGCCGAAGCCGACGCCGTTCATCGGGGCGTCGCTGCCCGCGACGACTCGGCCGCCCGCGTCCGCGAACTCTTTCGCCCGCTGCCGCAGCGTGGCGTGCTCGGTCGCGTCGAGCTTCGGTTCGGTGACCGCCAGGGTCGGGGCGAGGGTGACGCGCTGGGCGACCATGCGCCGCAGCAGCACCGGGTTCCAGCCGGCGCCTACGCCGCGTGGCTCGAGGTGGTCCAGGCCGTCGATACCGGCGTCGAGCAGCTCGGTGAGGTCCTGCGGCGTGCCCCAGTGCGCCACCGCCGGGCGGCCGTGGGCGTGCGCCTCCTGCACGATGGCCCGCAGGATCGGCACCGGGATCGGGTCCAGCGCCTGGTAGGCGGGGTCGCCGCGGTCGTGGATGATCTTGACGAGATCGACCGGGTCGGAGCCGGTCGTCAGGGCGCGCACCATCGACCGCGCCTCCTGCGGGGTCGCGGGCACCCGGACCGTCGGGTTGTCGACCCCGAGCCCGATGGTGACCACCGGATGCCCGCCCGGCGTCGTGAACACCGGCCCCGCCGCGAAGACCCGCGGGCCGGCCAACTGCCCCTGCCGTACCTGGCGCCGCAGGTCGAGGATCCACTCCGGGTCGTCGCCCATGTCGCGCAGCGACGTCACCCCGTTCTCCAGGTAAGCCTCGCGCCGCGGCCCGGCATACCGGAAGTACTCGACGACCGCCATCGGCAGGCTCAGCGGACCGGCTCCACTCGGCATGCCCAGATGCACGTGGGAGTCGGTGAGCCCGGGTAGCACCGTGCGCCCGGCCAGCCGCTCGACACGCGCCCCCGCCGGAACCTGCACCCGGTCGCTCGGCCCGACCTGGCTCACGACACCGTTCTCGACGAGCACGGTCGCGTTCGCCACCGGGTTCAGCCCTGGCCCGACGAGGGCGGTCACGCCGGTCAGGGCCAGCGGTTGCGTCGACGGGTCCGGCGCGCGGAACATCGTCAGCTGCACCCACGCCACGAGGGCGACGACGAGCACGGTCAGCACGAGAAGCGGATACAGCACGAGGCGGCGCACCCAGCGCCACCGGCGACGTGATGTGCGCATGGCTCGCCCCCTTTGCCCGCACCTGCTGCGAATAGGCAAGCCCACCCGCCCGCGCGCTGACAAGGCCGAGCCGTTATTGCAAGTAATTCGCAGCTGACGCACACTTTGCACGTGCACGTGCCCGACGGATTTCTCGACCTGCCCACCTCCCTGGCGACCGGGGCCGTCGCCGCCGGCGCGATCGGGCTGGCGCTGCGCCGCAGCGAACGCGAGCTCGCCGCCTCCGGGCCGGCGCTGCCGGGGCTCGTCGCGGCCTTCGTCTTCGCCGCCCAGATGGTCAACTTTCCCGTCGGAGCCGGTACCAGCGGCCACCTGCTCGGCGCCACCCTCGCCGCCGTGCTCGTCGGCCCGTGGACCGGGCTGATCTGCATGAGCGTCGTGCTGCTCGTGCAGGCGCTGCTCTTCGCCGACGGCGGGCTCACCGCGCTGGGCACGAACATCACGCTCATGGGCGTCGTCGGCGTGCTCGTCGGCTACGGCGCGACCCGGCTCGCGCTCGCGGCCACCAAGCGGTGGCGGGCTGGGCCGGTCGCCGTCGTGCCTGCCGCGGCCCTCGGCGCGCTCGTCTCCGTGCCGGCCGCCGCGCTGACCTTCGTCGGGTTGTACGCCGTCGGCGGTGCGGTGCCGATCCCGCTGCCCGCCCTGACCGCCGCCATGCTCGGCTGGCACGCCGTCATCGGCCTCGGGGAGGCGGTGATCACCGCGGCCGTGCTCTCCGCCGTCGTCGCCGTGCGCCCCGACCTCGTCTACGCCGTGCGCGACCGGCGGGCTGCGCTGCGCCTC
>NZ_BCNQ01000132.1 GCF_001515525.1 Piscicoccus intestinalis NBRC 104926 | reverse complement strand
GGCGTCGAGCGCGTGCGCCGCGTCGGCGCCGGCGGCTCCTGGCTGTTCGTGCTCAACCACTCCACCGAGCCGGTGCGGGTGGCTGCCTCCGGCCGCGACCTCGTCGCCGGAGCCGATGTCACCGGCTCCCTCGAGCTCGCGGCCGGGGCGGTCGCGGTCGTCGCCGAACGCTGACACCTCAGCGGCGAGCGACGAGCAGCGCCGCGTGCTGGCTCCCGTCGGGCGCCTGCGCCTGGGCCGCGATGTCGCCGTTGTTCGCGATGTCGGTGGGCCACAGCTGCCAGCCGTCGGGGATGTCGGCGAGGCCCTTGAGGTTGTAGGCGACCCCGCGGTCGGCGACCGCGGGCAGGTACCCGCCTCCCGTGTACCGCAGGCCGACGACGCGACCGGAGTCGTTGACACGCTGGGCCTCGAAGCCGGAGCCCCTGGCGAGCGGCCGGGCGGGCGCCCCGCGGCGCAGCACGAACGAGGCACCCTGGCGGGAGGCCACGATGTGCGTGCCGTCGGGCGAGATGTCGCCGCCGTACGCGGTGACCGGCGGGGCCGCGATCGAGCGGGCCATGCGAGTGCTGGCCTTGGCCCACGAAGCGACCGACCGGGCGTTCGAGCCGACGACGATGCCGGTGTTCGACAGCGCCCACGGGTACCCGGTGTCCTTGACCTGATCGTGCAGAACAACCCCGCCGGAGGCGGGCCAGTACGCACTCTTGGAGACGGGCTTCTTCTCCGAGCCGCCGAACACGCTGCCGATGACGTCGCCGCGGTCGTTGAGCTCCATCGACGCCGCGGTCAACCCCTTGGGAGTCGGCAGCTGCCGCACCCGGCCGCGGGCGTCGACGACGAAGGCGCGCTCCCTGCCCTTGCACATGCCGGACGCCAGCACGGCGCGGGAGGCGTTGACGTCCTGCACACCGGTCAGCGTGCAGCCCGACGAGCGCGGCAGGCGGATCCGACCGAGCGAGCCGCCGCGATCGAGCAGGGCGAAGCGCGGACGATCGGCTCGTTGCTCGGTGGTCATCACCGCGACGACCCCGTTGCTCGACATGCCCGACACGAAGACGCCGGCCGTCCCGACGCCGCCGGGCATCGAGCGGTCCAGCACGGTGAAGCGGTAGCGGGGCTTGGCGGCGACCCCAGTCACGCCCGCGCCCGTCGCACCGGCCGACCCCGCCTCAGCGCGGTGAATGACCTGACCATTCGACACACTGTTGTGTGCGGTGGCGGCCGTCGCCGGCGTCGTCGCCAGCGCGGCCGCGCCGGTGGCCGCCATGACGACGGCCAGCGTGACGGGCACGCGAAGAAGGTTGCTCATGATGTCCCCCTGATGTCGATATCGCGGTCCCACCCGCGATACCGACAGGGTGCGCGCGCGCCGCGCCCCGAGCCTGAGCACAACAGCTCAACTCGGAGCCCGGGTTTCGCCCAGGGGCAGTGAGCCGCCTACCGCTGCAGCCGAACTCCGGCGGAGGCGAGGAGCGCGCGCAGGTCCCCGGCGCCGGCCGTGCGCTCGTGCCACAGGGCGACGATCCCGAGCCGGGCGGCGGCCTCGACGTTGACCTGCAGGTCGTCGATGAACGCCACCTCGTGCGCGGGCAGCTGCAGGCGCGCCAGCACGGTCTCGAAGAACTCCGGCTCCGGCTTGGCGGCCCGCAGGTCGCACGAGAAGAAGGCCCAGTCGACGATGTCGCCGTAGCCGATCCGCATCATGATGTCGCGGCGGTAGGCGTGCTGGTTGGTCGCCAGGTAGGTGGCCAGGCCGGCCGCGCGCACGTCACGCACGACCTGCCAGGCACCCTCGTCGGGACGGATGTTGTCCCACAACGACACCAGCTCGTCGACGCGCTGCTCGCCCAGGCCGTACCGACCGGCGAGCCGGGTCATCCCTTCGCGCAGGCTCTCCTGCCCGCGCAGCGCCGGCATCTCGGCGCGCCACAGATCCTCCCGAAACGCCTCGGCGGCGTCCCCGGTGACGGCGGCCATCGCGTCGAGCCGCTCGAACCACCCGTCCCGGGCATACTGCAGCACGCCGTCGGCGTCGAAGAGCACCGCCTTGATCTGCCCGGGTGGTACAACCTGCTGCGCGGGCACCGGCTCGCTCATCAGCTCTGCACCGGCGCCACCGCCGAGGTGTCCTGCGAGCCCTTGGCGGGCTTGTCGGGCTTGGCGTCGACCCCCGCCTCCTTGCGCTGGGCGGCGGTGATCGGGGCCGGCGCGTCGGTCAGCGGGTCGTAGCCGCCGCCGGACTTGGGGAAGGCGATGACGTCGCGGATCGTGTCGAAGCCGCCGAGCAGCATGACGATGCGGTCCCAGCCGAAGGCGATGCCGCCGTGCGGCGGGGCGCCGTACGCGAACGCGTCGAGCAGGAAGCCGAACTTGGCCTGCGCCTCCTCCTCGCTCAGGCCCATCACGGTGAAGACGCGCTCCTGCACGTCGCGGCGGTGGATACGGATCGAGCCGCCGCCGATCTCGTTGCCGTTGCACACCATGTCGTAGGCGTAGGCGAGCGCGGAGCCGGGGTCGACGTCGAACGTGTCGAGGTACTCGTCCTTGGGCGAGGTGAACGCGTGGTGCACCGCGGTCCAGGCGCCGGAGCCGACGGCCACGTCACCGGCCGCGACGGCCTCCCCGGCCGGCTCGAACAGCGGGGCGTCGACGACCCACAGGAAGCTCCACGCGTCGGCGTCGATGAGGTCGCAGCGCTTGCCGATCTCCAGGCGGGCAGCGCCGAGCAGGGCGCGCGCGGACTTGGCCGGGCCGGCTCCGAAGAACACGCAGTCGCCGGGGTTCGCGCCGACGTGCGCGGCCAGGCCGGCGCGCTCGGTCTCCGAGAGGTTCTTGGCGACCGGGCCGCTCAGCTCGCCGCCCTCGCCGACGAGCACGTAGGCCAGGCCCTTGTGCCCGCGCTGGCGGGCGAACTCCTGCCAGCCGTCGAGGGTGCGGCGGGGCTGCGAGGCGCCGCCGGGCATGACGACCGCGCCCACGTAGTCGGCCTGGAACACCCGGAACGGGGTGTCCTTGAAGTAGTCGGTGCAGTCGACGAGCTCGAGGTCGAAGCGCAGGTCGGGCTTGTCGGTGCCGTACCGGGCCATCGCGTCGGCGTACGTCAGCCGCGGGAACGGGGTCGGCAACTCGACGCCGATGAGCCGCCAGATGCGCTGCACGATCTGCTCACCGAGCTCGATGATGTCGTCTTCGGTGACGAAGCTCATCTCGATGTCGAGCTGGGTGAACTCCGGCTGCCGGTCGGCGCGGAAGTCCTCGTCGCGGTAGCAGCGGGCCAGCTGGTAGTAGCGCTCCATGCCGGCGACCATGAGCAGCTGCTTGAACAGCTGCGGGCTCTGCGGCAGGGCGTACCAGGAGCCGGGAGCCAGCCGGGCGGGCACGAGGAAGTCGCGGGCGCCCTCGGGCGTCGAGCGGGTCAGCGTCGGGGTTTCGATCTCGACGAAGTCGCGCTCGCCGAGCACCTCGCGGGCCGCGGCGTTGACCTTGCTGCGCAGCCGGATCGCGGACCCGGCGCTGTGCGCCCCCGGGCGACGCAGGTCGAGGTAGCGGTGCTTGAGGCGAGACTCCTCGCCGACGGTGACGCGCTCGTCGATCTGGAACGGCAGCGGGGCGCTCGGGCTGAGCACCTCGATGTCGGAGGCGACGACGTCGACCTGCCCGGTGGGCAGGTTGGGGTTGACGTCCTTGGCGTCGCGCGGGGCGACGACGCCGGTCACCTTGACGCAGTATTCGTTGCGCAGGTCGTGCGCGGCCCCGGTGAGCACCTCGTCGCGGGCGACGACCTGCACGACGCCCGAGGCGTCCCGCAGATCGATGAAGGCGACGCCGCCGTGGTCGCGCCGGCGGGCGACCCAGCCGGTGAGGGTGACGGAGGCGCCGGTGTGCTCGGCACGCAGGGTGCCGGCGGGGTGCGTTCGAAGCACGAGCTATTCCTTTCTTGCCCCCGCATAGACGGTGCGGGGCGCGATCGACGCCCCCCATCGTAGGCAACCGCCACGGCCGCTGCGGGCCCCGGGCGCCCGGAGGCGGGGTGCCTCCGGGCGTCAGAAGGCCACGCGCACGACGGCCCGGCGGGCGGACGGCCGATGCACGATCTCGAACCCGGCGGCCAGGTAGATGCTCAGCGGGCCCGGGTGCTCCTCGCCCCAGGTCGCCTCCGCCACGGTGATCGGGTAGGCCTCCAAGCAGGCGGCGCCGCGGCTGCGCGCCGCGGTCACGGCGTGCTCGACCAGGGCCGAGGCGATGCCCTGACCACGCCGGCCCGGGCGGGTGAACACGCAGGTGATCGCCCAGACCGTGGGGTCGCCCCGGTCCTCGTCGCGGCCCCGCCAGGCGGTCTGGTTGGCGTTGCGCACCAGGCCCTCGTAGGAGGCGCGCGGAGCGAGCGCGCACCAGCCGACCGGCTCGTCGCCGAGATAGGCGAGCAGCCCGCTGGTCGTCGCCGACTCCGGGTCGCCGCAGGCCGTCTGCTCGCGCAGCCGCTGCGCCCGCACCCGCACCGGCGTGCCGGCGAACGACTCGCCCCGGGCCAGCCGGTAGCGCTGGCACTGACACGTGGCCGCGGCGCCGCGCCGCCCGAAGAGCGTCGCCAGGTCGCGGCAGTCGGCGAGGTTGGCGGCAACGATGCGAGGGCTACGGGGGCTACGAGGACTCACGACCCCAGCCTGCCCGCTCAGCCCCGCAGAGCGCGCTGCAGGTGCTGAAGAATCCGCGGCCAGCCGTCCGCGCGGGCGGCGGCGTTGCCCTCGACGGTGCCTCCCATGTCGGCCAGGCGCGAGGAGAACTCGCTGTCGGTCGGCACCGGCGGGCCGCCCGCGAAGTGCCCGGCATCCCGGTAGGCGAGCACCGTGACCGACGGGCCGCCGTGCTCCTGCGCGCGTCGCTGCACCTGCCGGGACATCTCGCACCCCGGCCACATCGTGTCGTCCTCGCCGCAGACGAGCAGCACCTGCGCGCGGCCGCGCTCGATCGGGATGATCGCGTCCTGGTGCTCGCCGAGGTGCTCCAGGGAGGCCGAGTACATCGTCACGAGGTCGCCGGTCGGAAAACCGGAGTACGGCAGGTACGGCACCGGCTGCCCGCCGTCACTCCACGTCGAGGTAATGGAGTTCATCCGCCACGGTTGCTGCAGATCCATGCCCTGCCAGACGACGCTCGACGGCACGAGCCCGACCGCGGCCTTCAGTTCCGGGTGCCGCGCGGCGAGCAGCACGGTGGCCTCGCCGCCCTTGGAGGCGCCGATGACCGCGAGCCGCTCGGGGTTCACCTTCGGCCTGCTCTTGAGATGCTCCAACGCCTCATCGAAGGTCTCCAGCGGCAGCGCGTCCATCGCCTGCGGCTGATCGGGGCCACCGAAGTACGACAGCGCGAGCGTGGAATAGCCCGCGCTGCGCAGGGCCTGGGCCATGAGGTCGGCGTACGTCGACAGGCCCCCCTCGGAGCCGCCGAGCACGAGCACGCCCGGGGCCTTCTCGTCGGCCGCGTAGTAGTTGCCGAGCAGACCGTCCGCGCTGACCCGCACCCCGCCCGGCCCGGGGTCGACGACCTCGACGACGGGAGCCCACGGCTTGGTGACCCACAGCGCCGCGGCGGCGATCGCGCCGATGACCAGGAGCCCGAGGCAGCCGATGCCCAACCGCCGGCGCCATCGCGAGCGTCGCCGGGGTGCCTGCGTCGCGTCGTTCATCACCGTCTCCTTTGGGCGCGTCTCCTTCGGGCTCCTTCCGGCTCCTTCGGGACCGTCGCGGGCTCGCTCGACCGCCAACTTGTCGGTGGCTCGTCAGTGGCTCGTCGGCGCCGTCGAGCGGAGGCGGGCGATCAGGTAAGGTCGCCGAGCCGCTTCGGCCCGGCTGTCTCGATGCGTCCAATGCTAGGGAGGCAGCCCCCGGCCGTGTGCTCGAACGTGGCGTTGCGCACACTCACGTGTCAGCCTCCCGGGATCGCGGGGACCGCCGATCGGGTCGGTGGGTAGCCTGAAATGTGGTCTGCGCACGGGGTCTCATCGCCCCGGCCGGGCGGCTGCGACGCCTTCGGGCGACGCCACCCCCGAGCGACCGGCCCGCCGTGGCGGCGCCGTACGACGCCCTGAACAGGAGGGATTCACCGTGACGCAACGCACTCGAGGCACGTCGGCGACATCGCCGCGGCGCTCGCCCAAGAAGGCCGACGACGGCTCGCGCCGCAACGGCGCCACCGCCGAACCGGCGTCCACCGCGCAGACCCGGCCGGCTCGGACCGTGCGCGCGGCCGCCGCGCAGATGCGCGGCACCCGGATGAGGACCGTGCTCGGCCACCGGGTGCGGGTGCTCGACGTCGGCCCGCGGGAGACCGAGGCGGTGTTCATCGTCAACGGCTCCTCGGCCAATCTCGAGGTGCTCGCCCCCCTCGTGGACATCCTGTCGCGCACGCGCCGCGTCGTCGCGTTCGACCAGCCGGGCATGGGCAAGTCGCCCTCGACGTACCCGACGCTGTGCGTGCCGACCCTGGCCTCGATGTGCGAGCGGCTCGCCACCGACCTCGGCCTGCGGCAACTCGACCTGGTCGGGTACAGCTTCGGCGGCACGGTCGCCGAGCAGCTCGCGCTCACCCGCCCCCGGCTCGTGCGCCGGCTCGTGCTCGTCGCCGCCGTGTACGGGGCGGGCGGAATCCCCACGGACCCGATCTCGAGCATGACGGTGCTCGCCCACCAGACCCCGATCCGGCCGTGGGCGCGCACGCTCGCCCGCCGCGCGTACGGCGGGGTCGTCGCGCGCGACGACGACGCGCTCACCGCTTACGAGACGGCCATCAACCAGGCCGGGCCGGACCCGCTGTCGCTGCTCGGACAGGCCATCGCCGTGAGCACGTGGAGCGGGCTGCCGTGGCTGTGGGCGCTGCGCTGCCCGACGCTGGTCATCGCCGGCACCGACGACAGCGTCGTGCCGCTGGCCAACGCCAAGCTCATCGCCGCGCTCATCCCGCGCGCCCGCCTCGAGCTCGTGCCGCACGCCGGTCACCTGCTCCTCATGGACCAGGCCGCCGACGTCGCCGGCCTCATCGAGGCCTTCCTGCGCGAGACGTTCGACGTGAGCCGGGCCAACGGCTCCCGGCGCCCTCGCACGCGCGCACGCTGACGGGCGTCGGCGCCCTGTCACGCCCGGCGGCGGCGCGACGCCTGCTGACGACTCCTGCCGACTCAGGAGTCGGCAGGCTCGGTGTCTCCGTCGACGTACACCCACGCGCGGCCGCGGCGGGCGAACCGAGAAAGCTCGACGAACGAGCCCGCTCGGCCCTGGGCGCTGAACGTCGCCCGGAAGGTGACCTCGCCGACGGCGTCGTCGCCTCCGCCCGCATCGGTTGCCAGCACCTCCAGGCCCGTCCACCGCTGCGCCGGGTCGAGGCGCAGGTCGGCGGGGCGGGTGGCGGGATGCCAGGTGCGCAGCAGGTAGGCGCGGTCGCCAACGGCGAAGGCGGCGTACCGGCTGCGCAGGAGGTCTTCGGCGGTGACCGCGCGGGCCTCGCCGCGGTGCAGCCGGCCGCAGCAGCTCTCGTACGGGCCCGCCCGCCCGCACGGGCAGGGGCCCGCGCGCGGGCGTGGCGGGAAGGTCACCGAACGGGCTCGTCATGTCGCTCCTGCTCGTCGGGGGCCGCGCAGCCGGCCTGCGCACCATCCCTACCCCATCGTGCGCTGCCCGTCGATCGCCTCCCGGATGATGTCGGCGTGCCCGGCGTGCTGGCTGATCTCACCGAGCATATGCATCGCGACGCGACGCACCGACCAGCTGGTGCCCGCCTCGAACCACGGCGCCGGCGGCAGCGCGTGGCTGCTGTCGAGGTCGACCGTGCGCAGGATCTCCTCGGTGCCGGCGGCGACCTGCGCCAGGCGCGCGCGCAGCGCGTCGAGGGTGTCGGCGTCGGTGAGCGTGAACCGGTCGTCCTCCCACTCGCTGCCCGACCAGTCGCCGTCGTTGGTCGCCGCCTCGGCGTCGACCGCCTCCCAGTCGACGTCGGCGTCGTACACGCTCGAGTCGCCGAAGGCCGACTCGCCCTCGACGGCGAACGCCATCCACTGCTCCTCGGTGTCGGCGACGTGCTTGAGGATCGACGCGATCGTCAGGGTGCTGACCGTGCTGGCGGTGCGCGCCTGCTCCTCGGTGAGGCCCTCCGCGGTGCGCAGCAGGAAGCCGCGGTGCTCGGCGAGAACCTGGATGAGCTCGGTGCGATCGGGGGTCAGGCCGTTCTCGGTGCTCTGGGTGCTCTGGGCGCTCTGGGTGCTCTGGGTGCTCTGGGCGTTCATCGGGCTGTCCCTTCGTCGGCCGGCGACCGGGGCTCCGGTCGTTCCGTCACCACACACGCTAGGAACCCCAGCGGTCAGATCCTGTCCGCTTCTCCAGTCCTGTTGATCCGGGGGACTTCTGGCACTTCAGACGGGCGTTTCCGGTCATAAGGTGCGGACATGACGTCGCGCCTCGCCGCCCTCGCCCTCACCGCCACCCTCGCGCTCGCCGGCTGCGGCTCGGCTCCGCAGAGCGCCGACCAGACGCCCCAGGAACAGGCGCCCGCCAGCGCTCCGACCAGTTCGGCGGTCGGCTCGGACAGTTCGGAGGCCGGTTCACCCGCCGCCGGCACCGGCTCCCCCGGGGCGACCGCGACCGACGCGCAGGCGATGCTCGCCGAGCACGGCCTGGCGGGCCTGGACACCCGGCAGGTCATCGAGAAGCTCGACACGACGAGCGTCGCGCAGCGCCCGACCGACCTCATCGCCTCGGTGCGCCCCGACGAGCTGCTGCTGTCGCGGCCGCAGGCCCAGGGCGCCGCCGGTTCGGACGGCCAGGCGGAGCCGGTGTCGATGCCGATCTCCGGCGACAACGGCTTCTACCTGTCGGTCGCGCCGTACGAGTCGTCGACGCACGAGTGCCACTTCCACAGCCTGACAACGTGCCTGGGCGAGCTGCGCAACGCGCCCGTGCACGTCAAGGTCACCGGCGCCGACGGCCAGGTGCTCGTCGACGAGGACACGACGATCTACGACAACGGGTTCGTCGCGGTGTGGCTGCCCCGCGACATCTCCGCGACGCTGACGATCACCCGCGACGGCAAGACCGCGACCCAGCCGATCAGCACGGGCCCGCAGGACGCGACCTGCATCACCACCGCTCAGCTCGCCTGAGCCTCAGCGGGACATCCAGCGGGGGTGCTGCGGCCACGGGGCCTCGGCGTCGCGCAAGGTGACCCAGTCGCGGCGGCGGGCGGCGTCGAGGGCCAGCACGCCGACGACGGCGCCGGCGTTGTTGATCCGCCCCGACAGGGCCGCGGCCACGGCGTCGTCCAGATCGACCCACGCGGTCGGCATGCCGAGCTCCTCGGCCTCCCGCTCGTGGCGCTGCGCGGCGGGCACCGGCGTCAGATCGCGCGCGAGGTAGATGCGCAGCGCCTCGTTCATGCCGCCGGGTGAGGAGTAGAAGTCGGCGAGCACGTGCCAGGTGCCGGCGACGAGGTCGACCTCCTCGCCGAGCTCGCGGGCCGCCGCGGCATGCGCGTCCTCGCCCGCGACGTCGAGGAGACCGGCGGGCAGCTCCCACTCGTAGGTGCCGACCGGGTGGCGGTACTGGCTGATCATCAACACCTGCGCCCGGCCGTCGCGCTCCCGGTACGGCGCGATGACGACGGCCCCGGGGTGCTCGAGGTACTCGCGCTGCACGACCCCGGCGTCGCCGAGGTCGAAGGTGTCGCGCTGCACGTCCCACACCATGCCGTGGTAGCGCACCTCGCGGTTCAGCGCGGGGCGAGGCTCGTGCCGGTCGCGCAGCCGGTCGGCGGGCAGCGTGGGGGCGTCGAGACCCGAGGGGGGCGCCGAGTCCGCGGTGTCGGAGTCGGTCACGCGCCGGCCTCCATGAAGCTCTCGTCGTGGGTCTGCCCGGGCTGCGGGCGCTCGACCTCGACGAGCCGGCCCGCGCGCTGCCGGTCCAGGGCCGCCTCGACGAGCCCGGCGAACAGCGGGTGCGCGCGGTGCGGCCGGGACAGGAACTCCGGGTGCGCCTGGGTGGAGACGTAGTACGGGTGGGTCTCCTTCGGCAGCTCGACGAACTCGACGAGCGTGCCGTCCGGGGACGTGCCGGAGAACACGAGGCCGGCCTCACTGAGGCGGTCGCGGTAGGAGTTGTTCACCTCGTACCGGTGCCGGTGCCGCTCGGAGACCGAGGTGCGCCCGTACGTGTCGGCGACCACCGAACCCCGCGCGAGCTTGGCGGGGTAGGAGCCGAGCCGCATCGTGCCGCCGAGGTCACCGGCTCCCTCGACGAACTCCTTCTGCTCGGCCATCGTCGCGATGACCGGCTCGGGGGTGTCGGGGTCGAACTCGCTGCTGCTGGCGCCCTCGATGCCGGCGACCTCGCGGGCGAACTCGATGACCATGCACTGCAGCCCGAGGCAGATGCCCAGCGTCGGCACCTCGTGGGTGCGGGCCCAGGTCAGCGCCCCGAGCTTGCCCTCGATGCCGCGCACGCCGAAGCCGCCGGGCACGAGCACCGCGTCGACGCCGCCGAGGGCCTCTTGGGCCCCTTCGGGTGTGGCGCACGTGTCGGAGGCGACCCAGCGGATGCGCACCTTGGCGTCGTGGTGGAAGCCCCCGGCGCGCATCGCCTCGGTGACCGACAGGTAGGCGTCGGGCAGGTCGATGTACTTGCCGACGAGGGCGATCTCGACCTCGTGGGCGGGGTCGTGCACGCGGCGCAGCAGCCGGTCCCAGTCGGTCCAGTCGACGTCGCGGAACATCAGGCCCAGGCGCCGCACGACGTAGGCGTCGAGGCCCTCGGAGTGCACGACCTTGGGGATGTCGTAGATCGAGGGCGCGTCGCTGCAGGCGATCGTGCCCTCGACGTCGACATCGCAGGCCAGCGCGATCTTGCGCTTGAGGTTCGGCGGGATCTCGCGGTCGGCGCGCAACACGATGGCGTCGGGCTGGATGCCGACCTGGCGCAGCGCGGCCACCGAGTGCTGCGTGGGCTTGGTCTTCAGCTCGCCGCTGGGGGCGAGGTAGGGCACGAGCGAGACGTGCAGGAAGAAGCAGTTGTCGCGGCCCAGGTCGTGGCGCACCTGCCGGGCGGCCTCGAGGAACGGCAGCGACTCGATGTCGCCGACCGTGCCGCCGATCTCGGTGATGATGACGTCCGGCACGCTGCGCCGGTCGGGGCCGCGGGGAACGGACTGCTCACGCATCCGCTCCTTGATCTCGTTGGTGATGTGCGGGATGACCTGGACGGTGTCGCCGAGGTACTCCCCGCGGCGCTCCTTGGCGATGACCCGGCTGTACACCTGCCCGGTAGTCACATTGGCCTGCTGGCTCAGCGGCACGTCGAGGAAGCGTTCGTAGTGCCCGATGTCGAGGTCGGTCTCGGCCCCGTCGTCGGTGACGAACACCTCGCCGTGCTGGAACGGGTTCATCGTTCCGGGGTCGACGTTGAGGTACGGGTCGAGCTTCTGCATGGTGACGCGTAGCCCGCGCGCGCGGAGGAGGAGGCCGAGGCTGGAGGCCGTCAGGCCCTTGCCGAGCGAGGAGGCGACGCCCCCGGTGACGAAGATGTGTTTGGTCTGCACCACGGGCTTTGATCTTACGTCATCGACGCGGCGGCCCCTCGGCGCGACGGTCCGCGCGCGTGCGCCCGGGAGTGTCGCGGCCTCAGCCCGCCGCTCGAGCCCGCCGGCGCCGCGGTGAAGACGCTTGCGGCGCAGCGTCGCCCGCTGTCTCGCCCGCGGCATCGGGCTCCGTGGCGGCCGCATGGGTCGCATGGGTCGCCTGGTCGGCATCGGTCGGAGTGTCGCGCCGCCGGGCGGCCTCGGCGAGCAGATCGGCGGCGTGCTGCCGGGCGATGTCGGAGTCGGTTCCGGCCATCATCCGGGCGAGCTCGGCCAGGCGGTCTTCGCCGGTGACGACCCGAACCCCGCTGGCCGTGACGTGCCCGTCGTCGGTCTTGTGCACGACGAGGTGCCGGTCGGCGAAGGCCGCGACCTGCGGCAGGTGGGTGACGACGACCACCTGCGCGGACCGCGACAGCGCCGCGAGCCGCCTGCCGATCGCCAGCCCCGCGCGACCGCCCACCCCCGCGTCGACCTCGTCGAAGACGAACGTGGGCACCGCGTCGACGGAGGCACCCGCGGACGCGGCCGCGCCGGCGCCCGCGGCGTTGTCGTCAGCGGCTGCGGCGTCGGCGGATGCCTCGGCGTCGTCACCGTCGGCGTCATCGGCAGCGGCAACTGCGCCAGCGGCCGCGGCGGGGGCATCAGCGTCGTCGGCGTCATCGGCGGCACCACCGGCGGCCGCAGGATCGGAGTGTTCGCTGCGGCGCAGGGCGTCGGCGATGACGACCTCGATGGCGAGCATGATGCGGCTCAGCTCGCCGCCGGAGGCGGCCTTGGCGACGCTGCGCGCGGGGCTGCCGGGGTTGGCGGCGAGGGCGATCTGCACGGTGTCGGCGCCGTGCGGGCCGGGCCGCGGGGTGGGTTCGACGACGACCTCGACGCGCGCCGAAGCCATCGCGAGCTGGGCCAGTTCGGCGGTGACGCGCCGGGCCAACTCCCCGGCCGCCTCGCGGCGCGCGTCGGTGAGTTCGTCGGCGCGGTGGCGCAGCCGGCCGCGACAGTCGCGCAGCTCGGCCTCGATCTGTCCGGCGCGCTCGGTGGCCGAGTCGAGTTCGGCGAGCCGGATCGCGGCCCGCTCGCCCCAGGCGAGGGCGTCCGCGGTGGTCGGCCCGTGGCGGCGCAG
>NZ_BCNQ01000131.1 GCF_001515525.1 Piscicoccus intestinalis NBRC 104926 | reverse complement strand
GCGCCGAGGGCGGGGTCGCGCACGCCGTCACGGGCCGCGCGGTCCCACGCGTCGTTCACGTCGCGGCAGACGGCCAGGGCGCGGTCGCCGAGGTCGCGGTGGTCGGCGAGGGCGGCGAGCACGACGACGGGCACCGGCCACCACCGCGGCGGCTGCGTGTCGAGGTAGCGCACCTCGAAGAAGCCGCGGGCCCGCACCGGTGGAAACAGGGTGGTCAGGTGCGCGTCGAGATCCGCCGGCTCCGGCGGGCGCAGCGCGGGCAGCCGGCCCTCGATCCAGTCGCGCAGCGACCCGCCGGGCGCCGGCACGCAGACGTCGCCGTCGCGCACGAACATCAGCGGCGCGTCGAGCGCGAGGGTGGCGTACCCGGCGGCCGGGTCGAGCAGGTCGGCGGGCGCGTGGGTGCGCGGCGGGTCGAGGTCGCGCCAGATCGCCTGTCGGGTACTCACCCACCCGGTGCGCTCCCCCGCCAGGCGCGGGGAGTTGGCGAACGCGGCGACGAGCGTGGGCCCCACGTCGTGCAGCAGCCGCCAGCGGTGCGCTATGTCGGCCGCGTCGGCGCCGGTCTCGAGGTTGACCTGCAGGGACGCGGTGGCTCGCATCATCGCCCGGCCGCACCCGGCGCGATGCTCCCCGAGGGCGTCGAAGTAGGTCTCCATGGCGCGGTAGCGCGGCGAGTCGAGCAGGCGGGGCCGTAGCGACCAGGCGTCGGTGGCGGTCGGCGCGAGCGCGAGGCCCGTTGCTGCGAGCGCGGTGGTCAGGTGGGCGACGTCGCGGCCCAGGGCGGCGAGGCAGGCGGCGGCGTCGGGGGCGGGCTGGGAGCTGAGCTCGACCTGCCCGCCCGGTTCGATGGTCAGGCGGCTGCCGCAAGGCGGCGGCCCGATGAGGGTCTGGAGGTGGTGCAGGGTGTCGGGGTCGACGGGCTGCGCGGGGTCGCCGGGATCGACGACGATCCACTCGGTCTCTGCGCCGAGGCGTCGACGGTGGTGCGGCGGACCGGTCTTGAAGCAGATCCCGGCGATCCTGCGGTGCACCTCGTCGGTGTCGCGGATCCGCGGCGGGCGCGCGCTCGCCGCTGCGGTGCCGACGCTGTGCGCGGTGATCTTCGGCATGGCAGCGGCCTCCGGCGATCGGTGGGGGCGTCGGGCCTCGACGCGCCCCCCATCCTTGCCCATCCGCTCCCGCGCGTCGCGGCGAGGGGGCGGGTGGGCTGCCGCTCGGCAACGGCAGTGTCAGCCGCGGGTGCGCAGGCCCTTGACGAGGAGGTCGCCGAGCTGCGCGTACGCCTGTCCGGTGCTCAGGCCGGCCTCCTGCTGCAGGCGGCCGGACATGATGCCCTCGAGGCCGAGCGCCACGAGATGCCCGGCGAATTCGGGGTGGATGTCGCGGAAGGCGCCGCTGCGCACCCCGTCCTCGATGATCTCGCGGACCCGGCGCGCCGCGGCCGTGGAGTTGAGCCGGTAGATGTCGGCGGTCGGGGCGTAGGCGACCATGTCGCGGAAGAAGTGGCTCGACTGCCGCGCCATCACCTCACCGGAGGTCTTGAGGTACACCTCGATGCGGGTCACCGGGTCGTCGACCGCCGCGATCGCCGACTCGACGCGGCGGGTGGCGTCCTCGAAGAAGCGCTTGGTGACCGCGACGACGAGCTGCTCCTTTGTAGCAGCCACTCCGTACAAGGTGGATTTCGAGCACCGCAGCCGGCGGGCGAGGTCGTCGACGGTGAGGGCGGTGAAGCCCTCATCGAGAAGCACCTCACCCGCCCGCTGCAGCAGACTGGCGCGGCGCGCGGCGTCGACCGACCGGCGCCGGCGCGGGCTGCTCAGCCGCGGTGTCTCGCGCGCGGTGGTCACGTCGTCATCCTTCCATGCACGCCCATGGGCCCGGAGGCGGTCGCGCGCCCGGTCCGTCACAACGAGGCCGGCCGCGCGACCGAAGTCATCACGACCTCAACCCTTCAGCTCCGGGAAGTCCTCGTCGCGGAACTCGCCGGCCGGTCGGTCTCCGACGACCTCGGCCTCCCGCTGCCGCAGCTCGACGCGGCGGATCTTGCCCGAGATCGTCTTCGGGAGCTCGTAGAACTCCACCCGCCGCACCCGCAGGTAGGGCGGCAGGTGCTCGCGCGCGTGGGCGAGGATCGAGCGCGCGACCTCGGCGTTGCCCTCCTGCCCGGCGACGAGCGCGATGTACGCCTTGGGGACCGCGAGCCGCACCGGGTCGGGGGCGGGCACGACGGCGGCCTCGGCGACCGCGGGGTGCTCGATGAGCACCGACTCCAGCTCGAACGGACTCACCTTGTAGTCGGACGCCTTGAACATGTCGTCGGTGCGCCCGACGTAGGTGATGTACCCCTGCTCGTCGCGGGAGGCGACGTCGCCGGTGTGGTAGAAGCCCTCGGCCATCGCCTCGGCGTTGCGGGCCTCGTCGCCCTGGTAGCCGGTCATCAGCGTGAGGGGCTTCGCGGACAGGTCCAGGCAGATCTCGCCCTCGCCGACGCCGTCGACGATCTCGCCGGTCAGCGGGTCGACTAGCACCGCGGGCACGCCGGGCAGGGCCCGCCCCATCGCCCCGCTCTTGACCTGCTGGCCGGGGGTGTTGGCGATGCACGCGGTGGTCTCGGTCTGACCGAAACCATCTCGGATCGTCAGCCCCCAGCGCCGCTCGACCTGGGTGATGACCTCGGGGTTGAGCGGCTCGCCGGCTGCGATGGCCTCACGCAGCGACCCGGCTCCGCCGGAGAGGTCGGAGTTGACGAGCATGCGCCACACGGTCGGCGGCGCGCAGAAGGCCGTCACGCCCTCGGTGCGCATGTGGGTCAGCAGCGCGGCCGGGTCGAACCGCGAGTAGTTGTAGACGAACACCGTCGCCTCGGCGAGCCACGGCGAGAAGAAGTTCGACCAGGCGTGTTTGGCCCAGCCCGGGCTGGAGATGTTCAGGTGCACGTCGCCGGGCCGCAGGCCGAGCCAGTACACCGTCGACAGGTGCCCGACCGGGTAGGAGACGTGCGTGTGCTCGACGAGCTTGGGTCGGCTCGTTGTGCCGGACGTGAAGTACAACAGGAGCCGTTCGGTGCTGGCGTTGCCCGGGTGCGGCACGGCCTCGTGCGCCTCCCGCGGGTCGATGCCGTCGGCGCCGGCGTACGCGATCCAGCCCGGCGCGGGCTCGTCCTTGCCGGTGACGATGCGCAGGTAGTCGCCGGGCACGTTGTCGAACTTGTAGGCGTCGGCCGGGTTGCAGATGACGACCCGGGCGTTGCCGCGGTCGAGACGGTCGACGAGCTCGCCGCGGCCGACCGCCGTGGTCGTCGGCATGATGACCGCGCCGAGCCGGATGAGCGCGAGCATGCTCTCCCACAGCTCCACCTGGTTGCCGAGCATGACGACCACGCTGTCGCCGCGTCCGATGCCCTGCGCCTTCAGGTGGGCCGCGACCTGCTCGGAGCGGGTCACCATCTCGTCGAAGGTGCGTTCCAGGCGGCTGCCGTCCTCCTCGACGATGATGAGCGCCGGCCAGTCGCTGCCGCGCGCGTAGCTGTCGAACCAGTCGTGCACGAAGTTGAAGGTCGGGCCCACGTCGGGCCAGGTGAACGAGGCGAACGCCTCGTCGTAGTTCGTGCGCAGGCTGCGCAGCTGGTCACGGGCGGCGCGCAGGGCCGCCGTCGAACTCGGCTCGATCGGACCGGGGTGGTCGGGGGTGCTCGTCATCGGGCTCTCCTGGGGTTCGGACAATGCGGTGCGCGGGCGCGCGTGGTGTGGGTGCGTCAGTGGCCGGCGGGTACGCGCAGCAGCAGGGCGTCGCCCTGGCCGCCGCCGCCGCACAGGGCCGCCGCGCCGAGACCGCCTCCGCGACGGCGCAGTTCGAGCGCCAGGTGGAGCGCGATGCGGGCCCCGGAGGCGCCGATGGGGTGGCCGATGGCGATGGCGCCGCCGTCGACGTTGACCTTCTCGGGGTCGATGCCCAGCGCGCGGGTCGACTCGATGGCGATCGCGGCGAAGGCCTCGTTGATCTCGACGAGGTCGAGGTCGTCGGCGGCGCGGCCCTCGCGGGCCAGGGCCGCGGCGATGGCGTTCGAGGGCTGCAACTGCAGCGTGGAGTCGGGCCCGGCGACCGTGCCGTAGGCGCCGATCTCGGCGATCCAGTCCAGGCCCAGCTGCTCGGCGGTGGCCCGCGGCATGACGACGACGGCCGCGGCACCGTCGGAGATCTGGGAGGCGGTGCCGGCCGTGATCGTGCCGTTCGCGCCGAACGCGGGCTTCAGGGCCGCGAGGGCGGCGGCATCGGTCTGCGGGCGCACGCCCTCGTCGGCGGCGACGGTGACCGACTCCCCCTTGCGGCCGGGGATCTCGATCGGCACCATCTCGACGTCGAAGCGGCCCTGCGCCTGGGCGGCGGCCGCGAGGCGGTGGGAGCGGGCGGCGAACTCGTCCTGGTCCTGCCGGGACAGCGGCGGGTGCGCGTCGTACCACGACTCGGTGAGCTGGCCCATGCCCTGATCGGTGGCCTGGTCCCAGAGGCCGTCGTAGGCCATGTGGTCGACGAGCGCGGTGTCGCCGTACTTGAATCCGGTGCGGCTGCCGCGCAGCAGGTGCGGGGCCCGGCTCATCGACTCCATGCCCCCGGCGACGACGATCGTGGCCTGCCCGGCGCGAATCAGCTGGTCGGCGGTCGCGATCGCGGCCAGGCCCGAGAGGCAGACCTTGTTGACCGTCATCGACGGCACCGTGCCGGGCAGGCCGGCCCGCAGACCGGCGCTGCGGGCGGGGTTCTGCCCGGCGCCGGCCTGCAGCACCTGGCCCATGACCAGGTAGTCGACCTGCTCACCGGCGACGCCGGCCCGCTGCAGGGCCGCCTTGATGGCGATGCCGCCGAGGTCGGTGGCGGACAGGTCTTTCAGCGCCCCGAGCAGGCGGCCCATCGGGGTGCGGGCCCCGGCGACGATGACGTTGGCGCCGGCGTTGTCGGCGTTCTCGACGTTCGGTTCGGTCAGCATGGTCAGTCCTCCTGGGCTGCGGCGGGGGCGACGGTGAGGTCGCCAGCGCGGCCGGTGTCGAGGTGGCGGGCGATGATGAGGCGCTGAATCTGGTTGGTGCCCTCGAAGATCTGGGTGACCTTGGCTTCGCGCATGTACCGCTCGACGGGAAAGTCGCGGGTGTAGCCGTAGCCGCCGAAGACCTGCACGGCGTCGGTGGTCACCTTCATCGCGTTGTCGGTGGCGACGAGCTTGGCGACCGCGGCCTCGCGGGTGTAGGGCAGGCCGGCGTCCTTGCGCCGGGCGGCGGCGAGGTAGGTGGCGCGGGCGGACTCGACGGCGGCGGCCATGTCGGCGAGCACGAAACCAAGGCCCTGGTGGTCGATGATGCGCTTGCCGAAGGCCTGCCGGTCGCGGGCGTAGGCGAGCGCGTCGTCGAGGGCGGCTTGGGCCAGTCCGGTGGCGACCGCCGCGATGCCGAGGCGACCGGCGTCGAGTGCGGCGAGGGCGAGTTTGAGGCCGTCGCCCTCGGCGCCGATGCGGCGTTCCGCCGGGATTCGCACCGAGTCGAAGCGCATCGTTGCGGTCGCGGAGCCGGTCAGGCCCATCTTGCGCTCGGGCGGATCGGCGCTCAGGCCCTCGGCGTCGGCGGGAACGAGGAAGCAGGAGATGCCGCCCCGGTCGGGCGACGTGCGGGCCATCACCGTGTAGAAGTCGGCGTGCCCGCCGTGGGTGGTCCAGGCCTTGGCGCCGTGCAGCACGTAGTCGTCGCCGTCGCGGGTGGCCTTGGTGGTCATGGCGGCCGGGTCGGAGCCGGCGTGGGCCTCGGAGAGGCAGTAGGCGCCGAGCAGCTCGCCGCCGAGCAGGTCGGGCAGCCACTGGGAACGCTGCTCGTCGGTGCCGGCGGTCGCCAGGGCGAAGCAGCTCAGCGAGTGCACGCTGGCGCCGACGGCCACGGAGGTCCAGGCGGCGGCGATCTCCTCGATGAACTGCAGGTACACCTCGTAGGGCTGCGCGCCGCCGCCGAACTCCTCGGGATACGGCAGCCCGAGCAGCCCCGCCTGCCCCAGCATCGTGAAGGCGTCGCGCGGAAACCGCTCGTCGGCCTCGTCCTGCGCGGCGCGGGGGCGAAGTTCGTGGGCCGCGATGTCGCGCGTGAGCTTGATGAGCTCGAGCGCCTCGTCGCTGGGCAGCTGCCGGGTGGCGGGCATGACACTCCTTTGGGACATGCTCGGGTACGCAAGTACCCCTCAAAGTACCCACTCTCCGGCACCCCGCACAACCCCCTTCCCGCCCAACCCCGCTTCCTCGCCACCCCCTTCCCTCACAACCCGCCTTCCCCCTCACGACCCCCCTTCCCTCAAAACTGCGTGTCGTGGTCAGGACTGCTGTTCGTGCCGCAGTCCTCACCACGACACGCAGTTTTCACGGACGTTGAGCCAGGTCGCCTCGGTCGTCGGGCCGCAGGCAAGGGTCGTCTACCGCGTCGGGCTCGTTAAGCACCGCCCGCACACGGTCGTTTGCGCGCTTGTCTGGTCGCCGCAGTTCCCCCGACGGGCCGGGCCGACCTCAGCTGGAGCCGGCTTGGTCGCCGACCTCCGGCGTCGGCAGCCCGAGGTCATCGACGGCCTGCGAATACCTCTGCACGGCTGCGAGTTTGACGTCCTCGTAGCCGCGCACGAGGTCGGGCAGGCGCGCGAAGGCGACGGCGCGCTCGTAGCCGTCCGCGCCGTCCGCATCGAGGCCGGCGACGAGGTCGTAGAGCACCGCGCGGTAGTGCCGCAGCAGCTCACGCTCCATGCGGCGCACGTGCGCGGGGGCGAACGGGTCGAGCGGGCCGCCGCGCACGCGTTTCATCGCGGCGAGGGCGCGCAAGCCCGCTCGTCCCGCCGGCGGCACGCCGATCTTGGAGCGCATGCCGAGCGCCCGCAGCATCGGCGGGTGCAGCCGGAACGTGGGCGCACCGCCTCCGGGCACGGCGCGCCGGGCGAACCGCTGCGCGCCGGGGCGGGCCAGCAGCCGCGCCACCTCGTACTCGTCCTTGTAGGCGGTGAGCTTGTACAGGTAACGCGCCACAGCCTCGGACAGGTCGGTGCGGCTCGTCACCGCGCGCTCGGCCCGCCACACCGTCTCCACGATGCGCACGTAGTCGGTGGCGCACGAGAGGTCTTGGTAGCCCACGAGGTCGACCGCCCGGAGCCGGGCCACCCGCCGCGTCTCCCCGCCGAACGTCGCGCGAGCCAAGGCCGGGACGATCCGCTCCGCGTCCACCGGACCGTCGTCCTCCTCCTCGCCGCCGGAGAGCGCCGCGTCGAAGGCCCCCGGTGCGGAGACCGAGGCGCGGCCCCACCGGAAGGCCGCGACATTGGCCTCGACCGCGACGCCGTTCATCGCGATCGCCTGCTCGACCGCCTCGGGGGGCAGGCGCAGCGCCCCGGCCTGCACGGCCGCGCCGACGAGCAGCAGGTTGGCGGCGGTCGTCGAGCCGAGCAGCGTCGACGCGGCGCCGAGCATGTCGAGGGCGTGCGTGGAGGCGGTGGCGGTGGCGAGCCGGTCGAGCAGCTCGGCCGCGTCGGCCTGGCGCAGGGTGCGGTCGTAGACCTCGGCGCCGGTCGGGGTGCGGCTCGTCGAGGCGATCGCGACCGTGCGCTCGGGGTCGCCGTAGCCGAGGTTCGTCGGGTCGGTGGCGGTGAGCAGGTCGAAGGCGAGGATGACGTCGGCTCGCCCCGGCGTGAGCCGGTTCGAGGGCCCCACCGGACCGTCGGCGCGGAAGCGCAGGTGCCCGACGACCGGCCCGGCCTTCTGCGAGAGCCCGATCTGGTCGAGCAGTTCGACGTCGTACCCGGCCAGGTGCGCGGCGGTGGCGAGCAGCTGGTTGACGGTGACGATGCCGGTGCCGCCGACCCCGGCGAGCAGCACGCTCTGCGTGCCGACCGGCTCGGCGTCGACGGGCTCGGGCACCGGCGGGGGCTCCAGCCGCGCCGTCCGCGAGCGGCCCTGCGGCGCAGCGGGAACCGTCATGAAGGCGGGGCAGTCGCCGAGCAGGCAGGAGTAGTCGGCGTTGCACGTCGTCTGGTCGATGCGGGTCTTCTCGCCGAACTCGGTGGGCACGGGCTGCACCGACAGGCAGTTGCTCTTGACGCCGCAGTCGCCGCAGCCCTCGCAGACGTCCTCGTTGATGACGACACGGGTGGCGGCCGCCGGCATCGTGCCGCGCGACCGGTGCCGCCGCACGTCGTTCGCACAGTGTTGTTGGTAGATGAGCGCCGTGACACCGGGCGTGTCGCGCAGAAGCCGCTGCGCCTCGTCCATCCGGTCGCGATGCCACACAACAGTGTGCGGCGCCATGGCCCGACGGTCGTGGCGAGACGGTTCGTCGCTGACGACGATGGTGCGAGCGACGCCCTCGGCGGCCAGCTTGCGGGTGAGCTCGGGCAACCCGATCGCGCCCTGGGGAGCCTGCGCGCCGGTCATCGCGACGACGTCGTTGTGCAGCAGCTTGAACGTGATGTTGACCCCGGCCGCGACGCACGCCTGCACGCCGAGCTGGCCGGAGTGGAAGTACGTGCCGTCGCCGATGTTCTGGAAGATGTGGTTGGTGTCGGTGAACGGCGCCTGCCCGATCCACTGGGCGCCCTCGCCGCCCATCTGGGTGAAGGCGGTGACCGCGCTGTCGGTCCGCCGCGAGGTCGTCACGAGGGTGTGGCAGCCGATGCCGCCGGCCGCCAGGGACCCCTCGGGCACCGCGGACGAGCGGTTGTGCGGGCACCCGGAGCAGAAGTACGGAGCCCGGGCCACGGGCGTCAACGGCAACGGAGTTCGTTGCGCCGGAGGCGAATTCAGCGCCAGGTGGGCGCCGAAAACCCGCCGCAGCGGGGCGTGCAGCCGCCCGGGGGTCAGCTCGCCGTCGGCGGGCACGAGCGGGGCGCCGTCGGCGTCGGTCTTGCCGATGACGCGCGGGGCGCCGGGCGTGTCGTAGAGCACGTCGCGCACCTGGGTCTGCAGAAACGAGGTCTTGTCCTCGACGACGAGGATCTCCTCCAGGCCGTTCGCGAACTCGCGCACCGCCTTCGGCTCCAGGGGCGTGATCATGCCGACCTTCAGCACCCGCACCCCGCGCTCGGCCAGCGCGCTCTCGTCGGCGCCGAGGTCGAGCAGCGCCTGCATCGTCGAGTCGTATGCGGGCCCGGTCGCGACGATCCCCCGGGAGGCGGTCCGGCCCGGCTCCACGGTGACCTCGTCGAGGCGGTTGGCCACGGCGTAGGCGTGCACCATCGCGGCGCGCGGGCCGAACAGCTGCGCCTCGACGGCGACGATCCGGGCGCTGCCGACGAGCGGCGGGCTCTGGCGGAACGCCCACGGCGCGCCCTCCCAGGTGATCGTCGGCGTGACGGGCTCGACGCGGGCGTCGTCGCCGACCACCCAGGCACCGTCGGCGACGTCGGCGACGATCTTCAAGGCCACCGGGGAGCCGGTGGCCCGGCTCATCGCGACGGCGTGCAGCCCGTAGGTGACGACCTCGGCCGCGTTGCGCGGGAACAGCACCGGCACGCCGATGGCGGACAGGGTGCGTTCGCTGACGGCGGGCACCGTCGACGACTTGGCGGCCGGGTCGTCGCCGGCGAGGAGCACGACCCCGCCGGCGGGGTTGACGCCGTACATCGTCAGGTGCCGCAGCGCATCGGTGGCGCGGTCGACGCCGGGCGCCTTGCCGTACCAGACGCCGACGACGCCGTCGTGGGTGCGCGTGCCGGTCGGCAGCTCGGACTGGCTGCCCCAGACGGCGGTGGCCGCGAGTTCCTCGTTGACCGCGGGCCGCAGGTGAATCACGTTGTCGGCCAACAGGTCCGGCTCCGAGGCGAGGAGTCGGTCGAGGCCGCCGAGGGGGCTGCCCTGGTAGCCGCTGACGAAGAGGGCGACGTCGCGGCCGTGCCGTGCGTCGAGGGCGCGCTGCTCGGCGAGGAACCGCGCGATCGCCTGCACTCCGGTCAGGAGCGCCGGCGGGCCGTCGACGCGGTACCGCTGCGTGAGGTCGTAGGCGGTCATCGCACCACGGTAGGTCGCCCGGGGCTCGCGCGCTGAGCCGATACGACGACCGCCGCTGTCCACAGGCCGATTGGGCGCTCACCCGTCATCCACACCCGACGCGTAAGACATCTGTAAGACAGACGCGTACCCTGCCAGCATGGGGCTCGTGAACGTACGCATCCAGGGTGAGGCCGAGGCGGCCCTCGCCGAACTCACAGCCGACGGCACCACGGTGTCGGACGCGGTCCGTCGGGCGTTGCTCGAATCCGCTCAACTGCGGCGGCGCGAGCGAATGCGCGCCGACGCGCTCAGGGCGATGAACGATTCCGACGATCGCGCCGCGATGCGCCAGGTCATGAACGAGTGGGCCGATGTTTCTGCGTGGTGACGTCTACGAACTCCCGCACGACCCACGGGCGCGCGGCCACGAACAGCGCGGCCGCCGCCTCGGGGTCGTCCTTCAATCCGAGGATCTCGCGCTCTCCACGATCATCGTGGCCCCGACCTCGAGTCGGGCGCCCGAACGGGTCTTCCGCCCCCGTATCACCGCTGGCGGCGCCTCCACCTGCGTTCTGATCGAACAGCTGCGCGCCGTCGATACCGGCCGATTGGGCACGCGCGTCGGCCACGTGAGCCGGGCGGAACTCGACGCCGTGGACGAGGCCCTCCAACTCGTGCTCGGACTCGACCTTCGCCGCGCCCTGTGAATCACCGTTCCCGACAGCGCCCCGCAACAAGCGACAACGACCGTTAAAACTGCGTGTCACGGTGAGGACTGCGGCATGAACCGCAGTTTCGACCACCGCACGCAGTTCTCAGCGAGGGTGGTCAGTCCTTGACGTGGGTGTCGAGGAAGCGGATGAGCTGGTCCTTGTTCTCCTGGGACTCGAAGAACGCCGGCGCCGCGTGCTCGGCGCCGTCGACGACCGTCAGCTCGTTCGGCACGCCGGCGGCCTTGAGCGCGGCCTCGAAGCGCTGCGCCTGCGGCAGCGGCGTCGTGCAGTCCTGCGTGCCGTGGAACATGAGCACCGGCGGGGTGTTCGCGTTGACGTAGGTGATCGGGCTGGCCTTGGCCGCGACCTTCTCCCCGTCGGGGGTGTCCGGGTCGGCGCCGATGAGCTGGCCGTGCGACGACTCCGCGCCCGGCTTGGCCCGCTGGCACGGCCCGTTCTGCTGGTCCTCGGTGCGCTTGGTGAGGTCGTAGAGCGCGTAGTAGTCGACGATGGCGTCGACCTTGGTGTCGGTGTCGGTGACGCCGATCGTGCCCTGCAGCTCCTTGTTGTCGGGCGTCATGCCGACCATCGTCGCGAGGTGCCCACCGGCGGAGTCGCCGAGCATGGCGAAGCGCTGCGCGTCGAGGCCGTACTGGCCGGCGTTCTTCTTCAGGTAGCGAACCGCGGCGGCGACGTCCTGCATCGGCTCCGGGAACGTGCCGTTCGGCATGAGCCGGTAGTTGACGCTGGCGATCGCGTAGCCGTGCTCCAGCAGCACGTCGCGCAGCTGGTTCATCTGGATCTCTTCGTTGTTGATGTCGGCCTTGTCGCCGCCGGCCCAACCGCCTCCGTGCACGAACACGACGGTCGGGAACGGGCCCGCGCCCTTGTCGGTGTCGGCGTTGGGCATGTACAGGTCGAGCTTGTGCTCGTCCATGCCGTCGTCGGCGTAGACGATGTCGGTGCGCTTGGGCACGATCTCGACCGAGGGCGACGCGCTGCTCGCCGACTGCGTCGCGGACTGTCCCGCGGCCTGTCCCGAGGTCTGCGCCTGCTCCGATCCGGCGGGCGCGCCTGTGCCGCACGCCGCCACCAACATCACGGTCGAGATTCCGACCAGCATTCGAGCCCGCACGGGCACCCCCATATGTTCGTTCCCTGACGATCCGAGACCGCCCGTTGCCGGTCCCCACGAGTCCCGCGGGTGTAAGCCTAAGGGCCGAGTGCGCGAACCGTAGACACTGACCGAGCGGAAGGGTTGCCGGGAGCCGGTGTCTCGCCGAAACCCGCTGCGCCCGGAGCCGGTTCGCCGCGTCGGCTTGTATACGGACGTTCGGATCCGGTACCGATTCGTGACCACGCCCGCCCTGGACGCGCGCCTGGCGGGGAGCGTATGACGAGGGGATACACCGCGTCGCGGGGTACCGGGGGCGGCGCGGACCGGTCGCCGGGCGGCGAGCCCGGCGTGATCAAGGGGGATCACATGAGTTCTGTTCGACGCGCGCTGGTCGGGCTCGCGGCTGCGGCGGCGATTCTCGGGTCCGGCGGGGGCGTGTGGGCGGCCACCGGCTCGTCCGGGACGACCCAGGCCGCGGCGACCCAGGCCGCGGCGACCCAGGCTGCGACGGCCCAGGCTGCGCCGCTCCGGTGTGACACCCGATGGGGCACCGGCGCGAAGGGCACCCTGCCGGTGGAGCTGTCGGAGAGCCACATCGAGGGCGTGCGGGCCGGGCGGCACGCGTGCTTCGACCGGCTCGTCATCGACGTCAACGCCGCGCTCGGAGCCGGCGGCTACAGCGTGCGGTACGTGCCGGCCGTGCACGAGGACGGCAGCGGACAGCGGGTGCGGCTACGGGGGCGGGCCGCGATCGAGGTCATCGTCGGCGCGCCGTCGCACGACGACCAGTGGCGCTCGACGTACGTACCGCGCGACCGGGCCGAGGTCGTGCCGACCCGCGGCTTCGGCGCGCTGCGGCAGGTGGCCTGGGCCGGCTCGTTCGAGGGCCAGACGACGCTCGGCCTCGGGGTCTCCACGCGGCTGCCGATGCGCGCGTACGTGCTCACCGCCCC
>NZ_BCNQ01000130.1 GCF_001515525.1 Piscicoccus intestinalis NBRC 104926 | reverse complement strand
GGGAGCCGCAGGCGTACGCCGGATTCCGCGCTCAGTCGCCGGGATACGCGCCGGCGCGTCCGCAGACGCCCGACGAACGGCCGCGGTTCTGGCAGCGACAGCAGCCGTCGGCTCCGCCGCAGGGCTACGACTCGGGCTCCGGCTACGCGCCGGGCAGCTCTCCGGGCGGCTACGGGTACCCGGCTCGCGTCGACCCCGCGGGGTCGCGTGGCCCGGGCGGGTACGGCGAGCCTGAGGGGCGGCCGAGAACGGGCCCGCGGCTGCGGCACGGGGTGCAGCTGCCGCTGGTGGCGCTGCTGGCGGCGCTGGCCGGGCTGGCGATGTGCTACCCGGTGATCGCGGTGCTGATCGCGGCGGCGTGGTCGGTGGTGGCCCGCACCGTCGACTCGGCGGCGATGGCGATCGCGGCGGGCGTGGCCGAACGCGGGTCGCGGCGCTCGGACGTGCCGCTGGCGGTGCTCGGTTCGCCGGTGCGCGCGATCCCGGCGATCCTCACGACGGTGATGGTCGTCATCGTCTCCGGGGTGGTGGCCGCGGGGGCGGCCGTCGGCGCGGCGGCGCTGCTCACGGGCTCGACGGGGCGTCAGATGTCGCTGGAGTCGGAGCCGGTGCTGGCGATCGGGCTCGCCGCGGGTGTGCTCGTGGGCTGGTGGGGCCCGGCGGGGTCGTCCCTGCGGCGGGGGTCGCGGCGCACGATGCGGGCCCTGACGCTGGGTCGCGCGGGCGCGCTCGTCGTGACCGTGGCGCTGCTGCTCGTCGGGGCCTACTTCGCGGTGCGCAGCCAGGCCAGCGGCGTGCAGCCGGACTGGTTCCCGATCGCGGAGTCGTTCGTGCGCGGTCTCCTCGGCCCGTTCTGAGCCCATCCGGCCGGCGCGACGCCGGCACGGACCTCTCGTGACTCTGCCGGCCTATCCACATGCTGGGCGTTGCGCTCGCAGCTCGGCGTCGCGGCTACAACCGCACCGCCGAGCGCGGCGCGCGGCCCCCTCGGGCCCGGCTCGGTCTCCTCACGGACACCCCGGGTGGCCCGGGATATCACGCCCGTGTGAACTCGTCGTGAGACCCGGCTGAGCGGCGCCCGATCGGCTGCCCGATCCCGCCCGCTTTCGTCTGTGTCCACGCCCGGGTTCCCGCTGACAACCCGCGAGTTACCGGGGGAGCCGACTCCGTCTGCGGCCCCTCGTGCGTAGGGCATTCGGGAGACGGGTGTTCGCCAAAAGATGGATCACGCTGTGCCAACTGAAGACTGGCTGAGGCGGCGAGGTCCCGCGCTGACCGGCGAGGTCTTGGTAACCAAGCACCGCTTGACGAGTGTGACGTACTCCACATTCGATTGGTCGATCGTCCAGATGGCCTGGTAGACGACCGATTCCCGGACGGAAGATTCCTCCACCGTGACCTGATCGATACGGAAATGAGGCCAAACTTTGCTCAGGCTGGTTGGCGTGCCCTACAGTCGCTCGAAGTTGGCCGACAGGGAAACACAGCCTGTCCTCGGGGGCCGGCTGGACAACTGCACATTTCGCCAACCATCAGCATGCGTGCCCTAGCGCCTAACTCCGTCGCCGGGCACCTCGCCGGACAGTCCGGGCAGACGGAGGTGGGGGACCCACGGGGGCCATTGAAGGCCCCATCGACCGCACGGCGGTCTCGGGGTGAAGTCGGCGCGAGCCGGCCGGGCACCTGACGCCCGAACCCGACAGCTAACCCCATCGGCGCTCGTCAGGAGAGGAACCCCTTACACTCATGCGCACTGTCGCTAAGCATTCTGCTGCCCGCAAGTCCACCCTGCTCACCCGCATGGCCGGCGCTGCCGTCGTCGGCGGCGTGGCTCTGGCCGGTGGCGTGGCAGCCGCCCCGTCCGCCTCCGCGGCTCCGTCGGACGTCTGGGACCGCGTCGCCGCCTGCGAGAGCGGTGGCAACTGGAAGATCTCGACCGGCAACGGTTACCACGGCGGCCTGCAGTTCTCCGCCAGCAGCTGGCGCGCCGCCGGCGGCACGCGTTACGCGAGCATGCCGCACAAGGCGTCGAAGTCCCAGCAGATCGCCGCCGCCAAGAACCTGCTCCGCATGCAGGGCCCGGGTGCCTGGCCGGTCTGCAGCAAGAAGGCCGGCCTCAACCGCTCCAACGGCGGCTCCGCTTCCGGCGGCAGCGTGTCGGCCTCCCGCGGCTCGGAGCGCGTCTCCCACAGCAGCCGCAGCAGCCGCGTCATGGCCGCCAGCCAGGTGCGCGCCTTGCAGCGCAAGGTCGGCGCCCGCGTCGACGGCATCATCGGCCCGGAGACCGTGCGCAAGACCGAGAGCTACCTCGGCCTCAAGCGCAGCGGCCTGAGCTTCTTCTCCAGCGCCAAGCTGGCGAAGGCCAAGGCCCTGGTCTGATCTGATCCGACGGGGCGTGGTGTTCGCCTGAACCGCACCACTGCCCATCGCCGACGGGCCCGGACACCGCACCAGCGGGTCCGGGCCCGTCGCCGCGCTCGGGTTACCATCACAACCGTGTCTCGCGCCCTGTGCGGCGTGAGATGCGCGCTGGCGTGGCGCAATCGGTAGCGCACCTGTCTTGTAAACAGGTGGTTAGGGGTTCGAGTCCCCTCGCCAGCTCCTGCCTGAGATGTCATGGACATGTGACCCCCAGAGCGGAACCGGCACCTCCTCCTGCTGCCGGATGCGCGGTGACTTACGCGGCGTCTGCCGACGCGTGCGCCCGCGAGGCATACTTGCCATGTCGGAGGCGGCTGCTCCCTCGCGACGGAGGTGGATGACATGACGAAGCACACGGCACGACAGGTTGCCGACTGGTTCCTCGCCTGGGGCGATCAGAACGAGGCGACACCCAGCAACTTGAAGTTGCAGAAGTTGCTCTACTACGCCCAGGGTCATCACCTTGGCGCGCACGGGATGCCGCTGTTCGATGACGACATCGAGGCGTGGGCGCACGGTCCCGTCGTCCGCTCCGTCTACCACGACCTGAAGAGGTTCGGGAACGGTCCCATCGACGTCGAGGATGTGCTGGACGCGGACTTCGACTGGGACGATTTCCGCGATGTCGAGGACGACCTCATTCGGGTGTGGAACACGTACGGCAAATACGAAGCGTGGGCGCTGCGCAACCGCACCCACCGCGAGGCTCCCTGGAAGTCCACCTTCGAGCATGACAAGACGTATCTGGTCATTCCGCAGGACGCCATGCGTGAGTTTTTCGCCGCTGCCTGATGGCGAAGGGGAAGCGCCGGGGACAGCCTCCCAAGGCCACCGATCAGGAACTATCGGTCCCCAAGGTGCCCGAGGACGACGGGCACCTGCTCCTGTCCTTCCGGCACATACAGCCCCGCTTCGGCGTGGACGAGATGAGCGAGCGCCAACGCTCTGAGTTCCTCATCAAGTGGGCAAAGAGGTGCGGGTTCACGTGGACGGAACTCGGCCTTCACACGAAGCATGGTCTCGGCTACGAGATGCTGCCCCGGAGTCAGTTCAAGCCGACTCCTCCTGAGGCGCTCACAGAGGACAAATACATGGTGTTCCGGCACGACGCGAACCTGCCGTTCGCCGGGTTCAAGGCGGGGGACACGTTCTACGTCCTGTGGATCGAAACCAGGTACGGCGACCTCTACGACCACGGGAAGAAGTAGGCGTCCAGAGCCGGCCGGGGAGTCGGTTGCGCTACTCGACGCGGGCCCGCTGGGTGACGACGATGCACGCCAACACCGCGGCCGCCGTGAGCGGCACGGCCGGGCTGAGGCTCTCGCCGAGCAGCAACACCGCCCCACACGAGCGTGAGCAGCGGCTGCGCGAGCTGCAGTTGGCTGGCCCGGCTGACCCCGATGAGACCCATCCCGCGGTACCACACGACGAAGCCGCCGAACTGCGAGATCGCCGCGATGTAGGCCAGGCCCACGACCGCCTGCCCCGTCAGCGCCACCGGCTCCGCGCCGAGGGCGACCGCGGTGACGACGACGTTGATCGGGGCCGCCAGTAGCACGCCCCGGCCGATGACCTGCCAACCCGGCAGGTGCCGCGACACCCGGCCGCCTTCGGCGTAGCCCGCCGCGCACAGCAGCAGCGCCGCGAGCAGGAACAGGTCGGCGACCGTCGGGCGGCCGTGGTTCTGGCTCAGCGCGAACGTGATGACGATCGCCGCCCCCGCGCCCGCCGCCAGCCAGAACGCAGGGGAGGGGTGGCGGCCCGTGCGGAGGGCCGCGATCGTCGCCGTCGCCATCGGCAGCGCCCCGATGACCACCGCTGAGTGCGCTGTCGAGGAGGTCTGCAGCGCCAGCGTCGTCAGCAGCGGAAAGCCGATGCCGCAGCCGATCCCGACGACGGCCAGCGCCGGCCAGTCCTCGCGCCGGGGCAGTGCCGAGCGCGTCGCCAGCAGCGCGGCCGCCGCGATGAGAGCCGCGATCGTGCCGCGCAGCCCGGTGCGCTCCACGGGCCGAAGCCGTCGAGCGCCCACACCGTGGCGGGGAAGCTGAACGAGAAACTCGCGACGCCGAGGGCGGCGAGGACTGTGCCGGTCGTCAGTGGCGGTACCGCGGTCTGCACGATAGCGCTATCGTTGCTACTCATGAATGAGGATAGCAGTTGGACCGGGCTGGTTCGCGCGCTCACCCGCGAGATCGAGCCGATGCCACCCGGGGCGCGCATCCCCACGCACCGGACACTCGTCGCGAGGTTCGGCGTGAGCGCCACCACCGTCTCCCGTGCGCTGTCCGAGCTGGGTCGCCAGGGCCTCATCGAATCCCGGCCCGGGGCGGGGAGTTTCCGCAGTTCGGCCCGTTCCGTGCGGGAGGAGCTCGACACCTCCTGGCAGCAGTCCGCCCTCGACCTCACCCCCGCCGTCGGCGCCGGCGGCTCGGCGCGCGACATCGACGCCGGTGCCCTCACCGCCACCGTCACCGGCTACGGGCCCGACGTCATCGACCTCAACGGCGGCTACCTGCACCCCGGCCTGCAGCCCGCCGACGCGCTCGCCACCGCCCTGGCGCGCGCGGGGCGTCGCCCGCAGGCGTGGGCGCGCCCCGACGCCGCCGGGCTGCCCGAGCTACGCGACTGGTTCGCCACCGATATCGGAGCCGGTCTGGCCCGCCACGACGTACTCGTCACCGCCGGCGGCCAGTCCGCGCTCTCGCTCGCGCTGCGGGCCATCGGCCGGCCCGACGACCCCGTCGTCATCGAGGCGCCCAGCTACCCGGGCACCCTCGCGGCCGCACGCGCCGCCGGCCTGCGGGTCATCCCCGTCTCCCTCGACGGCGAGGGCATCCGCGCCGACGACGTCGAGCGGGCCCTGACGCAGACCGGCGCCCGTCTCGTCGTCGTGCAGCCGCTGTGGCAGAACCCGACCGGCGCCACCCTGAGTCGCGAGCGCCGCCGCGACCTGCTCGACCTCGCCGCCCGACACGGCGCCTTCGTCGTCGAGGACGACTTCGCCCGGCACATGGCCCACGCCGACGCCGGGCCCCTGCCGGCACCGCTCGTCGAGGACGACCGCCGCGGCGCCGTCGTGCACATCCGCTCGCTCACCAAGATCACCTCACCCAACCTGCGGGTCGCCGCCCTCGCGGCCCGCGGCCCGGTGATGGCGCGGCTGCGCGCCGCCCATGTCGTCGAGACGATGTTCGTGCCCGCCACCTTGCAGTACACCGCCCTCGAGGTCGTCACCGGAGCCGGTTTCCGCCGCGCCCAGCGCACGCTCGCCGAGGCGCTGCGGCGCCGCCGCGAACTCGCCACCGGGGCGCTGGTCCGGCAGCTCGGGGACCTCGACCTGCCCACCCGGCCCACCGGTGGCTACCACCTGTGGCTCGCCCTGCCCGGGCACGAGAGCGCGCGCGCCGTCGCGACCGCCGCCCTGCGGCACGGGGTCGCGCTCACCCCCGGCGACAACTTCTACGCCAGCGCCAGCACCGCGCCGCACCTGCGTCTCAGCTACGTCGCCGTGCCCTCGGAGGCCGACCTGCTGGCCGGCGTCGAGCGGCTCGCAGCCTCCCGCCGCGCCTGAGTCGCAGCGCCCCGCGGCACCGCGGCCGCGACCAGCGCGGCCAGCGCGTCGGGGCGTTCGAGCATGACGAGATGCCCGCAGCCGCGGAGGATCTCGACGCGCACCGGCACCCCGTCGGCGCGCAGTCGCTCGGCGAACGCCAGCTGCCGGCGCACCCACCGCCCGGGGGAGCCGGTCGAGCGCTGCGCCACGACGACCGTCACCGGGGCGGCCAGGGGCGCTACGGCCCGCGCCGTCAACGCCTCGTCGACCACCGGCCGGTAGCCGGCCAGCTCGGTCGCGATCCCGGCCACCACCTCGGCGCGGCCGTACACGGCCCGGGCCAGCGCTCGCAGCGTCGCCGACGCGACCGAGCTTCCGCCGCCGGTGTGGGCGTCGACGACCGTCCGCGCCCACGGCGCCCAGACCCGGGCTCCCGACAGGGCCGCGAGCCGGCGTGCCCGACCGGCGAGGGCGGCGGCCTGCGCCGCGGGCCGTCCCGAGAGCTCCTCCTCGATCGAACCGTCGACGAGCACGAGCGCGGCGACCAGGCCGGGGTGGCGGCGCGCGAACACCTCCCCGATCGGGGCGCCGAGGCTGTGCGCGACGACGGTGACCGGCCCGGCTCCGATCGACGTGACGAGGTCGGCGAGCCGGTCGGCCTCGGTGGCTGCGCGCAGGACGTCGCCGGGCGGCCCGGACAACCCGGCTCCCGGGCGGTCGGGCCGCACGACCCGATGCCCGGGCAGGAGTCGGTCGGCCAGCGGCTGCCAGTCGTACCAGGCGCCGGCCACGCCGGACAGGCACAAGACGACCGGCCCGGCTCCCTCGTCGAGCACGTGCACATCGGCCCCGCGCAGGCGATGCACCCGGCCGCGACGGATGGTCGTCATGTCGACAGGGCCGCGCCCCGGCGCCACGACAGGAACAGCAGCACCCACCACAGCGCCAGCGCCGCGAGCGAGATGCGTTGGGCCGCACCGAGTCCGCCCACGCCCAGCCGGGCGACCTCGAGCAGCGTGTAGGCCAGTGCGACGGTGTGCACCAGTGCGAGTGCGATGCCTGCGATGAGCAGCGGCAGCGGTCCGGACTCCTGCTCGCCGCGACGGTGCCGGCGCCACACGCGCAGCAGCGACCAGCCCAGCGCCACGAGCGCGAACATCCCCGCGAGGCTGCTGCTCACGGTGTGCAGTTGGTGGGTCCATGGCAGCAGGCCGAGACGCTCCTCCAACGCGCACCGCGGATCGCCGGTCGGGGCGCAACTCATCGGCAGCAACGCGTCCGCCACCGTGGCCAGCCCGAACAGCGCGAGCATGACGAACGGCCCGTTGCGCCGCAGCCGCTGCCGCAGCCCGCCGCGGTCCCGCGCCACGAGCACGCCCGCGGCGACCGCGAGCGCCAGCCCCGCCGCGGCGTCGAAGCCGCGGAACAACCGGCCGAACGGCTGGGTCGCCGGCGGCCAATTCGCTGACGTAGGCCGAGGCCGCGTCGTGCTCGGGGTTCAGCCACGGCGCCAGCACCCACGCCGAATACAGCAGCGCCGCGCACCCCGCGATCACCGCAGCGACGCGGGCGGCGCGCCGGGTCCTGGGTGCTGGTGCGTGTGGCATCCGTCCCCCTGTCCTCTCGGTGTGGGCTCGCCGAGCCCCACGCGTGTGTCGGTCCCATCGACACGATCGCAGGGCCCGCGAGCCGGGCGCACATCGGGGGCGGCCCGGCGCCCCGCGCTAGAACACCAGGCTCAGCACGAACGCGAAGATGAAGCCGACGGTGCCGAGGATCGTCTCCATGACGGTCCACGTCTTCAGGGTCGTCTTCTCGTCCATGCCGAGGAAGCGGCCGACGAGCCAGAACCCGGAGTCGTTGACGTGGCTGAGCACGGTGGCGCCGCAGGCGATCGCGATGACGATGAGGCACAGGTCGAGGGCCGAGAGCCCGCTGGTGGCGGCGACGGTCGGCGCCATGAGGCCGGCGGTCGTCGTCAGCGCGACGGTGGCCGAGCCCTGCGCCACACGCAGCGCGGTCGACACGACGAAGGCCGCGACGATGACCGGCAGGCCGGTCTGCTCGAGGCTGCCCGCGAGCGCCTCGCCGATGCCGCTGGCCCGCAGCACGCCGCCGAACATGCCGCCCGCGCCGGTGACGAGGATGATCGCGCAGACCGGGCCGAGCGCGTCGTTGAGGATCGTCTCGATCCGCGCGCGGCTGCGGCCGCCGGCCAGCAGCACGCTCGCGACGAGCACGGTGATGAGCAGCGCGATCGGGGTCTTGCCGACCATCCGCAGGCCGTTCACCCACGTCGCGTCGGGATCGACGGCGCCGGCCGTGCCGAGGGTGTTCAGGCCGGTGTCCATGAAGATCAGCACGAGCGGCAGCAGCAGGATGAACAGCACGGTGCCGAACGAGGGCAGCCGACCCGGCTCGTGGCTGGTCTGCTCGCCGAGGGAGTCGGGCACCGGCAGGTCGAAGCGGCGGCCGGTGAACGTGCCGAAGAGGTAGCCGCCGAGGTACCACGTGGGGATCGCGATGACGAGACCGACGATGAGCAGCAGGCCGAGGTCGGCGCCGAGCAGCTCACCGGCGGCGACCGGGCCCGGGTGCGGCGGCACGAACGCGTGCATCACCGCGAACGCCCCCGCGGCGGGAAGCGCGTACGTGAGCACCGAGCCGCCGAGGCGCCGGGCGACGCTGAAGATGATCGGCAGCATGACGACCAGGCCTGCGTCGAAGAAGATCGGGAAGCCGAACAGCAGGCTCGCGACGCCGAGGGCCAGCGGCGCCCGGTGCTCCCCGAAGCGACGGATCAGCGTGTCGGCGAGCACCTGCGCGCCGCCGCTGACCTCGAGCAGCCGGCCGATCATCGCGCCGAGCCCGACGAGCAGGGCGACGCTGGCCAGGGTGGTGCCGAATCCGTCGAGCAGCGTCGGCACGACGTCGCCGAACGGGATGCGGGTGGCCAGCGCGGTGATGAGCGAGACGAGCACGAGCGCCACGAAGGCGTGCATCTTCAGCTTGATGATGAGGAACAGCAGCACGAGCACGGCTGCGAGCGCGATGAGCAGCAGCACCGGCGCCGAGTAGGCCGGCTCCACCGGCTCGTCGGCCAGGCGGAGCCCGGTGGCCAGGGTGACGGCCGTGGGGACCGAAGCGGTGAGGAACACGAGACCTCCTTGTCAGGGTTCGCAGATCGTTCGCAGATCGTGCGAACCGGACCAGCTTGCAGTCCGCACGAGGGCATGTGGGTCAGTTATGAGCGTTCGCGCACCAAAAGCGGGTGCGGCGTACGTCACGGCATGAGCCCACGTCGAATGATGACACCGGAGTCGGTGCGATGCCCGGGAGCGCGGGGATCGGGCGCGGGTCGTGGCGCGGATCGGGGCGCGTGCGTGCGGCTCGGGTCGCCGGCCGAGGGCGGCTCAGCGGGCGAGCAGCGGCAGGTCGTCGCTGCGTAGCCCGTCGGGATCGGCGAGCAACTGGGGAGCCGAGGCACCGAAGGCGCGAGCGGCCCGGGTGGCCAGCCGATACGACCGGCGCCGGGTGCGCTGCGGGGGGTCGATGAGGGCGAATTCGGTACTCAACGGCCAGAACCGGCGGGTGCGCAGGCCGTCAGGGTGGAGTTCGCCGGTCTCCTCGTCGAGCCGCCTTAGGGTCACGCCCTGTGGCAGATCGGTGTGCACGCCGACCGTCACGCGCGCCCGGCCGCGGTAGTTCAGGCGTTCGGCGCGCCGGTGCAGGTACACCTGCACCTCGATGAGGATCGCCTCCAGGTCGCAGAGCATGACGTGGGAGGGGGTGCGCGGCACGCCGGGCAGCCAGCCGTAGCGGGCGCCGGCGACCACGACCCGCCGGGGCTCCAGGCGCAGGGCTTCGAGAACGTCGATCTCGCCGGGGGATCGCTCGGTGTAGGCGCTCAGGCTGCCGCCATCCTCGCTGCAGGCGACCGTCGGGGTCGTGCTGGTGTAGGCGAGCGGTCCGATCGGCACGTCGCCGGCCTCGAACGCGCCGAGCATGAGTTGCGCGAGGTCGTCGGGCCCCACGGCCGGCGCGGACCGCAGGTCGAGAAACTGGCCCAGCGCGACGACGCAGGCCGTGCGCGAGGTGTCGATGAAGTCGAGAACGGGGCGCACGGCGGACAGAAACGCCTCGGGCGTCGGGGAGCCACCTGCCGTGTCGAAGTCCATCGAATCGGCCACCGCCTCACTGTAAGTCGCCCACACCCGGGAAAGCTCGGGAGCCCGGGTGGGATGCCGGTTTTATCACGGATGCTATTGGCTGGTCGCGGCGTGCGGATCCGCCTCCGGGCACAGAGTTTGTCGCGGCACGAGTCGCGGCCGCCTGTCGGGCTCGGGGTGCGCGCGGTGTCGGCTCGGCAGACGCGGAGGCGGCTCGCGGCCTAGCGTGGGGTGCAGATCGCCCGCCACGAGACCCGACGAACCCACGAGACCCACGAGACCCACGAGACCCAGGAGACCGGCAGTGAGCCACCCGCAGGCGCCCAGGAGAATTCACCCGCTCGACCTCGCCGACATCGACGACCAGCTCAGCGAGGAGGAGCTCGCGGTGCGTGAGGCGGTGCGGGCGGTGTGCGACAAGGAGATCGACCCGCACGTCGCCGAGTGGTTCGAGCGCGGGGAACTGCCGCAGGTGCGCGAATTGGCGCGCACCCTCGGCGAGGTCGGCCTGCTCGGCATGCACCTGGACGGGTACGGCTGCGCGGGCATGAGCGCCGTCGACTACGGGCTGGCCTGCCTGGAGCTGGAGGCCTCCGACTCCGGCATCCGCTCGCTGGTGTCGGTGCAGGGGTCGCTGGCGATGTTCGCGATCTGGCGGTTCGGCAGCGAGGAGCACAAGCAGGAGTGGCTGCCGCGGATGGCGACCGGCGAGGCGATCGGGTGCTTCGGCCTCACCGAGCCCGATCACGGCTCCGACCCGGCGTCGATGCGCACCCGCGCTCGCCGCGACGGCGACGACTGGGTGCTCGACGGCCGCAAGATGTGGATCACCAACGGGTCGGTCGCCGATGTAGCAATCGTCTGGGCCAACGCGGGCGAGGAGAACGGGGGCATCCGCGGGTTCGTCGTGCCCACCGACTCCGCCGGTTTCTCTGCACCACTCATCAAGCACAAGATGAGCTTGCGCGCGTCGGTGACCAGCGAACTCGTGCTCGACGGCGTGCGGCTACCGGCGGAGGCGGTGCTGCCGGAGGTGCGCGGGCTCAAGGGCCCGCTCAGCTGCCTCAACGAGGCCCGGTACGGCATCGTCTGGGGCTCGATGGGGGCGGCCCGGTCGGCGTTCTCCGCGGCCCTGGAGTACTCGACGCAACGCACCCAGTTCGGCCGGCCGCTCGCGGGGTTCCAGCTCACCCAGGCCAAGCTCGCGCAGATGAGCACCGAGCTGACGCTCGGTACGCTGCTCGCTCTGCACCTGGGGCGCCGCAAGGACTCGGTCGGGCTGCGCCCCGACCAGGTGAGCATCGGCAAGCTCAACAACGTGACGAAGGCGCTGGAGATCTGCCGCACGGCGCGCACGATCCTCGGCGCGAACGGCATCTCGCTGGAGTACCCGGTGATCCGGCACATGAACAACCTGGAGTCGGTGCTGACGTACGAGGGCACCCCCGAGATGCACATGCTGATGATCGGGCAGGCGCTGACGGGAGAACCGGCGTACCGCTGACGGGTTCGTGCGCCGGGAACGCTCCGGTGTGTCGGTCAATGTGTCGCAGATGCGGCTGATCGACTCGACAAAGAGTCGCACATGCGGAATATTCACGGCATGGCCACGACCTATCGGGTGAAGGAGGCGGCGGCGCTGCTGGGTGTCAGTGACGACACCATGCGCCGCTGGCTCGACCACGGCGACCTGCCGACCACGCGCGATGACGCCGGGCGCCTCGCGGTCGACGGCGCCGCGCTGGCCGCCTTCGCGCGCGATCGCGGCGCGGGCCCGCCCGAGGTGCTGTCGGGGGGCACCTCGGCGCGCAACCGCTTCACCGGGTTGGTCACCGCCGTGACCTGCGACAAGGTCATGGCCGAGGTCGAGATGCAGTGCGGTCCGTTCACCGTCGTGTCCCTCATGAGCACGCGCTCCGTGGAGGCGCTCGGGCTGGCTCCGGGGTCGTTGGCCGTCGCGGTCGTCAAGGCCACCACCGTCATCGTCGGCACGCCCCGCGCGGTGGACGGAACCCCGTGAGATCCCGCTGTGTCCTCGCGTGCCTCGCGCTGCCGCTCCTCGTCGCCTGCGGCGGCTCCGGCCAGGCCGCCGACGGCACCGCGGGCGGGGACCAGACGCTGACGGTCTTCGCGGCCGCCTCGCTCAACACGAGCTTCACCCAGCTGGGCCAGGAGTTCGAGCAGCAGCACCCCGGGGTGAGCGTGTCGTTCAGCTTCGGCGGGTCCTCCGACCTCGTCGCGCAGCTCACCCAGGGCGCGCCCGGCGACGTCTTCGCCAGCGCCAACGAGCCGACCATGGCCAAGGCCGTCGAGGCGGGCATCGTCAGCGGGCAGCCCAGGCCGTTCGCGAGCAACACGCTGACGATCGTCACCGCGCCCGGCAACCCCAAGAAGATCACCGACCTGCAGAACCTCGCGCAGCAGAGCGCCGGCGACGTCAAGGCCGTCGTGTGCGCGGCGCCGGTGCCGTGCGGTGCGGCGACCGAGACGGTCGAGAAGGCCGCCGGCGTGACGATCACGGCGGTCAGCGAGGAGCAGGCGGTCACCGACGTGCTCGGCAAGGTGACGTCCGGGCAGGCCGACGCCGGGCTCGTGTACCTCACCGACGCCAGGGGCGCCGGTGACCAGGTCACCCAGGTCGACTTCCCCGAGTCCTCGGCCGCGGTCAACCGCTACCCGATCGCGGCGCTGACCTCGGCGAAGAACCCGACCACCGCAACGCAGTTCGTCGACTTCATCGCCGGTGAGCGCGGCCGCGCCGTGCTGTCGCAGACGGGCTTCGCGGCGCCGTGACCCAGACCGTTCCGCGGCGGAGGCGGGCCGCCCGCCTC
>NZ_BCNQ01000129.1 GCF_001515525.1 Piscicoccus intestinalis NBRC 104926 | reverse complement strand
TCTGCGGCGTCCACGGAGCGCACCGCCGCGGCCACGTCGCCCTCGTCGGGCAGCGGCGAGGGGGTGACCGGGTCGGCGGCCGCGGCACCGGCGGGCGCGATGAGCACCGGCGCGACCAGCGTCGCGGTCGCGGCCAGCAGGGCGACGGGCCGCCGGACGGGCGGTCGCGCGGGTGAACGGAAGGGACGGGTGATGGACATCGGGACACCTCGAGACAGCAGCGGTCGTCAGCGCCGCGCCGTGGGGGGTCCGGCACCGTGCTCGTCATCTGCGCCCGCGCCAGCCACCGATGGCCGGACGGGCGGGATCGACCGGCTCCCAAGCGGATCGAGAGGGGACGATCTGCCGGTCCTATCGACCGCCGGCGCGCATCTGAAAGGTCCGGTCACGAGCCGGACCGCCGTTCGTTAGAGTCCAGGCATGGACAAAGTCGTCGCCAGTGCGGCCGAGGCGGTCGCCGATATCAACGATGGGGCATCACTCGCGGTCGGAGGCTTCGGCATCTGCGGTATCCCCAGCGTGCTCATCCGCGCCCTGCACGAGCGCGGCTCCACCGACCTGACGGTGGCCTCCAACAACTGCGGGATCGACGACTGGGGCCTGGGCATCCTGCTGTCCGACCAGCGGATCGCGAAGATGATCGCCAGCTACGTCGGGGAGAACAAGGAGTTCGCCCGGCAGTACCTCGGCGGCGAGTTGGAGGTCGAGCTGACGCCGCAGGGCACCCTCGCGGAGAAGATGCGCGCGGGCGGCAGCGGCATCGCGGGGTTCTACACCCTGACCGGCTCGGGCACGCAGATCGCCGAGGGCGGTCTGCCGCTGAAGTACGACTCCGACGGCAACATCGCCAAGGCCAGCGAGCCGAAGCAGACCCGCACGTTCACGATCGACGGCGAGGAGAAGGAGTACGTGCTCGAAGACGCGCTGCACTGCGACTTCGGCCTCGTGCGCGCCTGGAAGGGCGACCGGCACGGCAACCTCGTGTTCCGTCAGGCGGCCCGCAACTTCAACCCGCCGGCGGCGATGTGCGGCCGCGTCACGATCGCCGAGGTCGAGCACCTCTTCGACCCGGGTGAGATCGACCCCGACGAGGTGCACCTGCCGGGCATCTTCGTGCAGCGCGTCGTGCCGCTGTCTCCGGCGGAGGCCCACGAGAAGCGCATCGAGAAGCGCACCGTGCGCCCCCACGAAGACGAGCGCCACGACGAAGTGAAGTTCAGCAGCAGGTGAATGGAGATCTGACATGGCTCTGACACGCGAGCAGATGGCCGCGCGCGCCGCCGCGGAACTCAAGGACGGCGACTACGTCAACCTCGGCATCGGTCTGCCGACCCTCGTGCCCAACTACGTGCCCGACAGCGTCGAACTCGTGCTGCAGTCCGAGAACGGCATCCTCGGCACGGGCGCGTACCCGATCGAGGGCCAGGAGGACGCCGACCTCATCAACGCCGGCAAGGAGACCGTGACCGTCCGCAAGGGCGCGAGTTTCTTCGATTCGGCCACGAGCTTCGGCATGATCCGCAGCGGCAAGGTCGACGCCGCGATCCTCGGCGCAATGCAGGTCAGCCACAACGGCGACATCGCCAACTGGATGATCCCCGGCAAGATGGTCAAGGGCATGGGCGGGGCGATGGACCTCGTGCACGGCGCCCGCAAGGTCATCGTGCTCATGGAGCACGTCGCCAAGAACGGCGACCACAAGCTGCTCGCCGAGTGCGAGCTGCCGCTCACCGGCAAGGCCGTCGTGCAGCGCATCATCACCGACCTGGCGGTCATCGACGTCACCGACGACGGCTTCGTGCTGCGCGAACTCGCCGACGGCGTCACCGAGGACGAGGTCAAGGAGAAGACCGGCGCCCCGCTGACGGTCGACCTCACCGGCAGCGTGGAGCAGCACTCGAACTGAGGCCGGCCCGCACCGGCGAAACGCCCGCCGGCCCCGATCAGGGCCGGCGGGCGTTTCGCGTGTCTGGGCAGCGAGAGCCTCAGGAGCGGGCGGGCGCCGGGGTCTTGACCGGGGTCGCGCTGACCTTGAACATCTCCGAGCGCAGCTTGAGGGCCTGGCGCAGCTTGGCTCCGCTGATCGTGACGGCCCGGGTGGAGCCGGTGAGCTGCACCTCGTCGATGCGGCCGCCGAAGGTGCCCTTGCCGTCGCGGTCGAGAATGCGCACGTCGATGAGCCGGCCGAGGCCGTAGGTCTTCTCCAGGGTGCTCACCGCGACCGTCGACGACCACGCCTTGTTCGGGTTGGCGAGCCGGCCGTCGTAGGGGTCGCGCTTGGCGACCTGGTAGAACGGCCCGCCGGCGACCGTGTAGCCGCCGTTGCTCGCGGAGAACTCGGCGAACGCGAAGGCCGACGTCGACGACTTCGTCACCCGCAGCACCTGACCCTTCGTCGCGATGATCGCCGCGTCGCTGCGGGTGGACTCGCCAGGCACTCGGGTGCCGGAGGCGGTGTAGCGGGCCACCCCCTTGAACACCTGGCAGGCTTGCGAGTCGCAGATATCCCACAGGGCACCCTTCGCGCGCTGCCGCTGCCGGTAGGAGGCGGCGTAGGTGCGGGCCGCGACCGCCTGCGCCGACAGCGCCCGCACGTGCCACGACGCCGGCATCTCCGCGGGCACGACGCTGCGCAGGTAGGCCTCCATCGTCGAGTTGACGACCGTGACGACCTTCGACCCGCTGATCGTCGCGTACACCGAGCCGCGCACGTCCTGGCTCGTGCCGCTGGGCAGGACGAGTCGCACGAGGCCGCTGCTGGTGCTGAAGACGAGCACCCCGGAGCGCATGACGAAGCCCCGCCAGCTCTTCCAGGCGCCGGCCCGGTCGCGGTACTGCAGGGTGATGCCGTTGGCGTACCGCTTGGCGCGCCACGCCGTGTAGCCGGCGCCGGCCGGAAGCCGCACCGCGCTGCGGCCGATGGTGGCGCTGAGCCCGGGGGCGGGCTTGACCGTCGTGTCGCCGTCGGTGTCGGCGCTGATGAGCACCCGCATCTGCGAGTCGGTGATCGCATGCAGCGCGGTGCCCGGGTAGTAGAACGCGAGGATCTGCCGCCACGTCAGGCCCGCGTCGGCGGCGCCGTAGGCGCCCCACTGGCTCATGCCGCGGCCGTGACCGTAGCCGGACCCGGAGAGCGTGAACGAGCCGGAGGCGGGTCGCGTCGTGACCTCCTGCGCGGCCGCCGCCGAGGGTGCGGTCGCGGTCAGTCCGCCGACGGCCAGGCTCACGGCCAGTCCCAGGGAGCTCAGGGCGGCCGTCGCCGAGCGCAGCGGGCGCCGTACCGACGGCCGGTGCGCGGAGGCGACGGTCGAACGGGTGGAAGCGGTCGCATCGCCGGCGCGTGACTGCCTCGACTGGCCGGAGGGGTTCGACGCGGCGATCGCGGCGGCAGCGGCGGATGGCGGGGCAAGGGGGGCCGGGCTCATGGCCTCCCCATCGGCCGTGGCCCGTCGCGTCTTGACTCAAACTTTGCCGACGAATCGCGCGTCGCTGCTGGACACGGACGAGGCGGCCGCCTCCGTACTGCGGAAGCGGCCGCCCCGGTTGTGTCGTTGGAGTGCTACACGCTGGGCAGGTCGATCGTGCGCCCTGTGCGGGACGACTCGATCGCGGCCTCGGCGACCCGCACGGTCGCCAGGCCCTGCGCGAGCGTGACGATGTCGGACTCCTTGCCGAGCACGGCGTCGCGGAAGTTCTCGTGCTCGACCTGCAGCGGCTCGCGCTTGGAGATCGCGTAGCGCACGACGTCGCCCTCGGAGACGCCGCGGAACCGGGCGATGTCGGTCCACGTCGTCGGCACCGACCCGTTCGCGTGGAACGTCAGGTCGGCGGTGAGGGTGTCGGCGACGAACGCGCCCTTCTCCCCCGTGATGATCGTGACGCGTTCCTTGAACGGGCTGAGCCAGTTGACGAGGTGGCTGGTCACGGTGCCGTCGGCCAGCTGGCCGGTGATCGAGACGAGGTCTTCGTACTTGCGCCCGCTGCGGAACGCGGTGCGCGCCGCGACCGAGGCGAACGGCTGCTGGCGCACCCACGAGGTGAGGTCGATGTCGTGGGTAGCGAGGTCCTTGACGACGCCGACGTCGGCGATCCGGGCCGGGAACGGGCCCTGGCGGCGGGTGACGATCTGGTACACGTCGCCGAGGTCACCGTCCTCCATGCGGCTGCGGGCCTGCTGCAGCGCCGGGTTGAACCGCTCGATGTGCCCGACGGCCCCGACCAGGCCCGCCTGCTCGAAGGCGGCCGCGATGCGCTGGGCGGCAGGAGTGTCCTGCGCCAGCGGCTTCTCGATCATCGCGTGCACGCCCGCCGCCGCGAGGGCCGTGGCGACCGGCTCGTGGAAGATCGTCGGCACCGCGACCATGCAGTAGTCCAGCTTGTGCTCGATGAGCTCCTCGACGCTGGAGCACAGCGGCCGGCCCTTCGCGACGCCGTGCGGGTCCTCCCCCGAGACGTCGGCGACGGCGACGAGCTCGACGCCGGGCAGTCCGGCGAGCACCCGGCCGTGGTGCCGGCCCATCATGCCCAGGCCGATGAGTCCCGCCCGCAGCGTCGCCATCAGGCACCCGCCTTCGCCAGCGCGTTGACGGCCTCGACGATGCGCTCGAGATCCCCCTGCGTCAGCGAGGGGTGCACCGGCAGCGAGAGGCATTCGGCCGCGGCGCGTTCCGTCTCCGGCAGGTCGGCGTCGCTCGTGCCCCCGGCGAACGGCGCGAGCCGATGATTGGGCACCGGGTAGAACATGCCGGAGCCGATGTTGTACTGCTCGCGTAGCGCAACCGCGAACCCGTCACGGTCCTGCGGCACGCGGATCGTGTACTGGTGGTAGACGTGCACGGCGCCCTCGGCGACCGGCGGCGGCGTCACACCCTCGAGATTGGCGGACAGGAAGGCGGCGTTCTCCTGGCGCTTCGTCGTCCAGGCCGCGACCTTCTTCAGCTGCTCGCGCCCGATCGCCGCGTGGATGTCGGTCATCCGGTTGTTCATGCCGACGACCTCGTTGTGGTACTGCTTCTCCATGCCCTGGTTGCGGTACAGCCGCACCAGCCGGGCGATCTCGTCGCTGCCGCAGGCCACCATGCCGCCCTCGCCGGAGGTCATGTTCTTCGTCGGGTAGAGCGAGAACATCCCGAACGAGCCGAACGCGCCGACGGGCGTGCCGTGCAGCGACGCGCCGTGCGCCTGCGCGGCGTCTTCGAAGATCTGCAGGTCGTGCTCCTGCGCCACCTTCTGCAGGCCGACCATGTCGGCGGGGTGACCGTACAGGTGCACCGGCATGACGCCGACCGTGCGCTCGGTGACGGCGGCGGCGACGGCCGCCGGGTCGAGACAGAAGTTGTCGGCCTGGATGTCGGCGAACACCGGGGTGGCGCCGGTGAGGGCCACGGAGTTGGCGGTGGCCGCGAACGTGAACGACGGCACGATGACCTCGTCGCCGGCCTTGACGCCGCTGGACAGCAGCCCCAGGTGCTGGCCCGAGGTGCCGGAGTTGACCGCGACGCAGGGCCGCCCGAGCTCGAAGTGGGCGGCGAACTCCTCCTCGAACGCCTTGACCTGCGGGCCTTGTGCCAACATTCCGCTACGCAGCACGGCGTCGACCGCGGCACGCTCCTCCTCGCCGATGAGCGGCTTGGCGGGTGGAATGAAATCGTTCATGTCCTCGCGGTCCCTTTCAGACGGGGTTGGGCGGCTCGGCGACCCGGCGCACGCGGCCTTGTCGCGGTTTCCCGGGCGTGCCGGGCCGGGGGCAAGCAGGTGCCTCGAGGCGCGGTGCGCTTCGAACACGCTCGGCGACTCGCGGTGGGGCGGTGCGGATGCGCCGTGCGTGACAATGTGCGAGGGCCTGCGGTCGCAAGGCCCCCGAACACCCGACTCAGGGTAACGCGCGACCCCCACCAGGAAAGGGAACCGGAGTTGAAGGTCCTCAGTGTCGTCGGAGCCCGCCCCCAGTTCGTCAAACTCGCGCCCGTCGCGGCGGCGCTCGCCGACGCCGGCGTCGAGCACGTCATCGTCCACACCGGCCAGCACTACGACGCCCGCATGAGCGACGTCTTCTTCGACGACCTCAAGATCCCGGCTCCCGACGTACACCTCGGGGTCGGCTCCGGCAGCCACGGCGTGCAGACGGGCGCGATGCTCGCGGGTCTCGACCCTGTCTTGGACCAACACAAGCCCGACTGGGTGCTCGTGTACGGCGACACGAACTCGACGCTGGCCGCCGCCGTCTGCGCCGTGAAGATGCACCTGCCGATCGCGCACCTGGAGGCGGGGCTGCGCTCGTTCAACCGGCGCATGCCCGAGGAACACAACCGGGTGCTCACCGACCACGCCGCCGACCTGCTGCTCGCGCCGACCCAGGTGGCGATGGACCACCTGGCCACCGAGGGCCTGGCGGACCGCAGCGTGCTCGTCGGCGACGTCATGACCGACGTGTGCTTCCTCGTGCGCGACGGCGTCGCCGACTCCCCGATCGAGCTGCCCGACTCGATGGACGCGGGCGCCCCCTACCTGCTCGCGACGATCCACCGGCCCGACAACACCGACACCCCGGCGCGCCTGGAGGCGATCGTCGCGGCCCTGCGTGACCTTCCGGTGCCGGTGCTGCTGCTGGCCCACCCTCGGCTCGTCGCCAAGGCCGCCGACCACGGCATCGAGCTGACCGGCGGCACCCTGCACCAGACCGCCCCGTTCGCCTACCCGCAGATGGTGCGTGCCGTCATGGGCGCCGCGGGCGTCGTCACCGACTCCGGGGGGCTGCAGAAGGAGGCGTTCCTGCTCGACACGCCGTGCACGACGATCCGCCCGGAGACCGAGTGGGTGGAGACCCTCGAGAACGGCTGGAACATCCTCGACAACGACCTGTCCCGGCTGCGCGACGTCGCCGTGCGCGAGCGGCCCGCCGGCGCCAAGCCCGCCCCGTACGGAGACGGTCACGCCGCGCAGACCGTCGCGCAGGTGCTCATCGAGCGGGCCGGCTGAGCGAGCCGGCTGAGCACGCCGACCCGGACGGGTGAATTTCTCGGTGCCGGCTTTGCGAGGAATTTACGGGAGCTTGCCCGGGCCCAGACGTCCGGGCGTCTCAACCCCGCCCCGGCCCGTCCGATACTTCCGACATAGACGCCAATTGTGATCGACCCCAAGGTGATTCGCGACGCCGCGGAACGTTGCCGCGGTCGGCCGCAGGCCGCTTGTTCGCCGCGCTCGTCGCCGTCGCGCTCCTCGTCGGCGGCGCACTCGCCCCGACACCGGCAGCCCGGGCGGTGCCCGGCGCCGCGACCCGGCCCGCCGCGGCGCCGGGGTTCTTCCCCGCGGCGACCTCCCCGGACGGCAGACTGTCGCTGACCGTCACCTCCTCGGCGGGCTCGGGCACGCTCCCGACGACCGGCTCGACGGTGACGTTCACGTACACGGTGCGCAACCTGTCGGGCCAGCCCGCGTACTACCGCAGCCTCACCGACTCCGCGTGCAGCACCCCGACGTATCGCACCGGCAGCGGCATGAGCAACGACGGCACGCAGTGGTGGATCCCCGCGGGCGGCAGCGCGACGTTCACGTGCGGCACGCTGGTCACGCAGGACCTGACGTCGCGGGCGACCGCGGTCTTCGACACCAGCCCCGACGCGGCGACGGCGTGGACGCCCTCGACCGCCACCGCGACGACGACCGTCACCGTCGCCGACGACCCTTGCACGACGATGTACTACATCTCCAACACATTCAATTCGGCGGTCGGCACGATCGGCACCGTGGCCACGAGCGGCACCTCGGCGCTGACGCCGCAGTACCGGGTCGGCGCGCTCGGCAACGGCACCGCCTTTCCCAACAGCTCGGCCATCGCCGTCGACCCGACCTCCCCGACGCGCGCCTACTACATCCCGCACGGTGCGGGCGGCTACGGCGGGTTGTGGCAACTCAACGTGACAACCGGGGCGAGTCAACGGGTCACCGCGCAGCAGGCGGCGACGTCGTCGGTGCGCCTGGCCGTCGCCCGCGACGGCACGGTGTGGAGCTGGGCCATCGACGGCAACCTCTACTCCCTGGCCGCCGGGAGCACGACGTGGGTGCGGCGCACCCTCACCTCGGCCACCGACGTCAACGGAAACTCCCTGGCCACCACCCAGTTCGCCTCCGGCGACCTGACGGTCGGCGGCAACGGCAACCTGTGGATGCTCGGCGCGAACGGCACGACCGGCATCACCTACCTGCTCACCGTGCCCGCCGCCGAGACGACGAAGACCGCCATGGCCGCCGTCGTCGTCGGGCGCATGAACCAGCCGCCCGCCAGGTCGGGGGTGCACTACAACGGCATCGCGTTCGCCGCCGACGGCACGATGTACGCCTCCTCGGGGCCGAACACCGTGACGGGCCCGACGACCGCGACCAACGCGATCTCGCGCGTCGACATGAACACCGGAGCCAGCACGACGGTCGCCACGAGCCCGGCCAACACCGTCGGCTCGGTCGGCGACCTCGGCTCGTGCGCGCTGCCCCGCGCGGAGCTGCGGGTGCTGAAGACCGCCTCGAGCGCCACCCCGTCGATCACCGGCGGCGACGTCATCACGTACACGATCCGCGTCGCGAACCTCGGCCGGCTCTCCTCCGTCGGCGCGACCCTGTCGGAGGCGATCCCCGACAACACGGCGTACGTGCCGAACTCGACGACGCTCAACGGCGCCGCCGTCGCCGACCCCGCCGCCGGCGTCATGCCGTACTCGGTGGCCGGCGGCCGGGAGGTGCACGGGCCGGGCGCCTACGACGGCGTCGTGCCCGGGCGCGGCGAGGCCGTCGTGACGTTCCGGGTGCGGGTCACCGACCCGCTGCCCGCGGGGGTCACGCAGATCGCCAACCAGGCCGTGGCCACCGACACGAACGGGTCGGTGCGCTCCGACGACCCGGGGCTGCCCGGCGACGCGGACCCGACCGTCGTCCCGGTCGCCCGCGCCGGGGTGTCGCTGGCCAAGACCGCCTCGAGCGCCACGGTCGCCGGGTCGGCGCAGGTCACCTACACGTTCGTCGTGTCGAACACCGGCAACGAGCCGCTGGCCGGGGTGCGCGTCAGCGACGCGATGACCTCGGACCGCACCGGCTCCGCGCAGCCGTTCGACAGCCCGGCGTGCGCCTCCCCGACCCTGCAACCCGGCAGCGACGTCAACGGCAACGGCCTGCTCGACCCGCTGGAGCCGTGGACCTACCGATGCACCCAGCCGGTCGCCTGGACCGCCGGCGATCCCGACCCCTGGCGGCTGACCGACGCCGCCCGCGTGCAGGCCGTCGGCAGCGTCTCCGGGGCCACGGTCGACGACGACGCCTCCGCGACGGTCGCCGTGCGCCCACGGCCCGCGACGATCGAGGTGAGCAAGAGCGCCGGCGCGGTCGTCGGGCCCGACTCCGACACCGGCCTGCTGCGGGCCACCTACACCGTCAGCGTGCGCAACAGCGGCCAGGTCGCCGGCAGCTACGGGCCGCTGACCGACACGCCCGGCTTCGCCGACGGGCTGGCCGTGCGCGGCGCGACGTTCCGCGGGCCGGACGACACCGCCGACCGCACGTGGGACGGCACCGGCGGCTCGTTCACCCTCGCCCAGGGGCCGGTGCCGATCGCCGCGGGCGCCGTGCACGACTACCGCGTGACCGTGCTGTTCGTGTGGACCTCGACGCAGGTTCCCGCGGCCTGCGCGGACAACCCCACCCCCGGGCGTGGGCTGTTCAACACCGCCGGGCTGCCGGCCGGTCAGGAGGCCGACCCGAGCGGCCCGAGCGACAACGGGGCGTGCCTGGATCCGCCGGCCCCACCGGCTCCGGCCATCGCGATCGACAAGCAGGCGGGCGGTCTCGTCGACGCCGAGGCCGACGGCGCCGCTCGGTGGGCGACACGATCACCTACCGCTTCGTCGTCACCAACACCAGCCGCACGCTGACCCTGCACGACGTCACGGTGGCGGACCCGTCGCTGGCCGACGCGACGATCACGTGCGCGCAGACCACGCTGGCCGTGGGGGCGTCGACGACGTGCACCGCCTCCGCGCCGTACCGGCTCACGCAGGCCGACCTCGACCGGGGCTCGGTGGCCAACCGGGCCACGGCCTCGGGCACCCCGCCGAACCTGCCGGCGGTCACCGCGAGCGACTCGACGACCACGCGGTTCGCCGCGCCCAGCGGGCTGGTCGTCACGAAGTCGGCGACGCCGAGCGTCACGCCGCTCGTGGCCGGCGCGACGATCCGGTACGCGTTCACGGTGCGCAACACCGGCGGGCGCACCGTGACCGGCGTGGCCGTCGACGACTCCCTGCTCGCGGCCGTACCGGCCGCCGTCACGTGCGCGGCGACGACGCTGGCCCCGGGCGCCTCGACGACGTGCACGGCCCCGGACTACGTGGTCACCGACGCCGACATGGCCGCCGGCGGCGTGACCAACACCGCCCTGGCCACCGGGCGCGACCCCGACGGCGCGAGCCTGACCTCGCCGCCGGTGACCGTGCTGACGCCGGTGGCCGAACCGGCTCCGGCGATCGACCTGGTCAAGACCGCCGCGGCCGCCGACACCAACGGCAACGGGCGCGCCGACGCCGGTGACCTCGCGACCTACACGTTCACGGTGACCAACACCGGCAACGTGCCGGTGCAGGCCGTGCGCGTCGACGACACCACCCTCGGCGTCAGCGGCATCACGTGCGGCACCGACCCGTCGACTCCCCTGCTGCCGGGGGCCTCGGTGACCTGCCCGGACCTGCGGTTGCCGCTGGGTCAGCCCGTCGTCGACGCCGCCGGGCAGACGAACACGGCGACCGCCTCGGCCCGGTACGTCGCCGGAGACCGCACGGTCACCGACACCGACGACGCGACGCTGAGCCTGTCGGACTCCGGCGACCCGCCGCTGGTCAACGCCCTGACGCTGACGAAGGCGCACGGCGCGATCGTCGACGAGGACGGCTCGGGCACCCCGACCCCCGGCGACGCCATCACGTACTCGTTCACGGTGCGCAACACCGGCAGCCAGACCGCCGTCGACATCGTCGTCGACGACCCGGGGCTGGTGACCCGGCCGCTGCCGTGCGTCACCGCGCTCGCGCCCGGCGCGACCGGCACGTGCCAGGCCCGCATCGGGCACCGGCTCACCCAGGCCGACATCGACGCGGGCCGGTTCGTCAACACCGCCGTCGCGCGCGGGCGCGCCGTGACCGCCGACGGCCCGGCGATCGCCTCGGAGCCCGCGAGCGACACGACCCCGATCCCCAACGAGCCCGCGCTGACGCTGACCAAGGTCGCCGGGCCCGTGACCGACACCCCCGGTTCGCCCCCCGGAGACAGCCGCGACGACACGATCGCCTTCACCTTCGTCGTGCACAACCCCGGCAACGTGGCCGTCTCGTCGCTGCGCTTCACCGACGAGCTGCTGGGGCTGGGCGACGCGGCGCTCGACTGGGCGGCAGCGACGCCGTGGCCCCCGGCGCCACGCTGACCTGCGCGGCACCCGCGGCGTACGTCATCACGCGGGACGACGTCAACGCCCGGCGCGTCGTCAACACCGCGACCGTGACCGGCACCGGACCGGGCGGCACCCGCGTCAGCGCGGAGGCGGGCACGACGACCCCGCTCACCCCGCGCCCCGCGATCGCGCTCGACAAGGCCCACACCGGCGGCGACGCGCCGCGGGCGCTCGGCGACGTCGTCACGTACACGTTCACGGTGGACAACGTCGGGGCCGGCACCCTGCGCGAGCTGCTCATCAGCGACCCCGTGCTCGGCATCGACGCCCGCCCGTGCACGACCGCCGCGGCGCAGCTGCCGTCCGGAGAGCAGCTGCGCTGCACCCTGACCGGCACGCACACCGTGGCCCAGGCCGACGTCGACGGCGGTCGCGTCGACAACACCGCGACCGTCACCGCCCTCGCCGCCCCGCTGTCGGCCGCCGCGGCGCGGGTCGCCCGGGGAGGCGGGAGCGCCGGGGGCGCCCGGGCCGCCCGGGTCGCTGCCGCCGAGGCGCCCGGGGACGTCGTGGTGACCGCCACCGACTCCGACAGCGTGCCGGTGGCGGCCGAGGCCGTCGCGGCCATCGCCCTGGTCAAGGAGCCGGGGGCGGTCGTCGACGCCGACGCGGACGGCGCCTACAGCGCCGGCGACGGCGCTACGCCTTCACGGTGACCAACACCGGGCCGATCACCGTGACCGGCGTGACGGTCAGCGACCCGCTGCTCGGCGACCCGCCGATCCTGTGCACCCCCGGCGTCCTGGCACCCGGGGCGTCCGTGACCTGCACGAGCGCGCCGTACCCCCTGACCGCCGACGACGTGGCCCGGGGCCGGGTGGACAACACCGCGACCGCCCGGGCGAGCGCGGCGCGCGGCCCCGACCCGAGCGCCACCGCCTCCGCGACCCTCGACCTGACGACCCCGATCCCCGCGCAGCCGCGGCTGGCGCTGACGAAGACGGCCCGGCTCGACGGCGACGACGGCGACGGGCTCGCCGACGCCGGCGAGGTGATCCGGTACGGGTTCACGGTCACCAACACCGGCGCGGTGCCGGTCACGCAGCTGCGGATCAGCGACCCGTTCCTGCTGCTCGCGGGCACCGACGTGACGTGCCCGTCGACCGCGCTCGCGCCCGGCGCCGAGGCCGCCTGCACCGCGGCCTACCGGGTCACCGCCGCGGACGTGGCCCGCGGCACCCCGATCGTCAACACCGCGACCGCCGGCGCGCGCGGCCCCGAGGCCTACGTCGAGTCGCCGCCGGCCCGCACGAGCACCCCGGTCGCCACCCCGGCGGCGGAGCCGGGCCTGAGCCTGACCAAGAGCGCCCGGCTCACCACCGACTCCGGGCAACCCGGGGTCGCCGACGCCGGCGACGAGATCACGTACACGATCACCGTCACCAACTCCGGCGGCACTCCCCTGAGCGCCGTGCGGGTCGCCGACCCGCGGCTGCCGGAGCTGGCGTGCCCGCAGCAGACCCTGGCCGCCGGCGCGTCGATGGGCTGCACCGCCCCGCCCTACCGGGTGACCG
>NZ_BCNQ01000128.1 GCF_001515525.1 Piscicoccus intestinalis NBRC 104926 | reverse complement strand
CACCGCCGGCACAGCCTGGGAGGGCCGCACGATCACCGGCTCCCCGTTCTCCACCGACTCCGGCGAGCCCGACGCCGCTGTGCGCGCGGCCATGGCCCGGCTGCACGTGGCGCCCCGCGAGCAGACCGCGGCCCGGGAGACCGACCTGCTGGCCGCCCTGGGCGCCGCTCGGTTGTTCGCGGTGGTGCAGGCCGTGCCGACCGAGGTCGAGGAGGCCGGCCAATCCGGGGGACTGGCCCGCGACGTGCGCTCCGACATGGCGTCCCCGGTGCTCAGCGCCCCCGACGGGCGCCGCGGCATGCCGCTGTTCACCGGCCTCGACACGCTCTCCGCGTGGCGCGCCGACGCCCGGCCGGTGCCGGTGGCCGCCGCCGACGCGGCGCGCGCGGCGATCGAGGACTCCTGCGACGTCGTGTTGCTCGACATCGGCACCCGGGCCGGGCAGGTCCTGCGGCTCAGCCACGTGTGGGCGCTCGCGCAGGAGCGCCCGTGGCGCCCCGCGCACGATGACGAGGTCGTGCGCGCCGCCCTCGCCCGCGCGATCGCCGGTCGTCCCGACATCGTCTCCGCGAGCCTGGGCGACGGCAGCGTGCACGCCCCCGGGGTCACTCGCGTCGTGCTCACGCTGCGGCCCGGGCTGGCGCCCGAACAGGTGCGGGCACTCACCGAGTCGATCGGGGAGAGCCTGGCCGCCGACCCGGACGTGCGGATCCGCGTCGACGACCTCGCGATGGTGCTGCGTCAGGCGGACGACCAGGCCGACGGGCAGTGACCGGCGGGCAGTGACCTGGGAAGCGACGGGCAGCGACGGGCAGGACGGGCAGAGACGGCACCATCGGGCGCCCCGGCTCTTCCCAGGGAATTCGCATGACCGCCGCCGTGTTGATACCCTCGGTGTCAATGGTCCGCTCAGCGGCGCTGCCGCGAACGGTCATCCCAAGTGAAGCCGCTCACCACGCTTCCACCCGCGTCGGCCGTTCGAGGCCGCCGGGTCGACAGGTCGGGGTCTTCGGGCTCCCGACGGTGCCTCGGGTCCGTACCCGTGTGCTCCCGGTGGTGATGTGGCCTTTCGCGAACGACTCGCGGAGGGCCTTTCGTGTGTCCGGCCGTCGGCGGGTCCCACGTGAAGCTCGTCGCGAATCTGCACCACCGCACGACTCGAACGAGCACCACCGAAAACGCAAAGGAGCACGACATCAGCGATCCTCGTATCAACGACCGCATCCGAGTCCCGCAGGTCCGACTCGTCGGGCCCAACGGCGAACAGGTCGGGATCGTCAAGATCGAAGAGGCCCTCCGCCTCGCCGGGGAGGTCGACCTCGACCTCGTCGAAGTCGCCCCGATGGCCAACCCGCCCGTCGCCAAGCTCATGGACTTCGGCAAGTACAAGTACGAGGCAGCCCTCAAGGCGCGCGAGGCCCGCAAGAACCAGGTCAACACGGTCATCAAGGAGATCAAGCTCCGGCCGAAGATCGATCCGCACGACTACGAGACGAAGAAGGGCCACGTGGTCCGCTTCCTGTCGGCGGGCGACAAGGTCAAGGTGACGATCATGTTCCGCGGTCGCGAGCAGTCGCGACCGGAGCTGGGCTACCGGCTCCTGCAGCGGCTCGCGCAGGACGTGTCCGAGCTCGGTTTCGTCGAGAGCGCGCCCAAGCAGGACGGCCGCAACATGATCATGGTCCTCGGGCCGACCCGCAAGAAGGCGGACGCGAAGGCCGAGCAGCGACGTCGCCGCGACAGCGCGCGCAGCGCCGTCGACGACGAGGCGCCGCAGGAACAGGCCGTGGAGGCCTGAGCCGGGTCGACGACGCCCCGCCGAAGTACCCGGGCCGCACGGCCCGACCGGTCGCATTAGGTGCGCATCGAGCACGAGTCGATACGCAGCAACGCGGCCACGACCCCGGCCGAACCGGGCGGGGTGCACCAGCACGCATACGCACGAAGGAGATCGGCTCACCATGCCGAAGATGAAGACGCACAGCGGCGCCAAGAAGCGCTTCCGCCTCACCGGCAAGGGCAAGGTCATGCGCGAGCAGGCCGGCGGCCGCCACCTGCTGGAGCGTAAGTCGAGCCGATACACCCGCCGCATCTCCGGCGACGTCGAGCTCGCCCCGCAGGACGCCAAGAAGATCAAGAAGCTCCTCGGCAAGTAAGGCCGGCAACCCCATTCGCACCGGGAGCCCGACCGGGCGCCCACCCGCCGCCGCGCAGCCACCACCCATGCTGCGACAACAGCCCTGCGCAGCGGCCCGATCAGCACAAGGAGTACTCACGTGGCACGCGTGAAGCGGGCGGTCAACGCCCAGAAGAAGCGCCGGGTCGTTCTCGAGCGCGCCAGCGGTTACCGGGGCCAGCGCTCCCGCCTGTACCGCAAGGCCAAGGAGCAGGTCACCCACTCGCTCGGCTACGCCTACCGCGACCGTCGCGCCCGCAAGGGTGACTTCCGTCGCCTGTGGATCCAGCGCATCAACGCCGGCGCCCGCGCCCACGGCATGACGTACAACCGCTTCATCCAAGGCCTGAAGGCCGCGGGTGTCGAGGTCGACCGACGCATGCTGGCCGAGCTGGCGGTCAACGACGAGGCCGCGTTCGCCGCGCTCGTCGAGATCTCCAAGGCCAACGTCCCGGCCCAGAGCGCGGCCTGAGCACGCGCCTGAACGGCAACACCGCACCGCAGCGCCGGCCCGCCGGCACCGACGCGACCGCGCGCCTGACCAACGTCAAGGCGCAGCGAGTCCGCTCGGTCGCCGCGCTGGGCCGGCGCTCCGTGCGTGAGCGCGAGGGCTTCTTCCTCGCCGAGGGGCCGCAGGCCGTGCGGGAGGCGGTGCGCTTCCGGCCCGACGCCGTGCGAGAGGTCTTCGCCGACGACACCGGCCGCGACCGGTGCGGCGAGATTCTCGACGCGGCCGCCAATCGCGGGCTGCCCGTGCGCGACACCAGCCCGCAGGTGCTCGCCGCGATGTGCGACACGACGACCCCTCAGGGGGTGCTCGCCGTCTGCCGGCGCGTCGACGTCGGTCTCGATGAGGTCCTCGACGGCGGGCCCGGCGGCGATGTCGGCGGTGAGCCCGAGACGCGGCCCGAGGCTGCGAGCGTCAGCCCGCGGCTGCTCGTTGTGCTGACCAACATCCGCGACCCCGGCAACGCCGGCACGGTCATCCGCGGCGCCGACGCCGCCGGGGCCGACGCCGTGCTCGTGGGCACGAACAGCGTCGACGTCTACAACCCCAAGGTCGTGCGTTCGGCCGTCGGCAGCCACTTCCACATCCCGCTCGTCCTCGGCCTCGACGTGCCGGCGCTCCTCGCGCGGCTGCGCGCGCAGGGGATCGTCAGCTTCGCCGCCGACGGCACCGGCTCCGTGAGCCTGTACGACGCCGACCTCGAGGCGCCGCACGCGTGGGTCATGGGCAACGAGGCGTGGGGCCTGCCGGCCGAGCTGCTCGACGCCTGCGACCAGGCGGTCGCCGTGCCGCTCTACGGCAAGGCCGAGTCGCTCAACCTCGCGATGGCCGCCACCGTGTGCCTGTTCGCCTCGGCCCGCGCCCAGCGCGACTGAGGGCGGGCCGAGGGCGAACCGGGCGGGATCCGCCTCAGCGGCCGAGCAGGTCAAGGGCCGCGGCGACGATCGCGTCGGCGCCGATGCCGTGCAGCCGGTGCGCGTCGGCAAGGCTGCTGGACTGCCCGAAGGCGGTCACGCCCAGCGGCGCGATGCGGTCGCCGCGCACCCCGGCGAGGAACGCCAGCGTGTGCGGGTGCCCGTCGAGCACGGTGACCAGTGGCGCGGGCGCGTCCGGAGGCAGCAGCACCGGCAGCACCGGATCGGCCGCGCGCTGTGAGCTCTGTGAGCGCTGGGCACCCCGCGTGCCGTGCCCGCTGAACTCCCGGAACAGCAGGTCGGCGCTGCTGACGCACACGACGCCCGCGTGCACGCCCAGCCCCGCGAGCCGTTCGGCGGCGGAGAGCACGTTCGGCATCACCGCGCCCATCCCGACGAGCACGACGTCGTCGCGTGCGGCGGGCTGTTCCCCGAGGCGGTAGCCGCCCGCGAGCACGTGCCGCCGGCGCCGCTCGCGCAGCGCTTCATCCTCCGGCACCCCGGCCAGCGCCTGGTCGATCGTGCGGGTCGACAGCCGCAGGTACGCCGACTCCCCACCGGGCACCCCGGTGCGGGCCATCTGGTGCAGCAGGATCCACTCCAGATCCTGGGCGAACGCCGGCTCCCAGGCGGTGCAGCCGGGCTGCTGCAACCCGATCCCCGGCGACGAGATCGACTGGTGCGCACCGCCCTCCGATGCCAGCGTCACCCCCGACGGGGTGCCGACGAGGATCGACTGGCCGCCGGCGTAGATCGAGAACGACCACGGTTCCAGCGCGCGGGAGACGAACGGGTCGTACAGCGTCGCGATCGGCACGAGCGGGCGGCCCCAGCGCGACCACGTCGCGCCGAGCTCCCCGGCCAGGCTCACGAGGTTGACCTCGGCGATCCCGAGCTCGAGGTGGCGGCCCGACTCCGACTCCCGCCAGCGCAGCAGCGTCTGCGGGTCGTCGGCAAACCAGTCTGTGCGCTCGCCGGCCGACCACACACCGTTCTTGTTGATCCAGCCGCCGAGGTTGGTCGACGAGGCGACGTCCGGGCTCAGCGTGACGAGCCGCTCGGCGAGCTCGGGCGCGTCCCGGGGCACCTCGGAGAGCACGCGCCCGAGCGCGGCCTGCGTCGAGATGGGCCGCCGATGCGGCAGGCCCAGCTCGGTCGGCACCGGCGGCACGGGCCGCGCCCCGATCGGGTCGCGATGCAGCCGGCGCACCGTCTCGTCGACGAGTTTGCCCTCGGGGGAGTCGGACTCGAACCGCCGCCACGGGTGGTCCAGCGACATGCCGCTGGCGGCCGCCAACTCCTCCATCTGCTCCCCGGTGAGCAGCGCCGAGTGATTGGCCGGGTGGCCCTCGGTCGGCAGCCCGTGCCCCTTCACCGTGTACGCAAAGATCACTGTGGGGCGGGTTGGGTCGATCTGGGCGTAGGCGTCGAGCAGCTGGCCGATGTCGTGCCCGCCGAGGTCGCGCAGCAGCGCTGCGGTCTCGCCCGGGTCGACCCCGTCGAGCACCGCGGCCAGCGCGGGGTCGGCGGCCTCGCGCAGCCGGCGGTGCGCCTCGGCCGAGTCGCACCGCAGCAGCCGCTGGTACTCCTCGTTGGGCATCTCCTCCAGCCGCCGCTGGAGCAGGTGCCCGTCGGGGCGGGCGAAGACCGCGCGGATGCGCCGGCCCCACAGGCACGTGAGCACCTGCCAGCCGGCGGCCTCGAACAGCCCGCGCCACTTGTGGATCTGCACGTCGGGCACGATCCGGTCGAGCGACTGGCGGTTGAAGTCGACGAGCCACGTCACCTCGCCGAGCTGTCCGACCATCGGGTCGACGACCGCCTCCCAGACGGCGCCCTCGTCGAGTTCGGCGTCGCCGACGATCGAGAAGAACCGCCCGGCGGCAGGGATCGACGGGTCGTGGGAGCGCAGGTAGCGGTGCGCGAGCGCGGCCCACAGCGGGGCGGTGGCGCCGATACCAACGCTGCCGGTGGAGAAGTCGACCCGGTCGTGGTCCTTGGTGCGGCTCGGGTACGACTGCAGGCCGCCGAGTTCGCGCAGCGTGCCGAGGTAGCGCTCCGGCAGGTCGCCGAGCAGGTACGAGATCGCGTGCAACACCGGGGAGGCGTGCGGTTTGACGCTGACTCGGTCGGCGCCGGTCAGCTCGGCGAACCACAGCGACGTCATGAGGTCGACCGAGCTGGCCGAACTCGCCTGGTGGCCACCGACCTTCAGGCCGGAGGTGTTGGGTCGCACCCGGTTGGCCACGTCGACGATGCACGTGGCGGTCCAGCGCACCCGGCGGGCGACCGACTCCAGGGCCGCGATCCGCCCGTCGGGTGTGTGCGCAGGCTCGGGCGCGCGGGTCGGTTCGACCGCGGGTGCGTGCGCCTCGGGTGCGCGAGACGTCATGCTCACATCGGTGCCAGGCATGCCTCTAGATGATCCCGCTGTAGGCGTTGAGCGCGGGCTGTCCGCCCAGGTGCGCGTAGAGCACCGTGTTGTCGCTGGTCAGCGTGCCGTTCTCGACGAGGCCGATGAGCCCGGCCATCGACTTGCCCTCGTAGACGGGGTCGAGGATGACGCCTTCGAGCTGCGCGGTGCGCTTCATCGCGTCGACCGTGGAGTCGACCGGGATGCCGTAGTAGTCGCCGGCCCAGCCGGGCAGCACCTCGATCTCGTCGTCGCGCAGGTCGCGGCCGAGCCCGATGACGGAGGCGGTGTGCGTGGCGATGCGCCCGACCTGGTCGACGGTCTTGTCCAGGGTCGCGGAGGCGTCGATGCCGATGACGCGCCGCGGCCGCCCGCCGGCCTCTTCGAGGGCGGCGAACCCGGCGATCATGCCGGCGTGCGTGGAGCCGGTCACCGTGCACACGAGGATCGTGTCGAAGAAGACGCCGAGTTCGGCCTCCTGCTGGGCGACCTCGTAGGCCCAGTTGGCGAAGCCGAGGCCGCCGAGCTCGTGTTCGGAGGCGCCGGCGGGGATCGGGTAGGGGGTGCCGCCGGAGGCCTCGACCTCGGCGAGCGCGTCCTGCCACGACTGGCGGATGCCGATGTCGAAGCCGTGGGGGTCGAGGCGCACCTCGGCGCCCATGAGACGCGACAGCAGGATGTTGCCGACCTTGTCGTTGACCGGGTCGTCCCAGTCCACCCACTTCTCCTGCACGAGCACGGCCTTCAGGCCCAGGTGGGCGGCGACGGCGGCGACCTGGCGGGTGTGGTTGGACTGGAAGCCGCCGATGGAGACGAGGGTGTCGGCGCCCTTGGCGAGCACGTCGGGAACGATGTACTCGAGCTTGCGGGTCTTGTTGCCGCCGTAGGCGAGTCCGGAGTTGCAGTCCTCCCGCTTGGCCCAGATCGCCGGGCCGCCGAGGTGCTGCGACAGGCGGGTCATCGGGTGCACGGGCGAGGGGCCGAAGAGCAGCGGGTAGCGCTCGAAGTCGGTGATGGCCATGGGGATCTCCTTCGGGTGGGGTCAGGCGGGTTGCTCGGTGGCGGCCGGCTGCTCGGCCGGCGGGGTCAGGTGGGTCCAGATGCGTTCGGCGACGGCGAGCGCGGAGTCGGTGTCACCGGCGGCGCACGCGTCGATGAGGGCGTCGTGCTCGGCGACCGAGGCACGCCCGTCGTGGGAGGCGAACCGGGCGCGGGCCAGCCGCCGCAGCAGCGGGCTGTACTGGTCGAGCACGGCGGCGACGACGGAGTTGCCGGCGACGTCGACGAAGAGGGCGTGCAGGGCTTCGTCGGCGTCGAGCGCGGCGTCGGTGTCGCCGGCCTCGAGGGCGGCGGCGAACCGGGCGTTGCGGTCGCGCAGCGCCCGCAGGTGCCCGTCGGTGAGCAGGGGGAGCGCCTCGCGCACGGCGATCTGGTGCACGGCGGCGACGACGGGCCGCGCGTCGCGGGTCGCGCTGCTCTCCAGCGGCGTGACGACGGTCGAGCGGCCGGGGAACATCTCGACGAGCCCGGCGGCCTGCAGCCGCAGCAGCGCTTCGCGGATCGGCGTGCGGCTCACCCCGAGCCAGCGCTGCAGCTCCTGCTCGCGCAGCTGCTCGCCGGGTTCGAGCACGCCGTCGACGATCGCGGCGCGCAGGAGCACGAAGGCCCGGTCACGAAGGAGGGGCTGGGAGCCGACGCGCTCGTCGGTGGGAACTGGCATGCAATATATTGCACGTAGATCGGGCGGTGGTGTCAAGGGGTCTGCGGAGGTTGCCAGGCGCATCACCGAGCGATCGAGCGCCGCCGGCCGGCCCGCGGCCGCCGTCGGGAGGCGGGCTCCAGGGCCCCCGCTGCGCGCGTCACCCGATCGTGACCGCTTCGCTGCGAGAACGTGCTTCGGCCGGATGGGCGCCGGTTCTAGGGTGAGAGCACGGCGCAGGGGGCGCCGCATCACGGGGGCGCACCGGGGGTGCGCGAGACAGGGGATCGTCATGTCCGCACGTCGCTTTGCCATTCGCTGCCTGGCCGCGTTCGCCACGTCGACCGCGCTCGTCGGGGCGCCCGCGGCCCAGGCCGCGCCGGCCACGGGCCCGTCCAGCGGTTCGCCGGCCTCGGTCACTGCGGTCTCCGGCCCGGGCGACCCGAAGCCGGTGCCGCGCGGCCACCTGGTCACCTCACGCGCCGACATCGACGGTGACGGCCGCGCTGACACGACGACCTTCCGGCTGGTGCCGCCGCGCGGGACGTCGAGTTCGCTGTACCGGCTCTCGGTGCGCACGGAGAAGGGGCAGCGCGCCCACCTGGACTTCCGGCTCGGCTACGAGATGCAGGATGCGTCGGATTTCTGGATGGGCATGACCGGGATCGACGGGCGCCGCGGCAACGAGGTCGTGCTCGACCTGGTCGGCGGTATCGGCGACGCCACCGACATCCGCAGCTACGCGTGGCGCGACGGCCGGCTCGTGCTGGTGCCGGCCGCGGGTTCGAGCCGCCGCTGGCCGAACTGGGAGCTGATGTGGACGGACTTCGGGGCGGCCCGCGGCTACACGTTCGCCCAGAGCGGCGGCATCCGCTATGTCACCCGGCACGACTACCGGCAGGTCAAGGGAACCAACCGCTTCGCCGGCACCGACACCCGTTACCGCTGGTCGGGCGCGGGCTGGCGCAAGGTCTCGACGACCAAGGTCACGGTGAGCCGCCAGGTCGCCGACACCCGCACGACGTTGCGCGGCCTCACCTGGCGCTGAGCCGGCTCGGACCGGCGTCCGCCGTCGGGTCGAGACGAAGTTGGCATACATACTCGTCACTGCGGCTGTCGGCCGAGGCATCATCGCAGGTCACAGGTGTGCCCGTCACCCGCAGATTCGAGTGTGTAAGCCATCCTCGTCTCAAGCCTTCGGCTGCTCACCCGAAAGCCGGGAGAACCGGGCTGCGCCGTCGCCGCCGAGCGAGGTCATCGGCAATCCCGCGCACGCAGGGCGGAACGTCGAAAACCGTCGAAGGGCGCGCTCACGTCGGCGAGCGGAGCCACAGGACACCGCCGGCGGCGGTGACGGCATCGCTGCTGCAGGCGTGGTCGAGGGCGGCGATGAGGCGTCCGACGAACCGCCGGTCACGCGGAAACGCCGCGTCCGAGGTGTAGATCAGCGGCGGCACCGCCTGGCCGGTGTGATCGCGCTGGCGCCGGAGTCGCTCGAAATCCACCACGTTGTTGGTCACCAGCGTCCGCCGTTGCTCCAGCGCGTAGGCGAGGAGGTCGGCATCGTCGCTCTCTCGCAGTTCAGGCTCCGCGGCGACCGCCAGGCAGTCGTGCCCTCGGGCGGTGAGTTCGCTGGCGATGCGCGGGTGAAACATCTCATCCAGCAGCAGCCGAACGCTCATCGACCCAGGAGGGCCTGCTCGCGAAGCCACCGCTCCTGCGCTTCGGCGGCCTCGGCGTCGGCGCGCTCGACCCACGCGTCGATCTCGTCGGGGAAGGCCGCCCAGTACTCCAGCGCTGCGCGCACCAGGCGAGGGCCCACGCCGGTGGTCTCGCTCACCAGCTCCACGACGCCCTGTGCATCGAGGTCAGGTTCGGAGTCGCGGGCGCTGCGCACCGCGCGCGCGACCTCCCACACGTCGGGACCGCCGACCAGCCGTGCCCGACGGCCGGCCGGGCCGTCCCGAAAGACGACGAGAGGATGGTCCTCTCCGCGCAAGGCCTCGTCGACCAGCAGGTTCGTCGCCGCCGACGCGCTGAGCCCCGGGTGGGCGGCGACGAACCGAGACAGTCGACGCGCCACGCGAGGGTCGAATCGGATGGATGAAGGAGACGCCACGCCTACAGTGTAGGCGCCTGTCATCGCGCCGGGCCCGAGCCTGCACCCCCGGTCATCGCCGCTGTCGGCACCCGTCGCGGCGGCCGCCGAGTCCACATCCTGGGTGTTGCGCTCGCAGCCGACTGATGCGGTCGAGACCGCAACAGTGAGCCCCGGCGCAACGCCGAGGGCGGAGCGCGGCCCGGCAAGGCCGTGCGGACGCCTGCGGAACCGACCGGGCGGCCCGGTGGGCGAAACCCGTTCCGAGGCTGTCGGTGGCTGCACATAGGATCGGGCGCGCAAGGGCTTGGGGGCGACGTGCTCGCCGGGCGGCTCCCGCGAAGGGGGCGCGTCGCGAGCAGTCGAGACCACCCCGGGCCGCAGCCGCAACGAGTCGAAGGCATCGATGTCCGGACCGAACACCTCCTACGACCCCGTCGAGGTCAGCGCGCTGTCCCCGGAGGCGGTCGACGCCGCCGTGCAGGCCGCGCTCGCCGCGATCGCCGATGCCGACGACCTCGCGCAGCTCAAGGCCGCCCGCCTGGCCCACGCCGGGGAGAAGAGCCCGCTCGCGCTGGCCAACCGCGAGATCGGCGCCCTGCCGCCGAGCGCCAAGGCCGAGGCCGGCAAGCGCGTCGGCCAGGCCAAGGGCCGCGTGCACAGCGCGATCAAGGAGCGCCAGACCGAGCTCGAGGCGCAGCGCGACGAGCGGATCCTGCGCGAGGAGACGATCGACGTCACCGTGCCCGGGCCGGGTCGTACGCTCGGCGCCCGGCACCCGCTGTCGCTGACCATCGAGCGCATCCAGGACGTCTTCACCGCGATGGGTTGGGAGATCGCCGAGGGCCCCGAGGTCGAGGCCGAGTGGTTCAACTTCGACGCCCTGAATTTCGCGCCCGACCACCCCGCGCGCGAGATGCAGGACACGTTCTTCGTCGACCCACCCGACTCCGGGCTCGTGCTGCGCACCCACACCTCCCCGGTGCAGGCCCGCGCGCTGCTCCAGCTCGACACGTCCTGCCTGCGCCGTGAGCTGCCCGTCTACGTCGCCGTGCCCGGCCGGGTCTACCGCAACGACGAACTCGACGCCACGCACACCCCGGTCTTCCACCAGGTCGAGGGGCTGGCCGTCGACAAGGGGCTGACGATGGCCCACCTCAAGGGCACCCTCGACCACCTCGCACGCGCCCTCTTCGGCGAGGGCCTGACGACCCGCCTGCGGCCGGCGTTCTTCCCGTTCACCGAGCCCAGCGCCGAGATGGATTTCCAGTGCTGGGTGTGCCGCGGCAAAGACGCCGACTGCCGCACCTGCGGCGGCACCGGCTGGATCGAGTGGGGCGGTTGCGGCATGGTCAACCGCAACGTGCTCGCGGCCTGCGGCGTCGACCCCGACGTCTACACCGGCTTCGCGTTCGGCATGGGCATCGACCGCTCGATCATGCTGCGCAACGGCGTCAGCGACATGCACGACATCGTCGAAGGTGACGTCCGCTTCTCGGCGGCGTTCGGGATGGAGATCTGATGCGCGCCCCGGTCTCGTGGCTGCGTGAACTCGTCGACGTCGAGGTCGGCAAGACCGGCGCCGACATCGCCGCCGACCTCGTCAAGGTCGGCCTCGAGGAGGAGGGTCTGCACGGCGGCGACATCGTCGGGCCCCTCGTCGTCGGCCGGGTGCTCGATGTCACCGACGAGCCGCAGAAGAACGGCAAGACGATCCACTTCTGCCACGTCGACGTCGGCAACCACGGCCAGCGCGCCGCGGCCGGCGGCGACCCCGCGGTCACCCAGGAGATCGTCTGCGGCGCCCACAATTTCGGAGCCGGTGACCTCGTCGTCGTCGTGTTGCCCGGCGCCACCCTGCCCGGCGGCTTCACGATCGGCGCCCGCAAGACGTACGGCCACATGAGCAACGGCATGATCTGCTCGGCCGCCGAGCTCGGCCTCGGCGACGACCACGACGGCATCATCGTGCTCAGCGAGTACTTCGCCGGCGACCCCGACCTCGTCGCGAGCCTGGAGCCGGGTCAGGACGCCATCGAGCTGCTCGGCCTCGCCGACGAGGTCGTCGAGGTCAACGTCACCCCCGACCGCGGCTACTGCTTCTCGATGCGCGGCATCGCCCGCGAGCTGGCCCTGTCGATCGGCGCGGGCGACACCTTCCGCGACCCCGTCGGGCCGCAGGCGCAGCCCCCGGCGCGCAACGACGACGGCTTCGAGGTGCGGCTGCGCGACGACGCCCCGATCCGCGGGGTGCCCGGCTGCGACCGCTACGTCGCCCGCGTCATCCGCGGCATCGACGTCACCGCCGCGAGCCCGCCGTGGCTGGCCAAGCGCCTGAGCCAGATGGGCATGCGCCCGATCAGCCTCAGCGTCGACGTCACCAACTACCTCATGCTGCTCACCGGCCAGCCGCTGCACGCCTTCGACCTCGACACGCTCTCCGACGCCATCGAGGTGCGCCGCGCCCGCCCGGGCGAGAGCCTGAAGACCCTCGACGACGTCGTGCGCACCCTCGATGAGCAAGACCTGCTCATCACCGACGGCGGCACCACCCCGCTCGCCATCGCCGGCGTCATGGGCGGCGAGACCAGCGAGGTCACCGCCGCCACGACGAACGTGCTCATCGAGGCCGCCCACTTCGACCCGATCACCGTCGCGCGCAGCTCCCGGCGGCACCGGCTCAGCACCGAGGCGAGCAAGCGCTTCGAGCGCGGCGTCGACCCCGCGATGACCGACGCCGTCGCCCAGCTCGCCGTCGACCTGCTCGTCTCCCTCGGCGGCGGCACCCCCGACGCCGGGGTCACCGACGTCGACCTGCGCCCCGACCGCGAGCCCTTCGAGTTCGACACCGCCTCGGCATGGGCGCTCGTGCAACCGCCGGAGTCCACCGACGGCGCCGTGCCCGCCGGCCTGGGCCACGACGACGTCGTCGCCACCCTGCGCGCCCTCGGCTGCGAGGTCCGCGAGGGGCTCGGCGACGCGGGCGAGGACGAGGCCGCGGGGGCCGCGAACGGGGACGGCCAGCGCTTTGGCCGGGTCGGCGTGCTGCCTCCGACGTGGCGGCCGGACCTGCTCAACGGGCCGGACCTCGTGGAGGAGGTCGCCCGCATCCGCGGCTACGACCAGATCCCGTCGGTGCTGCCGGTCGCCCCGGTGGGTCGCGGCCTGACGCGCGCCCAGCGCGAGGTGCGCCTCGCCGGTTCGGTGCTCGCCGGGCTCGGCCTCACCGAGGTGTGGTCGTACCCGTTCGTCGGCCCGGAGGTCTTCGACGCGCTCGGCCACGAGAGCGACGACCCGCGGCGCACCGCGCTGCGGCTGGCCAACCCGCTCTCGGACGAGGCGCCGCTGCTGCGCACGAACATCCTCGACACCCTGCTCGGCACCCTGCGCCTCAACCTTGGCCGCGGCGCCCGCGACCTGGGCATCTTCGAGATCGGTCTCGTCGTGCGCCC
>NZ_BCNQ01000127.1 GCF_001515525.1 Piscicoccus intestinalis NBRC 104926 | reverse complement strand
CCAGCACGGACCGGTCAGGCTCGAGCAGCTGGCCGGTGACCTCCAGACCGAGGCCGTCGAGGCGGGTGAAGGTAGTCAGGTCAGGGCGCGTGAAGGTAGCGTCAGGCACGTCGAGGTCTTCCGGACGGGTTGTGTGAGAACTCCCATCATCGGAAGACCTCAACCCTCACCCCGACACCGACGCGCCGCCCCAGGTCGCACCACAGCTACACCCTCATCTGTAAAGAGCCGAAAAACAAAGAGGTAGTAGTTGCACCCACGGAGTAACCACGCTAACATTGACATAGTCTGATACGTCCGACGCCACCATATCGGGAAAAAATCGATTCACGATGACAACGTCCTCCGATCCTTTCGGCGAACTTGACCGCCTCGCATCGAGCCTTCTGCGGGCTCGTCCAGGACCGCGGCTGATGCCGGTCGACTTGTACCGGGAAGCTGACCGTTACATTCTCACCGCCGACCTGCCCGGGGTCGAACCGGAGTCGGTAGACATCGACGTCGACGGTCAGCTGCTGACCATCCGCGCCCAGCGCACTGCACCCCGCACCGAGGGAGCCAAGTGGCTCGTTCAGGAGCGACCCGCGGGCACCTACCTCCGCCAGTTCAGCATCGGCGAGGGTGTCGACTCAGCCAACGTCTCCGCCTCCTACGACAACAGCGTGCTCAGCCTGGTCATCCCAGTAAGCGAAAAGGCAAAACCCCGCAAGATTCATGTCCTGAGTCAGCACTCGACTCAGGAGTAACGCCCGGCCGGAGACCCATCGACGAGCCAAAGTTAGCAAGACGTCAAGCACCACACCGACATAGAACATGCCGCGGATGAAGGGCACGGAACAACCCAACTCCATGCTTCTCGTTCGCGGCACGCGCCGAAAGCAAACAAGGGCGACCTTTCCCTGATGCCGAACGGCGCAACACCCGTCCATGCAAGACCGGAAGACGGGCATGCACCCAGCCTTCTGGTCTTAGCACGGTGGTTCATCCAGTTTTCACTGAAGGAGTACGCCCATGACCAGCCCCGAGACCCCTCGCAACAACCCTCCGGAGCAGGAGGCTAATGAGTTCTCGCACACCAATGACCCCCGCTGGAAGCAAACGATCGCGCAGTTCTCTGACTACGCCAGTGCGCAGGCAGCGGTTGACCGTCTTTCCGACGCCGGCTTCCCCGTGGAAAGAGTGGCGATCGTGGGGCTCGACGTTCGTGTTGTCGAGCACGTACTCGGTCGCTTGACAGGAGGAAAAGCTGCGCTAAAGGGCGCAGCCGCTGGAGCGTGGTTCGGTGTTCTGCTAGGCCTGCTGTTCGGGCTGTTCGCCCCCGGATTCGGTTGGCTGGCCATCATGATCATCTCGGTCGCCTCTGGCGCAGTTTGGGGGGCTTTGCTTTACTTCCTTGGACACCTGGCTACGGGCGGCCGACGGGACTTCGACTCGCTGAAGACCCTTGAGGCGGGCCACTACGAGGTCCAAGTGGAAGCACCATACGCTGCGGAGGCCGCTCGTCTCCTCGCGGACCAGACCGCCCACCCCGGAGACTGAAAAGGCGTGAAGTGAAGCGCCCTGAGTCTGGGGTAGCCGTGTAGGCGCTGGGTGTCGTGCCAGTGCACCCATCCGAGGGTCGCGAGCTCGAGGTCCTCGACCGTCCGCCACGGTCCGGGACGGGCGGGGCCGCGGACGAGTTCGGTCTTGTAGTAGCCGTTCACGGTCTCAGCGAGGGCGTTGTCATAACTGTCGCCGACGGTCCCAATAGATGGCGTCGCGCCTATCTCGGCGAGACGTTCGCCGTAGCGAATGGACGTGAATTGGGACCCTGCGTCGCTGTGGCAGCGGAGATCGTCGTGGTGAGCGCCGCGGGACCAGCACCCCATCTCGATCGCGTCGAGGATCATCTCGGTGCGCATGTGTGACGCGCACCGCCACCCGACGATCATCCGGGAGAACGCGTCAACGACGAAGCAGCCTCTTTTCGATCGGCATCGGCCCCAGTTCGTCCCACACGGTCGGACCGATGCGTGCTGCCCAGCGTTTCGCAGGCGCCCTGGAGGATCGGGGCGCCGTGGAGTCGACGGCACGGGTGCTCGTCGAACTGTTCGGTTCGCTCGGGTCAACCGGTGCCGGCCATGGTTCGGACAAGGCCGCCATCCTCGGGCTCATGGGTGCCGATCCGCAGCACGTGGATACCGATACAGCCGACGAACACGTGAGTCACGCCTGCCAGGTCCGCTGTCTGTCGCTCGGTGGTCGGCATGAGATCGATTTCGACCGGGCCCGCGATGTGCGTCTGTATCTGGATCGAACTCTGCCGGAACACCCCAACGGCATGACGTTCACCGCGTTCGACGCGGGTGGTGAGACGCTGCTGCGGCAAACCTTCTATTCGATCGGCGGCGGTTTCGTCGTCGCCGAGGCGGAGATGGGTCGAGCGGACACGGGGGTGGCCGTGCCGTTCCCCTTCGACTCCGCCGCGCAGCTCATGGCCTGCTGCGCGCGCCACGAGATGCGGGTCAGTGACGTCGTGCTGGCCAATGAGGGTGCGTTCCGGGAGGAGGCCCGTACCCGCGCCGAGCTGCTGAACGTGTGGGCGGTCATGCGCAAATGCGTCGAGAACGGCTGCCGGCGTTCGCAGACGTTCCTGCCGGGCCCGCTTCGGGTGCAGCGTCGCGCACCGCGGCTGCTCGCCGAATTGGAGAGCATGAATGCCCCCCAGTCGCAGACCGACCCTTTGTCGGCGCTGGACTGGGTCGCCCTCTGGGCGCTCGCTGTCAACGAAGAGAACGCCTCCGGTGGGCGCGTCGTCACGGCGCCGACAAATGGTGCCGCGGGCATCATTCCCGCGGTTCTGCACTATTACTGCCGTTTCGTACCCGGTACGGATGACGAGGGAGTCGTCCGGTTTCTGCTCACGGCCGGTGCGATCGCCATGCTCATCAAGCGCAACGCGTCCATTTCCGGCGCCGAGGTCGGCTGCCAGGGCGAGGTCGGCTCGGCCTGCGCGATGGCCGCGGGTGCCCTGTGCGAGGTGTTGGGCGGTACGCCCAGCCAGGTGGAGAACGCCGCGGAGATCGGCATCGAGCACAACCTCGGACTGACCTGTGACCCGGTCGGCGGACTGGTTCAGATCCCGTGCATCGAACGCAACGCCGTGGCCAGCGTCAAGGCGATCAATGCCGCCCGCCTCAGTCTGCACGGGGATGGCAGCCACCGGGTTTCGCTCGATGCCGCGATCGCGACCATGCGCCAGACCGGGGCGGACATGCGCGGCAAATACAAGGAGACCTCCCTGGGTGGTCTCGCCATCAACGTCGTCGCGTGCTGAGCGACGCCAGATCACCAACCAGTCACCGGTCAGACACCTCGCAAAGGAGACAATGTTGTCACCGTCGTCGAACGCTGCAGACCCGCGGCGGAAAGTCGAAGAATCTGCCTCCGGCACCGGCAGCCCCCAGACATCGCCCGCGCCACGCTGGACCGCCTACGACACCGGCTGGACACTGAGTCTGTTCGGCACCGCGATCGGGGCAGGGATCCTCTTCCTGCCGATCAACGCTGGGGTCGGCGGTCTGTGGCCGCTGCTGATCGTCACGGCGCTCATCGGCCCCATGACCTTCCTGTCCCACCGGGCGCTCTCCCGTCTGGTCTGTTCGTCCCGACGGGCCGGAGACGACATCACGGTCGTCGTGTGTGACTACTTCGGAGAGCGGGCCGGCAGCCTCATCACCGTGCTGTACTTCTGTGCGATCTACCCCATCGTGCTTATCTACGGCGTGGGGATCACGAACACGATCGACAGCGTCATGGTCAACCAGCTCGGCGTGCCGAGCCTGCCCCGTTGGCTGCTGTCCGGCCTGCTGATCTCGCTGATGATGGCGGTCATGATCTCCGGGCAGCGCGTGATGCTGCGAGTCACAGAGTGGATCGTCTACCCGCTCATCGCGATCCTGGCGGGAGTCACGTTCTATCTCATCCCCTCATGGAGCTTCGACGGCCTGCTCCAGGTCTCGGCCCCCGGTGACATGCTGATGTCGATCTGGCTCGTCATCCCGGTGCTGGTGTTCGCGTTCAACTTCTCCCCGGCGATCAGCCAGTTCTCCGCCGCGCTCCGGCTGCACTACGGCGACGCCGCGGCGCCGAAGGCCTCGAGCATCCTGCGGCGCACGACCGTCATGCTCGTCGTGTTCGCCATGGGATTCGTGTGGTCCTGCGTGCTGGCTCTCGGGCCTGATGGCCTGCGTGCCGCCCGCGAGGCCAACCTCCCGGTGCTCTCGTACCTGGCCAACGTGCACGACAGCCCGTTCATTGCCTACCTCGGCCCGGCGATCGCCATCGCCGCCATTGTGTCGTCATTCTTCGGGCACTACCTCGGCGCGGCCGAAGGGGCGGCCGGCATCGTCCGCTCCCTGGCCGCAGCCCGCGGACGCACTCCCGACGAGCGCCGTCTCCGCGGCGGGATCGCCCTGTTCATCTTTCTGACGACATGGGGGGCCGCCATCGTCAACCCCAGCATCCTGTCGCTCATCGAGATGCTCGCCGGCCCGGTGATCGCGGCTGTTCTCTACCTCATGCCGATGTATGCCGTGCACACCGTCCCCGCCCTGCGGCAGTATCGCGGCCGCCTGAGCAATGTCTTCGTCACCGTCGCAGGAGTCGTGGCCGTCGGAGGGATCCTGCTTGGCGTCGTGCGCTGAGCGACAACCCGCGACTCCGCGCGAGTGCCCTGGCCACTACATTGGTCCAATGGCGAGCACACCCGACCTGCCGCCGCCGCTGGGGGCCATGCCGGACGAGACCGGCAGCACGTTCGCCATCTCCGCCGCGCACGCGACGGCCGTGGACCTGTGCCTCTTCGGCGACCACGACGACCCCGATGGCCCGGAACGCCGGGTGCCGCTGACCGACCGCGTGCACGGCGTGTGGTTCACCCACGTGCACGGCGTGCGGCCCGGTCAGCGGTACGGCTACCGCGTGCACGGCCCGTGGCGCCCCGAGCAGGGGCATCGCCACAATCCCGCCAAGCTGCTGCTCGACCCGTACGCGCGGGCCGTCGACGGGGCCGTGCAGTGGGTCCCCGAGATCTATGGCCACGTCGTCGGCGACGACCTCGAGGGGGAGCCGGGGGTGCGCGACGAGCGCGAGAGCGCCCCCTTCGTGCCGCGTTCGGTCGTCGTCGCGGCCGGCGGCTTCGACTGGGGGCCTGCCGAGCGGCCGTTGCACGAGCGTCGCGTGCCCTGGCCCGAGACCGTCGTCTACGAGACGCACGTGCGCGGGGCGACCAAGCTCATGCCCGGCGTGCCGCCCGAGTTGCGCGGCACGTACGCGGGCATCGGCCATCCGGCGTTCATCGAGCACGTGCTCGGCCTCGGGGTGACCACCATCGAGTTGCTGCCCGTGCACTGGTTCGCCGACGAGCCCGCCCTCGACCTCGGCGGTCGGTCGAACTACTGGGGGTACAACTCGCTGGGGTTCTTCGCGCCGCACATGCGCTACGCCGCGGCGACCGACCCGCTCGGAGCCGTCACCGAGTTCAAGGAGATGGTCCGGGCCCTGCACGCCGCGGGCCTGGAGGTACTGCTCGACGTCGTCTACAACCACACGGCCGAGCAGTCGCGCACCGGTGCCACGCTGTGCTTCCGGGGCATCGACAACGCCACGTACTACCGGCTCGACGAGCGCGGGCAGGACATCGACGTCACCGGCTGCGGCAACACGCTGAACATGCGTCACCCCATGCCCATGCGGCTCGTCATGGACTCCTTGCGGTATTGGACCGAGGAGATGCACGTCGACGGCTTCCGCTTCGACCTGGCCGTCGCCCTGGCGCGTGGACGCACCGACGACTACGACCGCGATCACGCGTTCCTCATGGCGCTGCGCACCTCGCCGGTGCTCTCCCGCGTCAAGCTCATCGCCGAGCCCTGGGACGTCGGGCTCCACGGCTGGCGCACGGGCCAGTTCCCGCCTCCGTTCGGGGAGTGGAACGACCGGTTCCGCGACACCGTGCGCACGTTCTGGCTGGCCGACGTCGCGGTGCCGCCCTCCCAGGGGCACGGGGTGCGCGAGCTGGCCACGCGGCTCGCCGGCTCCCAGGACCTGTTCGGCACCGACGACCGCGGCCCGCTCGCCTCGATCAACTTCGTCTCCGCGCACGACGGCTTCACGCTCGCCGACACCTGCACGTACAACCAGAAGCACAACGAGGCCAACGGCGAGGGCAACCGCGACGGCCACGGCGACAACCGGTCGTGGAACCACGGCGTCGAGGGGCCCACCGACGACCCCGAGATCGGCCTGCGCCGGCGCCGCAGCATGCGCAACCTGCTCGCGACCACGCTGCTGTCGACCGGCACGCCGATGCTGCTGGCCGGCGACGAGTTCGGGCGCACCCAGGGCGGCAACAACAACGCCTACTGCCAGGACAACGAGACGTCCTGGACGGACTGGGAGCTGCAGCCCTGGCAGCACGACCAGCTCGCGACCGCCTCCTACCTGGTCGGGCTGCGCCGCCGGTTCCGGGTGCTGCGCCAGGGCACGTTCTTCCCCTCCCACCCCCGCCCCGGAGACGGTCGGGTCGACCTCATGTGGTTCGGCCGCCGCGGCGATCGGATGACCTGGGAATCCTGGGAAGACCCGCACTCGCGCACGCTGCAGATGCTGCTGCTCGGCGAGGACGTGCAGGGCGACTCGCTGCTCATCGTCATGCAGGGCGATCAGGACGACACGACCGTGCGCCTGCCGCGGTTCGAGGATCAGGAGCGCGGCTACGAACTGCTGTGGGACAGCAGCTGGGAGCGGCCGCAGGAGGAGCCCGGGCCGCGCGTGTCGGCGGGGGAGACCGTCTCCGTGCCGGCGACGACGGTGCAGATCTACCTCGTGCACTGACTGTCACGCACGGCGGGCGTCGATTCGGCGTCGATGTCACGGGCCGCACCGCGAGTCGATACCGTGGCCCCATGACGGATCCCACCAGTCTGCCCAACTTTCCTCCGCCCGCCGACGAGCACCCGCTGCGCGGGATCGTCCTCGACGCGCTGCAGGACGAGGGCTTCCGCCCCGACATCGATGCCGACGGCGACGTCAGCTTCAAGATCGAGGGCCAACAGCTGTTCGTGCACTGCACCGAGGGCGAGTTGCCCGTCATGCGCATCTTCGGTCAGTGGCAGATCGCCGACAACCTCCCCGACGACCTGCTGACCCAGATGCGCGCCGCCAACGACCTCTCGCTGCGCCTGAACATCGTCAAGGCCGGCATCAACGCGGGCACGCTGGTCGTGACCTGCGAGCACATCGTGCTGCCCGGCAGCCACGACGTGAAGCAGCTGCTTCAGCTCAGCTACCAGCTGGTGCTGACCGCCGTTCAGATGTGGCACCAGCTCATGCTCGGCGAGGACGTGTTCGGAGACGGTGGCAGCCCGACCGACGGAACGCAGGTGTGACATGACCGAGTTCGTGCGCCTCGAGGTCGACGGCGCGATCGCGACGATCCGGCTCGACCGGCCGAAGATGAACGCCCTCAACGCCCAGCTCCAGGAGGAGCTGCGCGAGGTGTCGGCGGAGGTCGCCGCCCGCTCGGACGTGCGGGCCGTCATCGTCTACGGCGGTGAGAAGGTGTTCGCCGCGGGCGCCGACATCAAGGAGATGGCGACGATGTCCTACCCGGACATGGTCGACCGGGCGCCCAAGCTCTCCGACTGCTTCACGGCGGTCGCCCGGATCCCGCAGCCCACGGTGGCCGCGGTCGCCGGCTACGCCCTCGGCGGGGGCTGCGAGTTGACGATGTGTTGCGACTTCCGCATCGCCGCCAACGACGCGACCTTCGGCCAGCCCGAGATCCTGCTCGGCATCATTCCCGGAGCCGGTGGCACCCAACGTCTCTCGCGCCTCGTCGGCCCGGCCCGGGCCAAGGACCTGGTGTTCTCAGGGCGGTTCGTCTCGGCCCAGGAGGCGCTGGAGATCGGCCTCGTCGACGAACTCGTCGAGCCGGGCACCGTGCACGACTCCGCCGTCAAGCGGATGTCGCGGTACCTCAAGGGGGCGCCGCTGGCGATGCGGGCCGCCAAGGAGTGCATCGACCGTGGCCTCGACGTCGACCTCAACACCGCGCTGGCGATCGAATCGCAGCAGTTCGCCGCGTGCTTCGCGACCAAGGACCGCGAGGTCGGCATGCAGACCTTCGTCGAGCAGGGCCCCGGCAAGGCCGTCTTCGAGGGTCGCTGACCGCCGCGCGACGGGTCGTCCGCTCTCCCGCCAGGGGCCGTCCGGGCCCTGGCGGGAGAAGCTACTCTCCGGTAACATAGGCCGGAAAGCGACCCGTCGAGCGGCGCGGAGCGCGCCGGCGTAGGCCGAAGAACGGTCGCGGGGCGGCCGACGGGAATCGAGTAGTTCATCACGAAAGGGCGGACATGAAAATCGTCGTCTGCGTCAAGCACGTGCCTGACGCGCAGTCGGACCGCGGGTTCGACTCCGCAGACAACACCGCGGACCGGGAGTCCGTGGACGGGCTGCTCTCCGAGCTCGACGAGTACCCCGTCGAGGAGGCCCTGAAGATCCGCGAATCCGGCGAGGACGCCGAGATCGTCGTGCTGACGATGGGGCCGGCCAAGGCCGCCGACGCCGTGAAGAAGTCGCTGCAGATGGGCGCCGACCAAGGCGTGCACGTCACCGACGACGCGCTCGCCGGCTCGGACGCGATCGCCACCTCGCTCGTGCTCGCCGAGGCGATCAAGAAGATCGGCGACGTCGACCTCGTGCTCACCGGCATGGCCTCCACCGACGGCACGATGTCGGTCGTGCCCGCGATGCTCGCCGAGCGCCTCGGGCTGCCGCAGGTCACCTTCGCCTCGGAGGTCACCCTCTCGTCGGGCTCCGTGCAGGCCCGCCGCGACGGCGACGTCGCCACCGAGGTCATCGAGGCCTCGCTGCCGCTCGTGCTGTCGGTGACCGACCAGATCAACGAGCCGCGCTACCCCTCGTTCAAGGGGATCATGGCCGCCAAGAAGAAGCCGGTCGAGACCTGGTCGCTGTCGGACATCGGCGTCGACGCCGGGCAGGTCGGCCTCGACGCGGCCTGGACCAAGGTGACGAACGTGACCAAGCGCCCCCCGCGCCAGCAGGGGCTGATCGTCTCCGACGACGGCCAGGGCGGCGCGGTGCTCGCGCAGTTCCTGTCCATGCAGAAGTTCATCTGAGCGACGAGACGACAAGGAGACACATCATGACCGAGGTCCTCGTTCTCGTCGACCACGTCGACGGACAGGTCGCCAAGACGACCTTCGAACTGCTGACGCTCGCCGCCCGGCTGGGGGAGCCCTCCGCCGTCTTCATCGGAGACGGTCTCGACACGGCCAAGCCCGCGCTCGCCCAGTACGGCGCCGCGAAGATCTACGCGGTGCCCGGCACGGACATCGACGACTACCTCGTGGTGCCGGTGGCCGAGGTGCTCGCCCAGCTCGTGGAGTCGGCGTCGCCGGCCGCGGTGCTGGTGTCGAGCTCGGCCCACGGCAAGGAGATCGGCGCCCGGCTCGCCGTGAAGACCGGCTCCGGGCTCATCACCGACGCCGTCGACGTGCGCTCGGAGGACGGCGGCGTCGCGACCACGCAGTCGGTCTTCGCGGGCTCGTACACGGTCGACGCCGTGGTCACCCAGGGCACGCCGATCGTCACCGTCAAGCCGAACTCGTGCGCGCCCGAGCAGCGCGAGGGGGCCGGTGCCGTCGAGGAGGTCACCCCGCAGATCTCCGAGGGCGCGAAGTCGGCCCGCATCGTCGAGCGCCGTGAGAAGCAGAAGTCGGGGCGCCCGGAGCTCACGGAGGCGGCGATCGTCGTCTCCGGCGGGCGCGGCACCGCCGGTGACTTCTCCGCGGTGGAGAACCTGGCCGACGCCCTCGGCGCCGCCGTCGGTGCGTCGCGGGCCGCGGTCGACGCCGGCTGGTACCCGCACACGAGCCAGGTCGGCCAGACCGGCAAGCAGGTCTCGCCGCAGCTGTACGTCGCGTGCGGCATCTCCGGGGCCATCCAGCACCGGGCCGGCATGCAGACCTCGAAGACGATCATCGCCATCAACAAGGACGAGGAGGCGCCGATCTTCGAGCTCGTCGACTTCGGCGTCGTCGGCGACCTGTTCGCGGTGTTGCCGCAGGCCACCGACGAGATCGGCACGGCCAAGGGCTGACCAGCACGGCCAGGCATCGACCGGGGTTCCCAGCGGGGGCCCCGGTCGCTGAGTTGTGACGGTGCGCTGTGTTGTGACGGTGCGTGCTCCGGTGCCCGGACAGCACTGAACCCCGACGGCTTCGGGGGGCAGCGTCGGGGCTCAGTGGATCAAGATCGAGCCGGTGTGGTCGACTCGAGCACGTTCGGCCGCTTGTCGCCAGGGCCCGGTAGGACCGCTTCTCCCTGACCGCCTTGTCAAGGTGATCGGCGACAATTGGCAGAACTTTACGACCTCTTGAAAGTAGCTCACCCCTGGACGAAATCCAGAACCGGGCCCCGCGTCATCTTGCGCAATTGCGCGCATAGTGGCGGAGTTCACAGTGACAGATGGCAATTCCGGTGATGAACCGGGCGAAACCGGAGGGCCTCCCGGCGCGGCGTCGCTGGGTTCGGGGGGCTCGCGCGCGGCGCCTAGAATCGGTCGGGTGAACCCGCCCCGCGTATACCTCGACCACGCCGCCACGACCGCGGTGCGGCCGGCGTCGCTGGAGGCCATGACCGCGGAGTTGTCGCTGCTCGGCAACGCGTCGTCGCTGCACGGCAGCGGACGCGAGGCCCGGCGGCGCCTGGAGGAGCGACGCGAGCAGGTGGCCGAGGCGCTCGCGGCCCGTCCCTCCGAGGTCGTCATCACCTCCGGCGGCACGGAGGCCGACAATCTCGCGATGCTCGGGCTGTTCCGGGCCCGGCGCGCCGCCGATCCCGCGCGCCGTCGGCTCGTCGTGGCCGCCATCGAGCACCCGGCCGTGCTCGACGTCGCCACCACCCTCGGCGCCCGGGAGGACGCCCTCATCACCTGGGTGCAGCCGGACCACGAGGGGATCGTCACCGTCGAGGCGTTCGAGGCCGCCCTCGCCGAGGGGGACGGGCCCCGCGACGTGGCCCTCGCGGCCTGCATGTGGGTCAACAACGAGGTCGGCACCGTGCAGCCGATCGAGCAGATCGTCGCCGTGCTGCGCGAGCCGGCCGGCGGTGGCGGGCCGATCCCGCTGCACGTCGACGCCGTGCAGGCGGTCGGCAAGGTGCCGTTCGACTTCGGGGCCAGCGGGGCGACGACCGCCGCCGTCTCCGGGCACAAGCTCGGCGGGCCGACCGGGGTCGGTCTGCTGCTGGCCCGCCGCGACGCGCCGCTGGAGACGGTCTCGCTCGGCGGCGGCCAGGAGCGCGGCATCCGCAGCGGCACGCTGGCCGGCGGCCTCGTGGCGGGCCTGTCCGTGGCCCTGTGCGAGGCGGTCGCCGAGCAGCCGACCGAGGCGCCGCGGCTGGCCGCGCTGCGCGACGCCATCATCACCGGCGCCCGCGAGCTCGTGCCCGACGCGATCGTCACCGGAGCCTGGTCGCCCGGCGACGTCACCCGGCGCAGCCCCGCCAACGCCCACCTGCTCATCCCGGAGTGCGAGGGCGACTCGCTGCTCTTCCTCCTCGACGCCGCCGGCGTCGAGTGCTCCACCGGCTCCGCCTGCCACGCGGGCGTGCCGCAGCCCAGCGACGTCGTGCTCGCCATGGGGTACACCGAGGCACAGGCCCGCGGCGCGCTGCGCCTGAGCCTGGGGCACACGAGCACCGAGAGCGACGTCGAGGCGTTCCTCGCCGCGCTGCCGCAGGCCGTGGAGCGGGCGCGGCGCGCCTACCGCGCCGGAAAGGCGAGCTGATGCGGGTCGTCGCCGCGATGAGCGGGGGTGTCGACTCGGCCGTCGCTGCCGCCCGCATGCTCGACGCCGGCCACGAGGTCGTCGGCGTGCACCTCGCGCTGAGCTCCTCGGCGGCCACGCTGCGGGAGTCGGCCCGCGGCTGCTGCACGCTCGAGGACGCCGGCGACGCCCGCCGCGTCGCCGACCGGCTCGGCATCCCGTTCTACGTATGGGACCTCGCGCAGCGCTTCCGGCAGGACGTCATCGAGGACTTCGTCGCCGAGTACGCCGCCGGGCGCACCCCCAACCCGTGCCTGCGCTGCAACGAGAAGATCAAGTTCGCCGCGCTGCTCGACAAGGCGTGGGCGCTGGGGTTCGACGCCGTCGCCACCGGGCACTACGCCCGCGTCGTCGAGCCCGGCGACCCGGACTGCCGCACCGGCCGCCGCGAGCTGCACCGGGCGGTCGACCCCGCCAAGGACCAGTCGTACGTGCTCGGCGTGCTCGACGCCGACCAGCTGGCCGGCGCCTTCTTCCCGCTCGGCGACTCCACCAAGGACCAGGTGCGCGCGGAGGCGGCGAGCCGCGGCTTCGCGGTCGCCAAGAAGCCCGACAGCCACGACATCTGCTTCATCGCCGACGGCGACACCCGCGGCTGGCTCGCGCAGCGGCTCGGCGCGCAGCCCGGCCCGATCGTCGACACCGACGGCGAGGTCGTCGGCGAGCACGAGGGGGCGTTCGGTTACACCGTCGGCCAGCGGCGCGGTCTGCGGCTACGCAGGCCCGCCGCCGACGGCGCCCCCCGCTACGTCGTGGAAACCAGCCCCGAGACGAACACCGTCGTCATCGGCGCCGCCGACCTGCTCGGCATCGACGAGATCACCGCCGACCGGGCCCGCTGGTGCGGCCCGGCTCCCGACGGTGTCGTGGCCGTGGGCGCCCAGCTGCGCGCCCACGGGCAGGAGTTGCCCGCCACGGCGTGGGTCGACGGCGAGGACCCCTCGCGACTGCACGTGCGGCTCGACGAGCGCACCCGCGGGGTCGCCGCCGGCCAGGCGGTCGTGCTCTACGACGGGCCGCGGGTCGTCGGCTCCGGCACGATCACCGGCACCGGGCGCACAGCGCACGCCTGATCACCGCCGTTCCTTTCGCGTCGGTTGGCCGTTTGGAACGAATTCTCCTGGTCGTAAAGCCAGTTCAAGGCGCAGGCGGTTGGCTGTTCGCGGGCCGCAACGGCCCGGTCCTGCCCCCTCGCGCCCAGGAGTGTCGCCATGTCCGACGAGCTGTCCGACGAGCCCACCCGCACCGAGAACGCCGGCACCCCGCGCGGGATGTCCCGGCGCAGCGTGCTGCGCGGAGGCGGTGCCGGCGTCGCGAGCGCCGTGGTGCTCGGCCTCGGCTGGAACCAGCAGACCGCCCAGGGCGCCGGGACCGGCGCGGCTCCCGGCTCGGCCGCCGGGGCTG
>NZ_BCNQ01000126.1 GCF_001515525.1 Piscicoccus intestinalis NBRC 104926 | reverse complement strand
GGCGCCCGAGCCGCGGGGGCGCTGCCCCTGGCCGTGCCGGGTCGCGCCCTCGGCCTCGGCCACCGAGCGGGCGGCCTCACCGCGGGCCTCGGCGAGGGCCTCGGCCGGGTCCTGCAGCGAGGTCTCCCCGAACGGGGAGTCGCCCACCTCCGCGGAGTCCGACGGGCTCCACGGCTCGGCGTCGTCGTCGCCGAACTGGAACGGGGCGGCGTTACCGCCTCCCTGCCCGAAGGCGGCGCCGAATCCCTTGAGGGCCTCGGTGAACTCGCCGGGCACGATCCACATCTTGTTGGCGTCGCCACGGGCCAGCTGGGGCAGCACCTGCAGGTACTGGTAGGCCAGCAGCTTCTGGTCGGGCTTGCCGCGGTGGATCGCGTCGAACACCTGCTGGATCGCGCGCGCCTGGCCCTGCGCCTCGAGGATGCGGGACTGGGCCGAACCCTCGGCCCGCAGGATCTGGCTCTGCTTCTCACCCTCGGCGGTGAGGATCGCCGACTGCTTGACACCCTCAGCGGTGAGGATCGCCGCACGCCGGTCGCGCTCGGCGCGCATCTGCTTCTCCATCGAGTCCTGCACGCTGTGCGGCGGGTCGATCGCCTTCAGCTCGACCCGCGCGACGCGGATGCCCCAGCGGCCGGTGGCCTCGTCGAGCACCCCGCGCAGCTGGCCGTTGATCTGGTCGCGGCTCGTCAGCGTCTGCTCCAGGTCCATGGAGCCGATGACGTTACGCAGCGTGGTGACCGTCAGCTGCTCGATGCCCTGGATGAAGTTGGCGATCTCGTAGACCGCGTCCTTGGCGTCGGTGACGGCGTAGTAGATGACGGTGTCGATGTTGACGACGAGGTTGTCGCTCGTGATCACCGGCTGCGGTGGGAAGCTGACGACCTGCTCGCGCAGGTCGATGTTGGCGCGCACCTTGTCGACGAACGGCACGAGCAGGTGAATGCCCGGGTCGAGGGTGCGTGAGTACTTACCGAGCCGCTCGACGATCTGCGACGTCTGCTGCGGCACGATGCGCACCGCGCGGACGACGACGACAACCGCGAAGAGCAGCACGAGAAGTAGCAGGATCAGTCCGAAGTCCATCTGCGTTCCTCCCTGTTGCTACTGGCCAAAGTCGGTCCCTGACTGTGGTCGGTCGCGAATCCGCTGCGTCTCAGTCGGATTCGATCTCTCGGCGCGGCAGGTCCTGCACCGGCGAGGCGGCGGTGACCACGAGGGTCGCGCCGTCGACGGCGGTGATCCGCCCCTGGGTGTTGGCCGCGATCGGGGTGTCCCCCGCCGCGATGCGGGCGGTCCAGTCGTCGCCGTCGATGCGCAGCAGCCCGCGGTGCTCGTCGATCGCCTCCATGGCGACCCCGACGCGCCCGACGTACCGGGCCACACCGATCGGTTGCTCGTCGCCCTTGCCCTCCATGAGGCGCTTCTTGGCGACGGGTCGCACGACGCCCAGCAGCGCCACCGCGACGACCCCGGCGATGATCACCTGCCCGGCCAGGCCGAAGCCCACGGCCGCCGCGATGAAGGCGGCGAACGCGCCGCCGGCGAGCATCGCGAAGACGAGGTCGACGGTGGCCGCCTCGACCACACCCAGGATCAGCGCCAGCGCCAGCCAGGCGGCCCACTCGTTGCCTTGGAGCCAGTCAGGCATGTCGCTCACCCCTGTTCCACGTTCTGTTGTCGCATGGCGTGTTCATGCGTGAGCCGGCTGCGGGGCCGGCCGTTACTGATCCGACGTATCGGACCATCAGGGGGTTCCCTGGATCGTCCCTGAATCGGGCCGAGCGGGAACTCTTTCGAGGGTACGGACGTGCGCCTCAGCCGGCGTCGGCGGCGACCTCGTCGCGCGCCCGCGCCGAATAGCGGCGGCCGTGCTGTTCGAGCACCAGCGGCAGCCCGAACGTCTTCTCCAGATTCGCCTCGGTGAGGGTGATCTCCAGCGGTCCGGCCGCCACGACGCGGCCCTCGCGCAGCAGCAGCACGTCGGTGAATCCCGGCGGGATCTCCTCGACGTGGTGGGTGACGAGCACGAGCGCCGGGGCCTCGAGGTCTTCGGCGAGCGCACCGAGGCGGGCCAGCAGGTCCTCCCGGCCGCCGAGGTCGAGCCCTGCGGCCGGCTCGTCGAGCAGCATGAGTTCGGGGTCGGTCATGAGCGCCCGCGCGATCTGCACTCGCTTGCGCTCACCCTCCGACAGGGTGCCGTAGGTGCGCTGCGCGAGGTGCCCGGCTCCGAGAGCGTCGAGCAGGTCGCGGGCCCGGCCCAGGTCGAGCCGGTCGTACGACTCCCGCCAGCGCCCGACGATCCCGTAGGAGGCCGTCACCACGACGTCGATCACGCGCTCGTGCGCGGGCAGCCGCTCGGCGATCGCCGAACTCGCCAGGCCGATGCGGGGGCGCAGCTCGAAGACATCGACGGCCCCGAGCACCTCCCCCAGCACGCCCGCCACGCCGCTGGTGGGGTGCATTCGGGCGGAGGCCAACTGCAGCAGCGTCGTCTTACCGGCTCCGTTGGGGCCCAGCACGACCCAGCGCTGCCCCTCCTCGATCTCCCAGTCCACGGAGTCCAGCAGGGTGCTCTGGCCGCGGGTCACCGTCACGTCGGCGAACTCCAGCACGTCGCTCATGACCCAGACCCTATGGCACGTCCGGTCCGAATCAGCGGCGGCGGTCCGGGCGTCGTCACCGCCGTCTCGACGCCCCGGCGCGCGCCACGAACGCGCGGCGGGATCAGGGGCGCCTAGCATGTGCGAATGCCCGAACTGCCTGCCAGCGCGCGCCTGGCGCTGTGGGCCACGAGTCACCTGGCCGGGCGCGTCGACCACGCGACGGCCCTGGCGCGCAGCGCCCCCGACGCCGACCACACGGCGGGCGCCGGGCCGTGGCTGGACACCTGGCGCTCCCTCGGTGAGCGCGTCGTCCTCATGGCTCTGCCCCGCCCGGGTGACCACGGCGACCTGCCCCGCGGCGACGACCTGCGCGACGCGGCGATGAGCGCCGGCGAGTGCGTCTACGTGCCCGGCCTCGGCGGCGGGCTCGTGCCGACGACGCAGGAGTACGGCCCGAGCGGCGACCGCGGCCTGTCGATCACGTGGGAGCACCACGACAGCGACCCCGTCGCGACGCACGTGCTCGATGCGTGGTCGATCCGGGAGACCGAACGCGACCTCGCCCGGCTCGTGCGAGAAGCCACCGCCGCGCTGGAGCAGGGGCCGGCCCCGTGGGCCACCCGCGGGCTGGCCGACGACGCCTCGGCCCGGCTCGACACCCGGCGCTGGGGCCTGCCGAGCGGGCTGCATCCACGCGCGGCGCGGGTGCTCACGCTCGCGGAGACGGTCGGTGAACTCGGGCGCCTGGGGCAGTCCGCACCCCAGGACGGCACGAGCGCGGCGGGCATCGACGCCCGGCTCCGGCTGCTGCGGGAGCTGACCGCGGGCGCCGACCGGGCGCTGGCCCGGGCCGTCAACATCGCCGGCCTGCATCTGGCGGGCCTGCGGCCCGGGCGCGACGACTGACCCCGCCCGACTCAGCCGGCTGCAGCCGTGGTCAGCCCGCTTCAGCCCGGTTCAGCCCTGCAGCACCGACCGGTAGACGTCCATCGTGCGGTCCCCGATCGCGCTCCAGGAGAACTGCTCGACGGCGCGCTTGCGGCCTGCGAGCCCGCGGCGACGGGACTCCTCGGGGTCGGCGACGGCCTCGTTCATCGCGGCCGCGAGGTCGGCGACCCACGTGGCCTCGTCCAGCGGCGTGCCGGTGCCGTCCTGGACCTGTTCGATGTCCACGAGCCAACCGGTCTCGCCGTCGACGACGACCTCGGGGATGCCGCCGGTCGCGGTGGCGACGACGGCCGCCTCGCACGCCATCGCCTCGAGGTTGACGATGCCGAGGGGCTCGTAGATCGAGGGGCACGCGAACACCGTCGCGTTCGACTCCAGCGCGATGACCTTGGGGCGCGGCAGCATCTCGGGGATGTAGACGACGCCCTCCCGGGTCTCCTGCAGCTCCTTCATGAGCCCGGCGATCTCGGCGCCGATCTCGGGGGTGTCCGGGGCGCCCGCGCACAGCACGAGTTGCACGTCCGGAGGCAGTTCCTTGGCGGCCCGCAGCATGTACGGCAGGCCCTTCTGGCGGGTCTGGCGGCCGACGAAGATGATCGAGCGGCCGTCGGGGTCGACGCCGAGCTCACGGCAGATGTCCTTGCCCGCGTCGGAGTGGTCCGGCGACCATTCCGAGGAGTCGATCCCGTTGTGCACGACGCTGACCTTGTCGGGGTCGATGTCGGGGTAGCACTTGAGGATGTCGGCGCGCATGCCGTGGCTGACGGCGATGACCCGGGCCGCCGCCTCGTACGCGGTCTTCTCGACCCAGGAGGAGACGCGGTAGCCGCCGCCGAGCTGCTCGGCCTTCCACGGCCGCAGCGGCTCGAGGCTGTGGGCGGAGATGACGTGCGGCACCCCGGCGAGCAGCGAGCCGAGGTGGCCGGCCATGTTCGCGTACCACGTGTGCGAGTGCAGCAGGTCGGCTCCCTCGCAGTCGGCCGCGATCGCGACGTCGACGCCGAGCGTCTTCAACGCCCCGTTCGCGTTGGCCAGCTCCGGCAGGTCCGGGTAGCCGGTCGTGCCCGCCTCGTCACGCGGCTCCCCGAAGGCGCGGACCTGAATGTCCGCGTCGCCGCGGGCCCGCAGTGCCTTCACCAGTTCCTCGACGTGAACCCCGGCGCCGCCGTAAACGGCCGGAGGGTATTCCTTGCTGAGAATGTCTACGCGCACACGCGGAACCCTAGTGCGCCGCGCCTGCCGCCGGGCCGATACGGATCATGAACACTGGGGCGCGCACCGTCTCCCGCAATTCTCCGGCGCTACCCCCTACTCGCTGAGACGGAGCGGTACGTTGCCTCTATGCGGAACCGGTCGCGTGCCCCCCAAGTCCTGGCCATCGTCCTCGCCGGCGGCGAGGGCAAGCGGCTGATGCCCCTGACCGCCGACCGCGCGAAGCCCGCGGTGCCGTTCGGCGGCTACTACCGGCTCATCGACTTCGCCCTCAGTAACGTCGTGAACTCGGGGTACCTGAAGGTTGTCGTGCTCACCCAGTACAAGTCGCACAGCCTCGACCGGCACGTCACCCGGACCTGGCGCATGTCGACCCTGCTGGGCAACTACGTCGCCCCCATCCCGGCGCAGCAGCGCATGGGCAAGCAGTGGTACATGGGCAGCGCCGACGCGATCTACCAGAGCCTGAACACCCTCGACGACGAGCGTCCCGACATCGTCGTCGTGGTCGGCGCCGACCACGTGTACCGGATGGACTTCTCGCAGATGGTCGAGCAGCACATCGAGACCAACGCGGGTATCACGGTCGCGGCGATCCGCCAGCCGATCTCCCTGGCCGACCAGTTCGGCGTCATCGAGGTCGAGGACTCCGACGTGCGCAAGATCGCCCGCTGGCGCGAGAAGCCCACGGACGCCAAGGGGCTGCCGGACTCCCCCGACGAGGTGCTCGCCTCGATGGGCAACTACGTGTTCGACGCCGACGTGCTGCGCGACGTGGTGACCAAGGACGCGGAGAACGAGAACAGCAAGCACGACATGGGCGGCGACATCGTGCCGTACTTCGTCGAGCGCGGCGAGGGCTACGTCTACGACTTCAACAACAACGTCATCCCCGGCGCCACCGATCGCGATCGGGCCTACTGGCGCGACGTCGGCACCATCGACTCCTACTACGAGGCCAACCGCGACCTCATCGCGCTCGAGCCGATCTTCAACCTGTACAACGAGGATTGGCCGATCTACAGCAGCAGCGACGCGAGCATCGCGCCCGCGAAGTTCGTGCACAACGAAGAAGGCCGCGTCGGGCACGCGATCAACTCCGCGGTCTCCCCCGGCTGCATCATCTCTGGCGCCACCGTCGAGGGCTCGGTGCTCTCTCCGCGGGTGCACGTGCACAGCTACGCGCGGGTGCTCGACAGCGTGCTCATGGACGGCGTGGTCGTCAACCGCAACGCGTTCGTGCGCAACGCGATCCTCGACAAGAACGTCGTCGTCGAGACCGGGGCGGAGGTCGGCGTCGACCACGACGAAGACCGGGCCCGCGGCTTCCTCGTCAGCGAAGAGGGCATCGTCGTCGTGCCGAAGGGCGCGGTCATCAAGGCCTGAGTATCGAGCGCGGCGGGCGAACGCGCTAGGGCCGATGGTCGGTTCGCGTCTCGCGCCCGGCGCGCTAGGTTAGCCAGGGTGAGCACGAACGCCACCCCCGACATCATCGACGACGAGGGGCCGGTTCCGCTGGGGCGGACCGGCCCCTTGCTCGTGGTCAGCGACGTCGACTCGACGTTCATCCGCGACGAGGTCATCGAACTCCTCGCCCGGCACGCCGGCGTAGAGGAGCAGGTCGCGGCCGTCACCGCCGCGGCCATGCGCGGCGAACTGGACTTCGCGGCGAGCCTGCGCGCCCGGGTCGCCACGCTCGCCGGGCTCCCCTCCGACGTCCTCTACGACGTGCGCCGCGAGGTGCGGCTCACCGACGGCGCGTGGGACCTGAGCCGGGGGCTCGCCGCCGCCGGGCACACCTTCGCCCTCGTCTCCGGGGGGTTCGACGAGGTGGTGCGCCCGCTGGCCCAGCGGATGGACATCGCGCACGTCATGGCCAACCGGCTCGACGTGGCCGACGGGCGGCTCACCGGGCGAGTGAGCGGCCGCATCGTCGACCGCTCCGTCAAGGCCGGCACGCTCGTCGACCTCGCCGCGCGCCTGGGCATCCCGCTGGACCGCACGGTCGCGATCGGAGACGGTGCCAACGACCTCGAGATGATGGCCACCGCCGCCGTCGGCATCGCGTTCTGCGCCAAGCCCGTCGTGCGCGAGGCCGCCGACATCGTCATCGACACCCCCGACCTGCGTCTCGTGCTCGACGCGCTGGGCGTGCAGCGGCCGTAGCGCGGCCGTCTCCCCTGGCCCGGCGCGTTAGCCTCCGAGGGAGTGGAAGCCGCCGTCGACGTGCACGATCTCGCCGGTGGTGGCCGGGAACCAGTCCGACATGAGCGCGACGCAGCCCCGGGCGGCGGGGCGCGGGTCGGCGATGTCCCAGCCCAGCGGGGAGTGGTCGCCCCACTCGGCGAACCGGGAGAAGGCGGGGATCGAGTTGGCCGCGGTCGTGCGGATCGGGCCCGCGGCGACGAGGTTGCAGCGGATGCCCTTGGGGCCGAGGTCACGGGCGAGGTACCGGTTGGTCGACTCGAAGGCCGCCTTCGCCACGCCCATCCAGTCGTAGCCGGTCCACGCGACGGTCGCGTCGAGGGTCAGCCCGACGACGGCGGAGCCGGGGTGCATGAGCGGCTCGCACGCCCTGGCCAGCTCCTTGAGCGAGTACGCGGAGATCTGCAGGGCGGGGGCGACGTCCTCCCAGCCGGCCTCCATGAAGTCGAACGCGGCCTTGGGGGCGAACCCGATGGAGTGCAGCACGCCGTCGAGGGAGTCGACGTGCTCGCGGAGCCGGTCGGGCAGGGCGGCGAAGTGCTCGGGGTCGGAGACGTCGAGTTCGACGACGGGCGCGGGCTGCGGCAGACGCCGGGCGATGGCCGAGGTGATCTTCATCGTGCGCCCGAACGAGGTGAGCACGACCTGCGCGCCCTCCTCCTGGGCGAAGCGCGCGACATGGAAGGCGATGGACGCCTCCGTGAGGACGCCGGTGACGAGGATCTTCTTGCCGTCCAGCAAAGCCATGTGGGGTTTCCTTCCGAGCGGGATACGTGCGGCGCGAAGCGGGGGTGGCTCAGGGCTGCTCAGTGGCCTCAGTGGCCTCAGTGGCCCATGCCGAGGCCGCCGTCGACGGGGATGACGGCGCCGGTGACATAGGACGCCTGCGGCGAGGCGAGAAAACGGACCGCGGCGGCGACCTCCTCGACGGCGCCGAAGCGGCCGGCCGGGATCGCGGCGCGGTACGTCTTCTTCAGGTCGTCGGACAGCTCGTCGGTCATCGCCGTCTCGATGAAGCCGGGGGCGACGACGTTGGCGGTGATGCCCCGGCCGCCCAGCTCGCGGGAGATCGAGCGGGCGACCCCGACGAGCCCGGACTTGCTGGCGGCGTAGTTGACCTGACCGGGTGAGCCGTAGAGCCCGACGACGCTGGAGATGAAGATGAGCCGGCCGCGCCGCAGCCGCAGCATGCCCTTGCTGGCGCGGCGGGCGCAGCGGATGGCGCCGACGAGGTTGGTGTCGAGCACCGACTCCAGCTCGTCGTCGCTCATGCGCAGCAGCAGCTGGTCGCGGGTGACGCCGGCGTTGGCGACGAGCACCTCGACCTGGTTGCCGGTCAGCTCCGCCGCGGCGGTGAAGGCGGCGTCGACCGAGGCGGAGTCGGTGACCTCCAGCGGCACGGCCTCGAAGTCGTCCGGGGCCTGGCCGCTGCGGCAGCCGACGACCACCCGGTCGCCCGCGTCGCGCAGCGCGTGAGCGATGGCCAGTCCGATGCCGCGGTTACCTCCGGTCACCAGGGCGGTCCGGGGCGCGCTCTCGCTGCTCATTCGATCGATCACCAATCAGTCGGGGCGGGTTAGTCGTTCGGCCGGGCGGCCACAACCCGGTGACCGCGCGAATCCGCGTGCGGCGTAGCGTCGCACGAAGACATGGCGGCGGGCGTGACGGCGCCATCAGCGAACCTAGTGCACTACCGGCCGGTAACAGATGCGGGATGAGGCGTGGTGGCCTACTCTGACGAAGTGCGTGTGACCTTGCACCCGCCTCGCGGCCACTCGGCCGGCGACGCCTCCGGAGGCTCCGGCGCCTCAGGTGCCACCGGCTCCGGTCGGGCGGGATCCCTCGGCACGAACCGCTCCGCCCGTTCGGCCTCGGCGCGGCGCGGCGAACCCCGCCGCGTTCACCACATCACCCACGCGCCCGTCTCGCGCCGCGAAGACCAGCACAACCGCATCCGCAACTACCTGGTCTCCATGACGATCCGCACCGTCTGCTTCGCGCTCGCGGGCATCTTCGCCGTCGCGACCGACTGGACCGCCGCCGCCTGGGTGTGCGTCATCGCCGCCGCGCTGCTGCCCTACCCCGCGGTCGTCTTCGCCAACAACGTCGACCGCCGCCGCGCCGTCCCGGTGGTCGAGAAGCCGTACCGCATGCTGGAGGCCGGCCACCGGGAGTCGGTCGCCGCACCGCCTCCGGGCGACGAGCGCGTCGACTGAGCACGCCGGACGGCCTCGTCAGCCTGGGACTCAGCCTCCGATGGAGGACATCGGCCGGGCGGGCTGCGTGAAGTCGGGGGCGCCGATGCCGTGGCCGCGGGCCTTGCGCCACATCTCGCCGCGGATGAGCCGCACGAGGTCGCGGTCGGATGCGCCGTCGCGCAGGGGCCCACGCAGGTCCATCTCGCCGCGGGAGAACAGGCAGTTGCGCACCATGCCGTCGGCGGTGAGGCGCACGCGGTCGCAGGCCGCGCAGAAGGGGGCGGAGACGCTGGCGATGATGCCGACCGTGGCCGGTCCGCCGTCGACGAGGTAGCGCTCGGCGGGCGCGGAGCCGCGTTCGGGCACCGGGGTGATCGTGAAGCGCGTCGAGAGGCGCTCGCGGATCTCCTCGGCGGTGACCATGGCGTCGCGCTGCCACTGATGCTGGGCGTCCAGCGGCATCTGCTCGATGAAGCGCAGCTCGTAGCCGCGCTCGAGACACCAGGCGAGCAGGTCGGCGACGTCGGCGTCGTTGACCCCGCGCATCGCCACGGCGTTGACCTTGACGGGAGTCAGCCCGGCGTCGGCGGCCGCCGCCAGCCCGTCGATGACGTCCTGGAGCCGGTCGCGCCGGGTCAGGCGTGCGAAGACCTCGCGGTCGATCGAGTCGAGGCTGATGTTGACGCGGTCGAGGCCGGCGTCGGCGAGGTCGTGGGCGCGGCGGGCGAGGCCGACGCCGTTGGAGGTCATGGCGATCATGGGGCGGGGTTCGAGGGCGGCGATGCCGCGGACGACGTCGACCAGGGAGCGCCGCAGCATTGGTTCGCCGCCGGTGAGACGGACCTGCCGCACGCCGAGACCGACGAAGACGCCGATGACGCGCAGGAGTTCGTCGTCGGTGAGCATCTGCGGCTTGGCCATCCAGGGCAGCCCCTCGGCGGGCATGCAGTAGGTGCAGCGCAGATTGCAGTGGTCGGTCAGGGAGACGCGCAGGTCGCGGGCGACGCGCCCGAAGGTGTCGACGAGGGCGCCGTCACGGTGGTCGCCGGCCGGGTCGTGCGGCGGCGGAGCGCCATAGGGCACGCCGGGACCGGCGGCGGCCAGGTCGGGATCCTGACTGTTGTCGCGGCCGTTGTTGCGGGCGTCGTCTCGGGCGTCGTCGACCGGCACAGGCGCCGGCCGCGGCCCTGGCGGGGGGCCCGGCATGCCCAGCGGGATCGAAGGCGTCATCGTGCCACCATAGGCGGCTGCGCTGCCGGCGGCCTGTGCGGGTAGCGTCGGGAGGGTGATCTGCACCCTGCTGACGCGTCGGTGGTTGGCGGCCCTGGCCGTGGCCGCACTGTTCGCGACGGCGTGCGTCTTTCTCGGCCGATGGCAGTGGTCGCGGCACGAGTACAAGGTGGAGCGGGCGCGGCTCGTCGAGGAGCACTATTCGGCGCCGGCGGTGCCGCTGTCGCAGGTACTGCCGCAACCCAATTCGGCCGTACCCCCGGAGCAGGTGTGGCGCCGCATCGAGGTGCACGGCACCTACGCGCCGCAGGACCAGTTCATGGTGCGCAACCGGCCGCAGAACATCGTCTACGGCTACGAGGTGCTCGTCCCGCTGCATCTGGACGACGGATCGACGATCCTCATCGACCGCGGGTGGGTGCAGAACGCGGAGCGGGCCGATGTGTTGCCGCAGGTTCCGGCGGCCCCGGCGCGACCCGTCTCCGTGGTCGGGTGGTTGCGCACCGGCGAGGAGAGCACTCCCAACGACCTGCCGCCGGGGCAGCTGGCGATGATCGACATCCCGCAGGCGGCGCGGGAGTTGGGCCAACCGCTGCGGCCCGCGTACCTGGTACTCGAGTCGGAGAACGACGGGTCGGGCACGGCACCGGCGCGTCCGCAGGCGCTACTGCCTCCCGAGACCGATACCGGTCCGCACTTCGCGTACGCCTTGCAGTGGTGGTTGGGCGCCCCGGTGGGCTTCATCCTCGTGGGGGTGTATGCGCGGCGGGAGTGGCTGGACTCCACCGGCGAGGGCGATCGCCGGCGCGCGGCGAAGGCCGCCAAGCCGAAGAAGGTCCGCATCTGGGACGAAGAAGACGCCTGACCGGCTCGAACGTCCGGGGGATTTTCTGGGGCGTTGCCACGGAGGTGGTCAGTCGCTGAACTGGGTTCGGTAGAGGTCGGCGTAGAGGCCGCCGGCGGCGAGGAGGTCGGCGTGGCGGCCGCGTTCGGCGACGCGGCCGTCTTCGAGCACGACGATGAGGTCGGCGCCGCGCACGGTCGCCAGGCGGTGGGCGATGACGAGTGCGGTGCGGCCGACGAGGGCGGTGTCGAGGGCCTGCTGCACGGCGGCCTCCGACTCGCTGTCCAGGTGCGCGGTCGCCTCGTCGAGGATGACCAGTCCCGGTGCCTTGAGCAGGAGCCGGGCGATCGCCAGCCGCTGCTTCTCGCCGCCGGAGAGCCGGTGGCCACGGTCTCCGACGACCGTGTCGAGCCCCTCGGGCAGCCCCTCGACGAGCGGCCACACCTGGGCGGCGCGCAAGGCCGCCACCATCTCCGGCTCGCCGACACCGGGCCGGGCGTAGTCGAGGTTGGCGCGGATCGTGTCGTGGAACAGGTGCGCCTCCTGGGTGACGACACCGACTCCGGCGTGCAGGTCGGCGAGCGCGATGTCGCGCACGTCGACGCCGCCCACCCGCACCGCGCCGGCCGTCACGTCGTAGAGCCGCGCGACGAGGCTGGTCACGGTGGTCTTGCCCGCCCCGCTGTGGCCGACGAGGGCGACGAGCTGCCCGGGCGCGACCGTGAGGTCGATGTCGTGCAGCACCTCCCGCCCGCCGCGCCGGTCGCCGGTGGCGGTGCTCTCCAGCGAGGCGAGCGACACCTCGTCGGCGCCCGGGTAGGCGAACCCGACCCGCTCCAGCTCCAGCGACAGCGGCCCCGTCGGCAACGGAGCCGGGTCGGCCGGGTCGCGCACCAGCGGCGGCAGGTCGAGCACCTCGAAGACCCGCTCGAACGAGACGAGCGCGGTCATGACGTCGACCCGCACGGTCGACAGCGCGGTCAGCGGCGTGTACAGCCGGGCGAGCAGCGCGGTCAGCGCGAGCAGCGTGCCGACGCTCATCGAGCCCTGCGCGGCCCACACTCCCCCGACGCCGTACACCAGCGCGGTCGCCAGCGCCGCGATCAGCGTCAGGCCGGTGAGGAACATCTGCCGGTTCATCGCGATCTGCACCCCGACGTCGCGCACGGCCGCGGCGCGCACGGCGTAGTCGGTCTGCTCCCGGCCCGGGTTGCCGAACAGCTTGACGAGCAGGGCGCCGGCGACGTTGAAGCGCTCGGTCATCCGCGCGCCGAGCTCGGCGTTGAGGTTCATCGAGCGATGCGTCAGGCCCGCGAGGCGGCGCCCCACGAAGCGCGCGGGGATGAGAAACAGCGGCAGCATCGCGACGCTGGCCAGCGTCAGCGGCCACGACAGACTCGTCATCGCGGCGAGCAGCAGCACGAGGGAGACGGCGTTGCTGACCACACCCGACAGCGTCGACGTGAACGCCTGCTGGGCGCCGATGACGTCGGTGTTGAGCCGGGAGACCAGCGCCCCGGTCTGGGTGCGCGTGAAGAACGCGATCGGCTGGGCGAGCACGTGCCCGAACACCTGGTTGCGCAGGTCGTAGATGAGGCCCTCGCCGATGAGCGCGCTGGTGCGCCGCTGCCACACCCCCAGCGCCGCCTCGACGAGCGCGAGCGCGCCGACGAGCAGGGCCAGCCGCACGACGACGCCGGTGTCGGCGCGCATGATCCCGTCGTCGACGATGCGCTGCAGCAGCAGCGGCGCGGCGACGACGAGCGCCGACTGGGCGACGACCAGCGCGAGGAACAGGCTCATCCGGGCCTTGTGCGGGCGCGCGTACACGAGCACCCGCCGGAACGTGCCCGGCTTGAGCCGGGCCCCGCGCATCGAGTCCCGCGACATCGAGCGCATCGTCATGAAGCCGCTGCCCATCGTCACGGCGCGCTACTCCGGCATCGTCGCGTCCGGCCGCGCGGTAAGGCGAGCGTGGATGAGCCGGGACTGTGCGGCCCGTTCCGCGGCCAGCTGCTCGGCGCGGCTGCGCGCCCCGGCGCCCCGCAGCAGCGGCAGCAGCTCGGCGCTCGCCGCG
>NZ_BCNQ01000125.1 GCF_001515525.1 Piscicoccus intestinalis NBRC 104926 | reverse complement strand
CGGCCGGCACGCCCGCCCCGGCGAGCACCTCGGCGAGCAGGTCGCGCAGGGTCGCGTCGTCGGGCAGCGTCGACAGGTACCACGCGACGCCGCCGCCCGGCAGCTCGCGGCGCGTGATCGCGGGGCGCCCGGCGAGCGGGCCGTCGGTGTACGTCGCGACGACGCCGGCGAGCGGGCCGTCGAGGCTGTCGCGGGGCACGGTCACGTCCTCGCTCCACGAGCGACCGGTGCCCGCCGCGTCGCCGGGGCCGGTCACGGCGACCGTCTCGCCGGGCAGCAGCGGGAAGAACTCCTCGACGCGCACGCCGAGCAGCTCCCGGAACGCGCCGGGATAGCCGCCCAGGAGCACGTGATCGTCGGGGTCGGCGATGCCGGAGAAGAACGTGACGAGCACGTGCGCGCCGGCCGCCGCGGCGGCCGCGACCGCCTCGGCGTGCGCGGGCTGCACGGTGTACAGGGTCGGCACGATGAGCACCCGGTAGCCGGACAGGTCGGAGCCGGGGTGCACGACGTCGGCGGTGACCCCGCGCGAGCGCAGCGCGCGGTGCACCGCCTCCGGGGTGTCGAGGTAGGCCAGCGCGGAGTTCGGCATCGCGGGTCCCTCTGCGGCCCAGCGCGCCTGGGTGTCGAACAGGATCGCGACGTCGGCGGCGACCCGGCTCCCGGCGATCTCCTTCAGGCGCCCGAGCAGGTCGCCCAGCTCGCACACCTCCCGGAAGCGGGCGCTGTCGGGCCCGGCGTGGGGCACCATCGCCGAGTGGTACTTCTCGGCGCCGGCGCGCGACTGGCGCCACTGGAAGAACCCGACGGTGTCGGCGCCCCGGGCCACCTGCGCGAGGGAGTCGCGCAGGGTCTGGCCGAGCGCCTTCGCCGGATTCGTCGGCTGCCAGTTGACCGCCGAGGTGGAGTGCTCCATGAGGATCCACGGGGCGCCGCCGGCGATGCCGCGCACGAGGTCGGCGCTGAACGCGAGCTCCGCGCGCGGGTGCGGCCACGTGTTCACGATGTAGTGATCGGTTGACACAACGTCGACGTGCTGCGCCCACCGGTGGTAGTCGAGGTGGTCGAAGTGGCGCATCGTCATGAAGTTCGTCGTGATCGGGATGTCGGGGGAGTGCTCGCGCACGGCCGCTGCCTCGGCGCGGTAGAGCGCGAGCAGGCTGTCGGAGGAGAACCGCCGGTAGTCGAGCACGTGGGTGGGGTTGGGGATCGTCGTCGTCAGCCGCGGCGGCAGCACCTGCTCCAGGTCGGTGTACCGCTGCGACCAGAACGCGGTGCCCCACGCGTCGTTGAGCGCGTCGAGCCCGCCGTAGCGCTCGTGCAGCCAGCGCCGGAACGCGGCCGCGCACCGGTCGCAGTAGCACGGCAGGTTGTGGCAGGCGTACTCGTTGGAGATGTGCCACATCGCCAGCGCCGGGTGGTCGGCGTAGCGGCGCGCCATCTCGCCGGCCAGCCGCACGGCCTTGGCGGCGAAGACCGGCGAGTTCGGGCACCACGCCTGCCGGCTGCCGGGCCAGCGGGTGCGGCCCTCGACGTCGACCGGCAGCACCTCGGGGTGCGCGTGGCTGAGCCACGGCGGCGGGGTCGCGGTGGCGGTGGCGAGGTCGACGGCGATGCCGTGCTCGTGCAGCAGGTCCATCGCGTCGTCGAGCCAGTCGAACTCGTAGACGCCGTCAGCGGTCTCGATCCAGCTCCAGGAGAAGACGCCAAGGGTGACGAACGTGACCCCGGCGCGGGCCATGAGGTCGACGTCCTCGTCCCACACCTGCCGGGGCCATTGCTCGGGGTTGTAGTCGCCGCCGTAGCCGATGCCGCCGCCGTTGATGCGCGCCACGCTCATGAGCCCAACCTAGACCGACCTAGATCGACGGGTGGGGTGTGCGGAGCCGCCGGCTCGTCCAGCGCTTGTCGGTGACGTAGCCGAGCGAGGCATACAGCGCCCCGGGCCGCGGTGTTGTCGGCGTACAGGCCGAGGGTGCACACGCCTTCGGTGTCGACGACCCGGCGCGTGAGGGCGGCGCTGACCGCGCGGCCGAGGCCGCGGCGGCGGGCGTGGCGGGCGACGACGATGCCGCCAAGATGCGCGACCCCCGACGGCAGTCGCTGCACGGCGCCGCAGGCGAGCAGGCTGCCGTCGTCGGCGAGGGCCGCGAGCCACGATGTCGACTGGCCGGTGCCGGAAAAGCCCTCGAACAACGGGTTGTGCGCGAACCCGAAGGCCTGCAGGCGGGCGGCGTCGGCGTGGTCGTCGAGCTCGACGAGGTCGGCCTCGCCCGGGGCCGGCGCGGGGGCCCGGTCGGTCCAGGCCCAGTGCCAGTCGCCGCCGTCGCCGAGATCGAAGACGTCGGCGGCGGTCCCGTCGGTTCCGTCGGTTCCGGCGGTTCCGGCGGTTCCGGCGGTTCCGGCGACAGAGGTCGGCACGGTCACCGAGGCGACGTCGTGGCGCCCCGTCTCGTCGGCGTCCCGCAGCGCCCGCAGGAGCACCGTGACCCCCGGCCCCCAGGCGGTGAGGCTGGGGGCGCGTCGCGCCGAGGTGCGCACGAACGCGACGGCGTGCTCGCTCGCCTCGACCCGGCCGGTCAGCACCCAGCCGGCGAGGCGCGCGGGCGGGTCGAGGCGCGCGAACGCGTCACTGCCCCCGGTCGCCGCGACGAGGTCGTCGCGGCTGGTCACGGCGCGAATTCTCACCCGCAGATCGTGTCACTGTGGCCGCCGATCCGGGGTCGCCGACGCGGCGAGGGTCAGGTTGAACTCGCAGCCACTCGGTTACCGCGATCCAAACAGCCCTTTCGACGACCGCGAGCGAGCGCTACATCGCAACGCCTCGCGAAAGCGCAGGTCACGATCCTGGAGCGGGCCGGGTCCCGGCGACGCGATCGTCAATATGGCGAAACCCGCGCAGACACCCGGTTGCGCCGGCTGCCGCATGTGGCGGGCACGTGCGACAACGAAGGTGCTCACTGCCGGTTCGACGTCGGCGCCGTCCACGACCTCGGACCCGGGTGCGTGGGCCGCGCCGGACGACGGGGCCGTGCATGTCATCGTGTGTCCCGTGGACTACCGCGAGAACATGGCCCGCACCGACCGGCTCGGCGACCTCGACGTGGTTCCGTGACGGGGGCCGCCGAGCCTCCCGTCGAAGTCGCCGCGGGGCGGGGCGCCTGCACCGACGTCGTGCGGGTGCGCGGGGCGCGCCTGCACAACCTGCGCAACGTCGGCATGTCGTGCCCGCGCGGGGCGCTCGTCGCGTTCACCGGCATCTCCGGCTCCGGCAAGTCGTCGCGGGCGTTCGGCACGCTGCACGCCGAGGCCCAGCGCCGCTACCTGGAGTCGGTGGCTCCCTTCGCGCGCCGCCTCATCGCCCGCGCCACCGACCCGCGCGTGGAGTCGGTGACCGGGCTGCCTCCGACCGTCGCCGTGGAGCAGCGCCGCGGCGCGGGCGGGGCGCGCTCGAGCGTCGGTACGCTGACGACGTTGTCGAACGCGGTGCGGCTGCTGTACTCCCGGGCCGGCGACTACCCCGACGAGGTGCGCGCACGGCACACCGATCTGCCTGGGGGACGGCTGGATTCGGACGCGTTCAGCCCGAACACCGTGGAGGGGGAGTGCCCGCGCTGCCAGGGCTCGGGGGTGCTGCACGAGCCGACCGAGGCATCGATCGTGCCCGATCCGTCGCTCAGCATCGCCGACGGCGCGGTCGCCGCGTGGCCGGGCGCGTGGCTCGGCAAGAATTACCGCGACATCCTCGCGACCCTCGGCGTCGACATCCACGCCCCGTGGCGCGACCTGCCCGCCGACACCCGCGACTGGATCCTGTTCACCGAGGAACAGCCCACCGTCACCGTGCATCCCGTGCGGGAGGCGGGCCGCCTCCAGGCCCCCTACGAGGGCAAATGGAGCTCGGTGGCCCGCTACCTGCGGCACACCATCGCCGACAGCGCCTCCGAACGCACCCGGCGCCGCGCCCTGACCTACCTGACGACGACGACCTGCCCGGTGTGCCACGGGCACCGGCTCACCCCCGACGCGCTGTCCGTCACCTACCTCGGCGACCCGATCTGGCGGCTCGGGGCGCGCAGCCTCGACGACCTGCTCGCCCTGCTGGAGGGGCGCTCGCGGGAGCTGCCCGCCGGCGGCGGCACCCCCGCTCAGGAGGCCGAACGGCTGCTGCTGCCGACGATCCTGCCGGTGCTGGAGGCGATCGTCGGGCTCGGTGTCGGGCACCTCAGCCTCGACCGGCCCGCCGTGACCCTGTCGGCCGGGGAGCTGCAGCGGCTGCGGCTCGCGGCGCTGCTGCGGGCCGGGCTGTTCGGGGTCGCCTACGTGCTCGACGAGCCGTCGGCGGGGCTCCACCCGTCGGAGAAACCGATGCTGGCGCAGCTGTTCGACCGGTCCATCGCCGAGGGCAACAGCGTGCTCATGGTCGAGCACGACCTCTCGCTCGTGCGGCGCGCCGACTGGGTCATCGACGTCGGGCCGGGCGCGGGCAGCGACGGCGGGCTCGTGCTGTACTCCGGGCCGGTGCCCGGGCTGTCCCAGGTGCCGGAGTCGGTGACGGGCGAGTACCTGCGCCGGCCCCCGCCGGTGCCGCGCAGCGCGTCGGAGGCTCGCGCCGCGGCCGGGATGCTGGCGGTCGACGCGATTACCATGCGCACGGTGCGCGGGCTCGACCTGCGGCTGCCGCTGGAGGTGTTCACCGCGGTCACCGGGGTGTCCGGCTCCGGGAAGACGACGCTGGTCACGCACGTGCTCGGGGAGTTGCTCGGGGAGCGGGTGCGGTCGGCCTCCCTCGACGAGCCGGATTTGGTTGACTCTGCGGACGATTCGGCCCCCGGCTGTGCGGGTGGGGCGCGTGTCGGGCGTGGAGGCGGTCGACCGGGTCGTGCAGATCACCCAGAAGCCCATCGGGCGCAGCCCGCGCAGCTGCCTGGCGACGTACACGGGCCTGTTCGACCGGGTGCGCGCGCTGTTCGTAGGCACCGAGGCGGCCCGTGCCCGCGGCTGGAGCGCGAGCCGCTTCTCGTTCAACGTGGCCGAGGGCCGCTGCCCGACGTGCGACGGCGAGGGCCAGGTCGAGGTCGAACTCGTTTTCCTGCCCGGCACGTACGCGACCTGCCCGACGTGCCACGGGAGCCGGTACAACCCGCAGACCCTCGAGGTCACCTGGCACGGCCGCTCGGTCGCGCAGGTGCTGGCGTTGAGCGTGCGGGAGGCGGTGGGGTTCTTCGCCGGGGACCGGCGCATCTCCCGGGCGCTCGCGGCCCTCGACGCGATCGGCCTCGGCTACCTGACGCTCGGGCAGCCGGCGACCGAACTCTCCGGCGGGGAGGCGCAGCGCATCAAACTCGCGACCGAGCTGCAGCGGGCGCCGCGCGGGCACACGGTGTACCTGCTCGACGAGCCGACGACGGGGCTGCACCCCGCCGACGTCGACCTGCTCGTCGGCGAGCTGAATCGGCTCGTCGACCAGGGCAACACGGTGGTGGTCGCCGAGCACGACCTGCGCGTCATCGCCGGCGCCGACCACGTCATCGACCTTGGCCCCGGCGCCGGCGAGCGCGGCGGCCGCATCATCGCCTCCGGCGCACCCGCCGACATAGCGCGCAGCGGCACCGCGACGGGGCAGGCGCTGGCCAACCTCATGTAGCACGTCATTGCTACAACGACAGGTGCAGCCGCAGGGCCTCGTCGAGTGCCGACAGCGAGTCCGCCGGCACACGCCCCAGCATCCGGCCCACGCGGTCGAGGTCCACCGAGCGAACCTGCTCCTCCTGGCTGCTGTCCCTTCCGCCGGATTCGGCGCGGAGGCGCCGACCCGCACGATCTAGCCTGGCGGGGTGAGTGACCTCTTCGCCGCGGCCCGCGCCGACCGCGACCCCGACGACGCCCGCACCGACTCCGATGGCGCCGACACGCGCCCGCCGCTCGCGGTGCGGATGCGGCCACGCGCCATCGAGGAGGTGCGCGGTCAGCGCGACGTGCTGCGCGCGGGGAGCCCGTTGCGGCGGCTCATCGAGGGGTCCGGGGGAGCCGCCGGGCCCGTCTCCGCGATCATCTGGGGCCCGCCCGGCACCGGCAAGACGACGCTCGCGCACCTCGTCGCCACCGCCGCCGGGAGGCGGTTCGTCGAGCTGTCGGCGGTGACCGCCGGGGTCAAGGACGTGCGTGCCGTCATGGACGCCGCCGCCCGCGACCGCGACCTCTACGGCCGGCAGACCGTGCTCTTCCTCGACGAGATCCACCGCTTCTCCAAGGCCCAGCAGGACGCGCTGCTGCCCGGCGTGGAGAACCGGCTCGTCATCCTCGTCGCGGCGACGACCGAGAACCCGAGTTTCTCGATCGTCGCGCCGCTGCTGTCGCGCTCGATGCTCATCACGCTGACCTCGCTGACCGACGACGACGTCGGCGAGGTCATCGACTCGGGGCTCACCGACGAGCGCGGGCTGGCCGGCGCCTACACGCTGGCGGCCGATGCTCGGGAGCACCTCGTGCGGATGGCCGGGGGCGACGCGCGCCGCGGGCTGACCCAGCTGGAGGCGGCGGCCGGCGTGGCCACCGACGCGCGGGCCGCGGGGCGAGGACTGCCGAGCGCCGACGACCCGCAGGAGATCGAGCTGGCCCACGCCGAGCAGGCCGTCGCGCAGGCCGCGGTGCGCTACGACCGCGCGGGCGGCCAGCACTACGACGTCGCGAGCGCGTTCATCAAGTCGATGCGCGGCTCCGACGTCGACGCTGCCCTGCACTACCTCGCGCGGATGCTGGAGGCGGGCGAGGACCCGCGGTTCATCGCCCGGCGCATCGTCATCTCCGCGAGCGAGGAGATCGCCATGGCCGACCCGACGGCGCTGCAGACCGCCGTCGCCGCCATGCATGCGGTCGCGCAGATCGGCATGCCGGAAGCGCGAATCATCCTGGCGCAGGCCGTGGTTCACAACTGCCTGGCCCCTAAGTCGAACGCCGCCTACCTGGCGATCGGGTCGGCGATCGCCGACGTGCGCGCCGGTCGCGGGGCCGCGGTACCGCCTCCGCTGCGGGGCACGGCTCGGTCGCGGGCGGCGGGTTCGGCCACCCGCGCGGTGGGCAAGCCCGAGGACTACGTCTACGCCCACGACGAGCCCGACTCCGTCGCCACCCAGCAGTACCTGCCCGACGACCTGCTCGACGCCGACTACTACCACCCCAAGGAGCGCGGCTTCGAGGCCCGGATGATCGAGCGCTGGGCCTGGCTGCGGGGCCGGTTGCGCGGGCGGTGACGCGCCTGACGCGACCCTGACGTGAACCTACGGAGGCGGTGGCGGAGCCGGCGCCCCCTGCGGCGGCGGGATCTTCGCGTACGTGCGCGTGCTGGAGGTCATGGCGCTGGCCTCGGCCTCCGCGGTGGCGCGGACGCTCTCGCGGTGGGGCGAGGGGTCCCAGTCGGCATCGACCACGCGGCGCTGGAAGAGGATCGCCAGCCCCAGGAAGACCGCCCCGGTCAGCGCGATGACCACGAGCCCGACGGCCCCGCCCAGCTTCGCGGCTCCGCCGATTAGGATGCCGAACCAACCGAAGTCGGCGTCGCCGAACGTCGTGTTCTCGCCCCCGAAGGTGCCCAGCACCTGCAAGAGCCCCGACGGGAGCAGCGTGATGAGGAGCCCGTTGGCGAACCCGCCGCACACGGCGCCCAGCCGGCCGCCGGTGGCGTTGCCGTAGACCCCGGCCGCGCCGCCGGTGAAGAAGTGCGGCACGAGCCCCGGCAGGATCAGCGCCAGCCCGAACGCCGGGTTGAGCCAGACGCTGAGCAGCCCGAGCCCTACGAGGCCGCCGGTGAAGCTGGCGAGGAAGCCGACGAGCACCGCGTTCTGCGCGTAGGGAAAGACGATCGGCGCGTCGAGGGCCGGCACCGCGCCCGGCACCACGCGGGCCGCGATGCCCCGGAAGGCGGGCACCAGCTCGCCGAGGATCGTGCGCACGCCGAAGAGGATCACCGCGACGGCCACCCCGAACTGCAGGCCCTGCGTCACCGACTGCATGAGGTAGTTGCCGACGTTGGTCGCGCCGTCGGGGAATGCCTGATACGCCGCCTGAGTGCCCTCGCGCGCCATGAACAGCACCGCGAGCACGACGTACATGATGACCATCGACAAGGCGGTGGCGACCATCGAATCGCGCAGGAACCGTAGGGATTCGGGCAGCTTGAGCTCTTCGGTGGAGCGGCTGCGGGCTCCGCCGGTGACGCGCCCCACGGCGCCGGCCAGGATGTATCCGGCGGTGCCGAAGTGTCCGATGGCGATGCTGTCGTCGCCGGTGATCCGCCGCGTCCAGGGCTGGGCGAAGGCCGGCAGCGACACCATGAGGATGCCCAGCAGGGCGCCACCGAGGCCGACGACGATCGCCGATCCGTAGCCGGCCGCGGTGAGCACCATGGTGAGCAGCGTCGCCATGAAGAGCAGGTGGTGGCCGGTGAGGAACACGTAGCTCAGCGCCGTGAACCGCGCCAGCACGAGGCTGATCGCGAAGCCGAGGATCATCAGCCACGACACCTGGGCGCCGTACTCGGCCTGCGCGACGGCGACGATCGCCTCGTTGGTCGGCACGACGCCGTGGGCGCCGGTCGCGCCGAGGATCATCGCGCCCAGCGGCTCCAGCGAGGCGATGACGAGCGTGGCACCGGCTCCGATCAGCAGGAAGCCGAGGGTCGCCTTCAGCGCCGAGCCGATGACCTGCCCGGCACTCTTGCGCAGCGCCACCATGCCGACCGCGGTGATGATGCCGATGAGAAAGGCGGGCACGCTGAGGATCTCGTTGACCAGGAACTGCGCGATGGTCACCAACCAGTCCATGACACTCCTTCGTGCGTGTGCAGGGCGTTAGACGTCGTAGCTGTCGCGCAGGGCCGCGTCGACCTCTTTGTGGCTGGTGAAGTCCGCGATGACCTGCACCGGGACCCCCAGGTCTCCGAGCGCCCGCGCGATCTCACCGGAGGTCATGATGAGGTCGGCCTCCTTGGCATTGCCCTTGGCGGAGACCGTGTCGGTCGCCTCGACGCTGACGTACGGACCCCAACCCCAGCGCTCGAGCACCTTCTCTAGCGTGCTCTTCAAGAAGATGCTCGTGCCGATGCCGTTGCCGCACACGGTGAGGATGTGGTTCTTGGTGGATCCGCGCTGCGTCGTCGCGGTCTTCGCGCGCGGGGCCTGGTTCTCGCCGAGGATGGCCCTGACCTCCTGCGGGCTGGAGGCGCGTTCCAGCGCGGCCTTCTTCTCCGGGTCGGCGAGCACGCGGGCCAGTTGCGCCATCGCCGCCTGGTGGGCCTTGCTGTCGTGCGCGGCCAGCGCCACGACGAGGCCGACCGGATCGTTGGCGCGGTGGCCGAACTCCACCGGGGTTGTCAGCCGCAGCCACGACATGCCGGTGCGCTGCACCGCCTCGCTGGGGCGGGCGTGGGCGAAGGCGAACCCGGGCGCGACGACGATGTAGGGGCCGCGCTCGTGCACGCTGTCGATCATCGCCTGGGTGTAGGAGTCGGTGGCGACTCCGGTGCGCACCAGCAGGGCGCCGGCGCGGCGCACGGCGTCCTCCCAATCGGCCGCCTCCACATCGAGTGCGATCGCGTCCTCGGCGAGGAGTTCGGTGAGATCTGCCATGCCAGTGGACTGTATCCGCTCGGGGCCGCAGCGACGCTCCCGTTGATCTATCCGCGTCGGATCGTTTCGGACGGCTGGCGGGCGCTGCCTCGGGCGGTCGTGGTGGACCTGGGTCGACGTGGTTGTGTCGCTGCCCTACAAGCCTCTGACCAGCTTGTTTGTCGGGCTCCGCATCTTGTCGGTGGTCGCGTCTAGGGTAGTTGCATCGGTCGACAGAGCCGTCCCGACGGGCCCGTCGCGGGGGTCTTTGGCGGCCGCCGTCGACCGTGTCGAAACCCGTCGATCCCGCTGAAGCCACTGAACCCGCCGTACCCGCTGAACCCGCTGAACCCCCGAACTCGCTGAACCCGCTGGCCGCTGAACCCGCTGAACCGCTGGACCCGCTGACCCGCTGGACCCGCAGAAACCCCGAACCTCGCAGGACCCACTAAACCCACTGGAACCCGCCGTACCCGAACCCCCGAACCCCCGACCCCGCTGAACCCGCAGAACCCGCAGAACCCGCCGAAGGAGGTGTGGCATGTCCGTGCAGATCGGTGCCGGGCTCGTGTGCGAGCCGCACGCGGCGTTGCCGCGCGACGCCTTCGAGCACGTGAGTTCGTCCGACGTGCTGTCGGTCGTGGAGACCATGGAGGCGCTGAAGGTGTGGGCCGACTCCATCTCGCTGGCCGCGACCGGTGAGCTGACCCGTCGCGAGCGGGCCGCGGCGCTCATCGAGGCCGGCCCCGACGCGTCGGCGACGACCCGCCGGCGCGCGGTCGACGCGGCCGATTCGGCGATGGCCGACGAGCTGGTGCTCGCCACCGGTATGGGCGCGCGCGAGGCCGCTTCCCGGGTCGACGTCGCCACCGCGGAGCCGGTTCGGGTGCACGCCCTGACGGAGCGGCTGCGCGCCGGCGAGGTCTCGTTCTGGCGGGTCAAGACGCTCTATGAGGAGTGCCGGGTGCTGCCCGGGCCGCTGGCCGCCGACGTGGCCGAAGGGGTGCTCGCGCCCGTGCGGGGCGGCGCGGCCCTGAGCAATCCCCTGTTCCGGCAGCGGCTAGCGCGCCGTCTGGCCCGGCTCGTCGACTCCCGCGAACAGCGGGCCCGGCGGCTGGCCGACCGGCGCGTCGACGTGCTCATCGACCCCGACGGCACCGGTGAGCTGCGGGTGACCGGCGGCGCGGCCCGGCTCCGCGGCGCCTACTCCCGCGTCGACGACCTCGCCCGGCGCCTGCGGAAGGCGGGGGAGTCTCGCACGCTGGCCCAGCTGCGCTCCGACGTCACGCTCGACCTGCTGATGTTCGGCCACCTCGGGGCGGCCGTGGGTTCTGGTGGCGGCTCGGGGCAGGCGGTGGCTTCGACCGGTGGCGCCGGTCAGGCGGTCGATGGGCAGCCGGCCAACGGCGCCGAGGCCGAAGGAGAGCGCCGCGAGTCCTGCGCGGGTGAAGGGGGCGTCACGCACGGTGTGGCCGCCCTGAATCACGCAGACACCGCGGCTCCCGCTGACCCCGCGAACCCCGCCAATCCCGCAAACCCCGTGGACCCCGCGGAGTCGTCGACGGCCGCAGGCGCGGCAGACGTGGTGGCGCCGTCGTTTGACCCCGCCCTGGTGGGGCGACGCTGGCCGATCGCGCAGGTCTCCGTGGTCGTCGGGCTGGGCACGCTGCTCGGCCTCGACCTCGAACCGGGGCGGATCTCCGGTGCCGGCGGCGTCGACACGTTGCCCGCCGAGGTCGTCCGCGAGGCGGCCATGGTCGCCGGGTCCACGTGGCGGCGCCTGGTCATCGACCCGCTGGACGGTTCGGCGGTCGAGCTGTCCACGACGGCCTACCGGCCGGGCGCGCCGCTGGCCCGCGCGGTTCGGGCCCGCGACGGCGAGTGCCGGGTGCCGGGCTGCGTCGTGCCGCCCGAGGCGTGCGATCTCGACCATGACATCGAACGGCGGCGCGGCGGTCAGACCTCCGAAGAGAACCTGTCCGGGAAGCACCGCCCGCACCACAACCACAAGACCCGCGGGCGTTGGCGGGCGTTGCGCGACGGCGAACTCATCAGGTGGACCACGGGCACGGGCCGCGAGTACATCAGCTATCCGTACGACTACCGGCCCCTGCCCCTGGAAGGGGCGGTGTCGCGCGTCGAGCACACGCTGCGCTGCGAGCTGCAGTTCGTCGAGTTCCCGCTCGGTCCGCCGCCCGACAGCGACGGCCCCGGGCTGTGGATACGTGGCGGCGGCGCCGATCCGCCGGACCTACCCGACCTCGATCCTCCCGACCTGCCCGACCCTGGCTCGCCCGGCCTACCCGGCCCCGACCCGGCCGACCCTGGCCCGCCCGGCCAGCCCGACCCTGACCCGCCGCCGTTCTGATGGGCGACCGGCTCGGCTCAGTTGTGGCCGGCGTGCTCGGCCTTGTGCAGCTGCTCCTGCAGATCGTCCGGAGTCAGGTCGGCCGACTCGAACTCGCTGGTCAAGGGCAGCCGCAGCTCAAGGTCGGTGCCGATGCAGATCTCCGCCACGCCGGAGCGGATCTCGAAGTCGATGAGGTGGCCGCCGCGCTGACGGTCGTCGTCGATGAAGTGGGCGTGGCACCCGGGCACCGAGATCGCCGCCTCGAACAGCGGCGTGCGGAAGCCGGCGACCACGCCACGCACGTCCTCGAAACGCACGACCTCCTCGCCGTCGGTGGCCTCGACGAGCGTCGGGTACGGCGCCTGCTGGCGCTCGACGGTCCGGGTCGTCACCCACCCGAAGTCACCGGTGATCCGCAGCGCGTACATGTAGTTCGGCGACGGCAGCATCGAGTCGATGATGTCGCTGACGCCCTTGCGCACCAGCTCGTCGTCGATCTCGCGGCGCAACGTCGGCACGAAGTTCGTCACCGCCGCATACGGGGTGTGCGCGCTCATCGGCGGGAGGCTGACGCTGCCGTCCGAGCGCAGCTGGTAGCACGTGCCGTCGAGGATGATCATCTCCCCGTCGAGCTCGTTGAACGTGCCGAGCCCGAACGACCCCTGCCCGAGCAGCTCGGCCAGCGTCATGTCGTCCTCGAACACCCCGGAGGCCAGCGACGAGATGAGGCTCGTCTGAAAGATGCGGTGCCGGATGCGCATGCGCGCAGCCTAGTGCGTCGCCCGTGCGCGACGGGCGGCCTGGACGGCGACCGCGACCGTGGGGAGCCAGGAAAAGCGTCGCTCGCGCGCGACGGGCGGCCTGACGCGGCCGGTGGCGCTCGAGCGCGGTCGCCGCCCTTGCCGCGGTCGCCGCCCTCGCCGCGGGTCTAGGCTCGGTGCCCGGCAGCACCGGTTGCACCGGCAAACAGAAGCACCGTCAGCACCGGCAGACAGACACGAGAGGCCATGGGATGAGCGCCACCGAGACCACCCCCGTCCGCAGCGCCCAGCGCGTCGTCGAATGCCTGCAGGCCCAGGGGGTCCGCTGGGTGTTCGGGGTGCCGGGAGCCAAAGTCGACCAGGTCTACGACGCCCTCCTCGACGTCGGCGACGACGGCCCCGAACTCATCGTCTGCCGCCACGAGCAGAACGCCGCCTTCATGGCCGCCGCCGTCGGCCGCCTCACCGGCACCCCCGGCGTCGCCCTCGTCACCTCCGGTCCCGGCACCACCAACCTCACCACCGGCCTGGTCACCGCCACCTACGAGGGCGACCCCATGGTCGCCCTGTGCGGCGCCGTCGGCCGCGCCGACCGGCTCAAGCACACGCACCAGTCGATGGACGCCGCCAGCCTGCTCGCCGCCGTCACCAAGCACACCGGCGAAGTCACCGCCGCCGACAACGTCCCGGAGGCCGTCACCAACGCCTTCCGCCGCGCCCGCGTCATGCCCCGCGGCGCCACCGCCCTCGTGCTGCCCTCCGACGTGCTCGCCGAGCCGACCGCCGTCACCGTCACGCAGCCCCTGCTGCCGCCGCCGCTCGGCCCC
>NZ_BCNQ01000124.1 GCF_001515525.1 Piscicoccus intestinalis NBRC 104926 | reverse complement strand
GCGGCCGAGCCGACGCGGGCCGTGGACCCGCGCACGGCGGTGTTGCTGCCCGCGCTCGTCACCCTGCCGTTGTGCTATTCGTTCGGCACAAACGGCAATCTGTGGGCGGCGCCCGGTCGCGCGGCCCCGCTGTGGATCGCCGCGCTGCTGCTCGCGATCGGGCTCCCGCACGGGCGGCCGAAGCAGTCCGCCCGCGCCATCGGCGCCGCGCTCGCCGCGCTCGTGCTCGTTGCCGGCGTGGGACTGGCGGCCCGCGACACCTACTACCGCTACCCCGCGCCGGACGGCAGTCGCGCCGCCGCGACGATCGACACCGACGGCAACACCCTCGACCTCACCGCCGACGACGCCGCCGCGACCGCGGCCCTCCTGCGCGACGGCGCGAAGGCCTCCGGTCACGACGTGCTCGACACGACCGGCGCCTCGGCCGGCTACATCTACCAGCTGGGCGCGCACCCGGTCGGTAGCTCCTGGCTCATCGGCGGCTACCCCGGCAGCGCCGACGCCGCCCGGCACGCCCTCGGTCTCGAGTCGTGCGAACGGGTGCGCTCGGCCTACGTGCTGTACTCCCCCGACTCCCCGCGGCGCATCGACGCGATCCTCGGCGACCACCGCCTGACCTCCGACGACTACCGCGTGTTGGCCACCGTCAAGCACCAACTCGGTTGGAAGCTGCAGCTGCTCGAGCCCGGACCCAACGTCGCCAAGAAGATGCCCTGCCGCCCGGCGCCCATGTGAGCCCGCCGGCTTCGCTGGGCGCACCGGTCCGCGACCTACCCTGGGCAGATGCCGTGGCCGTGGGAAGACCTGTCCCTCGTCGACCGGTTCTGGCTGCTCACGGCGGGGCCGCACCCGGTCGCCGGCCCCTCGTACTCGGCCCGACTCGGGCTGGCCATGGCCGCCATCCGGGCCATCGAGAACGCCGGGGAGATCCGCTGGATCGGCCCCGACGACGACCCGGTGCTGCGCACCATCTCCGACTGCCGCTGCCCCGAACCGCTACGCACCTGGCATGCCGCGCTGCAGTCGGCCGAGCCACCCGACCTCGACGGCATCCCGGCGACCTACACGCTCGCTCCGCTGGTCTCCTCGACCTGGGATCAGGAGGCCGAACAGCTCGCGAGCCGGGGCCTGGTCGCCATCGAACGCAGCCGACTCGCCCCGCTGGGGCGGGATCACTACGCAGTCATCGACGTCGACGAACTGCAGTCCCGCAGGCGCGAACTGGTCCACCTGGTGGCTCCACCCGACGGCTCCGTGAAGGATCTACCCGCCGACGTGCTCGACCTGTTCGTCGTTGCGCGGGCAGCGGATGCCGTCAGCGATCTGTTGCGGGTGCCCGGCCTGTACCCGGCGCCGGCCGTGCTTCGCGCCATCGAATTCGCCACCCAGGGCAGCCGGGCCTGGCGCCGCCTCGAGGCGACCATGCGGTACCGCAACGCAGTGAGGTAGCGCCGAATCATCCGAGGATGGCGGGCCGGCGCGAAGCAACGCCGGCGTCGTGGCACCGCCTCCGACCTACCCTGGGCAGATGCCGTGGCCGTGGGAGGACCTGTCCCTCGTCGACCGGTTCTGGCTGCTCACGGCGGGGCCGCACCCGATCACGCGGCCGACTCCGTCGGTGCGCTTCGGCATGGCGATGGCCGCGATTCGCACGATCGAGCGGGCGGGCGAGATCCGCTGGGTGGGCCGCGACGAACACGCCCGGCTACGCGCGATCGCCGACTGCCGCTGCCCGCCGCCGCTGCGCGGATGGCACGACACGCTGCAGGCCGACCAGCCGCGCGATCTCGACGGCGTCGCCGCCCGCTTCGTGCTCGATCCGCTGCTGCGCACCCCCTGGTTCGACGAGGCCGAACACCTCGTCGGCCTCGGCCTCGTCACCGTCGACCGGAGCCGGTTCGGTCGCCTCGGGCGCACCAGCTACGCCCTCGTCGACGTGCCCGAGCTGCGACGTCGGCGCCGCGACCTCATCGAGCTGATCCTCCCGCGGGACGGCTCGGTGCAGGACCTGCCCGCCGACGTGCTCGACCTGCTCGTCGTCGCCCGCGCCGCGGACGCCGTCGGCGACCTGCTGCGGGCCCCCGGCCTCGATCCGCGGCCGCGCCTGGCGCACGCCATCAACGTCGTCACCGAAAGCAGCCGCGACCGGCTCCGCCTCGAGGCCGCCGCGGCGTATCGCAACGCGGTCTTCCCCAGCGCCCGAACGTGATCAACAGGTACCCTCCTGCGGGTTCATCCGACCAGCGGACTCATCAGGAGGCGGCAGGTGCCGGTCAACATCCCGCGGGAGCTGCCCGCGCGCGGCGTGCTGGAGGACGAGAACGTCTTCGTCATGTCCAGCGAGCGCGCCGAGCACCAGGACATCCGGCCGCTGCGACTGGCGATCCTCAACCTCATGCCGACGAAGATCGCCACCGAGACGCACCTGCTGCGGCTGCTGGGCAACACCCCGATCCAGATCGAGGTGACGCTGCTGCACATGGGCAGCCACTCCTCGCGCAACACCCCGCCGGAGCACCTGTCCGCCTTCTACTCGACGTTCGACTGCGTGCGCGACCAGCGCTTCGACGGCCTCGTCATCACCGGCGCCCCCGTCGAGCAGCTGCCGTTCGAGAAGGTCGACTACTGGGGCGAACTCGTCGAACTGCTCGACTGGAGCCGCGAGCACGTCTACTCGACGATGAACATCTGTTGGGGCGCCCAGGCGGCCTTGTACCGCCGTTACGGCGTGCCGAAGTACCCGCTGGAGAAGAAGATGTTCGGCGTCTTCGAGCATGAGGTGCTCGACCCGACGACGAAGATCCTCTCCGGCTTCGACGAGGTCTTCCCCGCCCCGCACAGCCGCCACACCGAGATCCGCGCCGACGACATCCTCGCCGTGCCCGAGCTCAAGCTGCTGTCGACCTCCCCGGAGGCGGGCGTCTACCTCGTCGGCAGCACCGACAACCGCGACTTCTACGTCACCGGCCACCCCGAGTACGAACGCGACACCCTCAAGCTGGAGTACGACCGCGACGTCGCCCGAAACCTCCCGATCGAGGTGCCGCGCAAGTACTTTCCCGGCGACGACCCCTCGCGGGCGCCGCGCGTGACGTGGCGTTCGCACGCGTTCCTGCTCTACGCCAACTGGCTCAATCACTCCGTGTACCAGGGCACGCCGTACGATCTGAACGACGTGCCCCCGGTCGATCTGACGGCCCTGTACATCTGAACCGCCGGCTGCACCGGCTCCGGCAAACAGCCCCCCGTCGGATGACGGCGCCCGCGTACATGCCCGGCGCCTCGATGGGTACGACAACGACGTCCGCGCACGGCACCAGAGAGCAGTTCAGACTCCCCGAAGGGACCGCAGGATGGCAGCGACACCCTGGCAGACGCGTTCGCAGACCGACGCGCAGCCGCTCACGCACGACGACCTCGACCGCATCCACAGCTGGTGGCGCGCGGCCAACTACCTGTCGGTCGGCCAGATCTACCTGCTCGACAACCCGATGCTGCGGGTGCCGCTGCAGCGCGAGCACATCAAGCCGCGGCTGCTCGGCCACTGGGGCACCACCCCGGGCCTGAATTTCCTCTACGCCCACCTCAACCGGTCGATCGCCGAGCGCGAGCAGTCGACGATCTACATCACCGGGCCCGGCCACGGCGGCCCCGGTCTCGTCGCCAACACCTACCTCGAGGGCACGTACACCGAGCACTACCACCACATCGGCCAGGACGACGCCGGCCTGCAAAAGCTGTTCAAGCAGTTCAGCTTTCCCGGCGGCATCCCCAGCCACGTCGCCCCCGAGACCCCCGGCTCGATCCACGAGGGCGGCGAGCTCGGCTACTCCCTCTCGCACGCCTACGGGGCCGCCTTCGACAACCCCGACCTGCTCGTCTTCGCCGTCGTCGGAGACGGTGAGGCCGAGACCGGCCCGCTGGCCACCAGTTGGCACTCCAACAAGTTCGTCAACCCCGCCAGCGACGGCGTCGTGCTGCCGGTGCTGCACCTCAACGGCTACAAGATCGCCAACCCCACGGTGCTGGCCCGCGTCGGCGACGACGAACTCGACGCGCTCATGCGCGGATACGGCCACACCCCATACGTGTTCACCGCCGGTTTCGACGACGAGGAGCCGGCCGAGTACCACGCCCGGTTCGCCGAGCTGCTCGACGAGGTGCTCGACCACATCGCCCGCATCAAGGCCGACGCGGCCGCCGCGGGCGCCGACGACGCGCAGCGGCCGCGGTGGCCGATGATCGTCTTCCGCACCCCCAAGGGCTGGACCGGCCCCAAGGAGATCGACGGCAAGCCGACCGAGAACAGCTGGCGCAGCCACCAGGTGCCGCTGGCCAACGCCCGCGACACCGACGAGCACCTGCACGACCTGTCGGCCTGGCTGGAGTCTTACCGCCCCCACGAGCTCTTCGACGAGGCCGGCGCGCTGCGCGAGGACATCGCCGCCCTCGCGCCCCGCGGCGACCTGCGCCTCGGCGCAAACCCGCACGCCAACGGCGGGCTGCTCACCGAGGAACTGCGGCTGCCCGACTGGCGCGAGTTCGGCGTCGAGACCGAGCGGCCCGGCTCCCAGATCCGCGAGGCCACCCGGGTGCTCGGCGAGTACCTCACCGAGGTGCTGCGCCTGAACCCCGACAACTTCCGGCTGTTCGGGCCCGACGAGACCGCCTCCAACCGGCTCCAGGCCGTGTACGAGGTGACCGACAAGCAGTGGCTCGCCGACTACGAGCCCACCGACACCGACGACGCGATCGCGCGCGTCGGCAAGGTCATGGAGATGCTCTCCGAGCATCAGTGCCAGGGCTGGCTCGAGGGCTACCTGCTCACCGGTCGGCACGGCCTCATGAACAGCTACGAGGCGTTCATCCACATCGTCGACTCGATGTTCAACCAGCACGCCAAGTGGCTCAAGGTGACCAACGACATCGAGTGGCGCCGCCCGATCCCGTCGCTGAACTACCTGCTTAGCTCGCACGTGTGGCGCCAGGACCACAACGGCTTCAGCCACCAGGACCCGGGCTTCATCGACCACGTCGTCAACAAGAAGGCCGACATCATCCGGGTGTACCTGCCGCCGGACACGAACACGCTGCTCAGCACGTGGGACCACATCCTGCGCACCCGGCAGTACGTCAACGTCGTCGTCGCCGGCAAGCAGCCCGGCCCCTCGTGGCTCGGCGTCGACGAGGCCACCCGGCACTGCGCCCGCGGCCTGGGGATCTGGGAGTGGGCCGGCACCGAGGTCGAGGGCACCGACCCCGACGTCGTGCTCGGCTGCGCCGGCGACATCCCGACGATCGAGGTGCTCGCCGCCGCCAAGCTGCTGCGCGAGAACGTGCCCGACCTCAAGGTGCGGGTCGTCAACGTCGTCGACCTCATGCGCCTGCAGGAGGAGACCGAACACCCGCACGGCCTGTCGAACCGCGACTTCGACACGATCTTCACGACCGACAAGCCGATCATCTTCGCCTACCACGGCTACCCGTGGCTCATCCACCGCCTCACCTACCGGCGGCACGGGCACGCGAACCTGCACGTGCGCGGCTACAAGGAAGAGGGCACGACGACCACGCCCTTCGACATGGTCATGCTCAACGACCTCGACCGCTACCACCTCGTCATGGACGTCATCGACCGCGTGCCCGGGCTCGGTTCGAAGGCCGCCGGGCTGCACCAGCGCATGGCCGACGCCCGGCTCGAGGCGCGCATGTACGCCCGTGAGCACGGCACCGACACCCCGGAGGTCAACGGCTGGGTGTGGTCCGACGCCGGCGACACCGCCACCACCACCGGCGGTCCGCAGGCCGACGACACCGGCGCCGACAACGTGTGAGGCGGTGGGCCGCCGAGCAGGGGGGTGACCTCCGCCCCTGGCGAAACCCACAGGTCCTGAGAAGGTAGGGGCGTGTCCCCTTTGTCTGTCTGCGCACACACGGCCCCCGACGACTTCCTCGCGGCCGCCGAAACCCTGCTGGCCGGCGACCCGGCCCGCACCAGCGTGCTCGCGACCGCGACCGGCCGCATCGGGCGGCTGGGTGCGCCCGAGGACCTGACGCCGACGTGGTGGGTGGTGCGCTCGGACGACGAGATCGCCGGGCTCGGCATGCACACCCGCCGCGGCCGGCCGTACGTCGTCGCCGCCCGCGACCACGACGCGGTCGCCGTCGGCGCGGCGCTGGCGCAGGCGGTGCCGGACGACCTCGCCGAGGTGATCACCGGCATCAACGGGTTCACCGGGTCGGCCCGCGGATTCGCCGACGCCTGGACCCGCCGCCACGGCGGCACCGTGCGGCAGGGCCGCCAGGACCTGCTCTACGTGCTCGACGGACCGGTCAACACGCCGCACGAGGTGCCCGGGCGGGTGCGCCCCGCGGGCGAGGCGGACGTCGAGTGGGTGCGCGGCTGGGCCCGCGACTTCATCCGCGACATCGGCGACCCGCCCGACCCCACGGCGACGATCGACCAGCCGCTGGCCGACGGTCGCGTGCTCGTCTGGGACGTCGACGGAGAGCCGGTGGCCATGGCCGCCGCGAACCCGCCGTACTACGGGCACGTGCGGATCTCGTGGGCGTGGGTGCCGCCGCACCTGCGCGACCACGGCTACGGCGGCGCGGTGACCGCCGCCGTCTGCGCCGAGGCGTACGCCGCCGGGAACACCGCCCTGCTGCACGTCGCGGCCGCGAACCCGGCCGGCAACGCCGTCTACCGCCGCCTCGGGTTCGGTCTGCGCGACGAGCTGAGCCACCTGCACATCGACCGCTGAGCGCGGCCCCGGCTCAGGGCTTGACGCCGACCGCGAGGATCGCCTCGCAGATGAGCCGTTCGCTGCCGTCGTAGCAGCCGTCGAAGGCGGCCTTGGCGCGCTGCACCGTCTCCGGCTCCTGGTCGCGCAGCAGGTGCCCGAGTTCGCCGATGCCGGCGGCCGGCGCCGCCCACAGCCCCTCGGGCTCGGTGTCGGCCAGCCACGCCACCGTGTGCACCTCGATGTCACGCAACCCCGCCATGTCGAGCATGCCCGCCAGACCGGTGCCGGTCCGGGCGAAATCGAGGTGCTCCGGGAGCCGGTGCCGATGCACCGGTCGGGCCCGCGACTCCGCGGCCACCCGGGCCCAGATGCGGCTGAGCATCGTGTCGGGAGCCCAGATGGTCGTCGCGACGGCGCCGCCGGGGCGCGCGACGCGCACGATGTCGGTCAGCGCGGCGCGCGGGTCACCGGCGTGGTCGAGCACGAAGTCGGCGGTGACGAGGTCGAAGCTGTCGTCGTCGAAGGGCAGCCCCGGGGCCATGCCGTCGACGACGCGCGCGGCCGGCGCGGCGGCCCGGGTCAGCTCGCGCATGTCGGGGGCGGGATCGACGCCGGTGACCTGGGCGCCGCGCGCGACGGCCTCCGACACGAGCCGCCCGGTGCCGCAGCCCACGTCGAGCAGCCGGCTGCCGGTCAGCGGCAGGATCGTGGCCACGGTGTCGAGTACGGGTCCCACGACCCCCGCGTACACGTCGGCCAGGCCCCGGGCGTAGGCCGAGGCCATGCCGGTCCACTCGGTGGCGCGGCGCGAGGTCGATCTGTCGGAGACCTCTTCGTCGCTGGCGTGTGCCTCGTCCAGCGGGTGTTCGTCGGGGTCGTGGTCGGCGATCATGGCGACATCGTTGCAAACGGAGCGCGCCCCACGGCAATCCGCCACTCGGGGGCTCAGGAGGCGGACATGGGTGAGATCGTCGACCTGTACGACCTGGCGGGCACCGTCGTGGGTCAGGCGCCCCGCAGCCGGGTGCGCGCGCAGAACCTGCGGCACGCCGCCACCGGAGTGCTCGTGCGCAACGGCCGGGGCGACATCTTCGTGCACCGCCGCACCGACACCAAGGACGTCTACCCCGGCATGTACGACGTCGCCGCCGGCGGCGTCATCACCGCCGGCGAGCACCCGGACGCCGCCGCGGCGCGTGAGGCCGAGGAGGAACTCGGCGTGCACGGCGTGCCGCTGCACCGGCTCGGTGTCGCGCACTACGCCGACGCGCACACCGACTACGTGGCGTTTCTCTACGAGACCGTCTACGACGGCCCGATCCGGCTGCAGCCCGAGGAGGTCGCCTGGGGCGACTGGCTGCCGCCGCAAGAGGTGCTCGCCTGGCTCGACGACCCCGCCCGCCCCTTCGTGCCCGACACCAGCTCGCTCCTGCGTGCCCACCTCGAGCGCCTCGCCCGCTGATCACGCCGTCGCCTCGCCCGCTGATCACAGCGTGACGAGCGCCGGCGGCACGTCACGGCCCCGCAGCCGTCGGGGCACGTGCTACCAGTCGGGGCGGAAGGGGTAGCCGCTGACGCCCTCGGCGTCGGGTTGGGTGAAGAGGAACTGGTGCACCTGAAGCCAGTTGCGCTCGAAGGCGACTCGGGAGCCGGCGAGGTAGATGCCGTACACCTTGGCGGTCGGCAGGCCCACGAGCTCGACACACTCGTCCCAGTGCCGCACGAGGTTGGCGTTCCAGCCCTGCAGCGTCAGCGGGTAGCTGGGCCGCAGGTTCTCTTCGTTCACCAGCTCCAGCCCCGCGTCGTGGGCGGCGCCGATGACGACCGACGGCGCCGCCAGCTCGCCGTCGGGAAAGACGTAGCGGTCGGTGAACGGCTCGGGCTTGTGCGTCGCGGAGTTGTCCGCGCGCGTGATCGAGTGCGTCAGCAGCCGGCCTCCGGGCTTGAGCCGGTGCCGCAGCTCGGTGAAGTACGTCGGGTAGTTGCGCACCCCCATGTGCTCGAGCATGCCGATCGAGCTGACCGCGTCGAACTGCTCGTGCGGCATCGAGCGGTAGTCGATCCGCCACAACCGTGTGCGGTCGGACAGCCCTTCCCGAGCGAGCATCGCCTCGACCCAGTCGGCCTGATACCCCGACAGCGTCACCCCGGTCACCTCGACGCCGTGCCGCGCGGCCGTGCGCATCATGCCGCCCCAGCCGCAGCCGACGTCGAGCAGCCGCATGCCCGGACGCAGCCCGAGCTTGCGGAAGACCAGTTCGAACTTGCGGTCCTGGGCCGCCTCGAGCGTGTCCTGCGGCGAGGTGTAGACGCCACACGTGTACGCCATCGACGGTCCGAGCAGGCGCTCGTAGAAGTCGTTGTTCAGGTCGTAGTGGGCCTTCACCGCGGCGGCCCGACGCCCGGCCGGCTCCCGCAGGCTCTCCAGGGCGCGGCGCCAGCGCGGCAGCAGCTCGATCGCCGGCGGCGGGGGCGGCGTGAACGAGCGCCAGCCCAGTCCGCGCACCAGGTCGGCGACCTGGCGCGGCGTCGGCCGCACGAACTGCGCCTCCTTGAGCAGCCGGAACAGCTCGTAGGGGTCGCCGGGGTGCACCCCCTCGATCCGCGCGTCGCCGGCGAGGTACGCCCGCGCCAGCCCGAGATCCCCGGGCGCCGACAGCACGTACCGCAGCGCGCGCGACGACGCGAGATGCACCCCGATCCCGGAGTCGGTGCGGCCGGTCGCGCTGCCGTCGTACGCGGTCACGCGCACCGGCAGCGGCGCGGCGACCAGCGACTCCAGCGCGGAACCGATCGTGCGGGCGTGGGAGCTCATCGCCGTCCTCCATCGTGAGACTCGTGCGACCCGGGCCGCTGTCGCGACTCGATCCGGAGCCAGAGCCTAGTTGGTCGACCGCGCCCGCAGCCGCTGGCCCGGGGTGTTCACGGCGTGTTCACACCGGGCTTGACGACGGCTTCACACCGGTTCGGCGACGGCGCGACGACACCCGCCGGCGACCTGGGATGTCGCGGCGCAGACGCCCCGCCGACGCGCGGCCGTCCGCTGGGCGGACGGGTGTTGTTCACAGAGCGGTTCGCCCTCTGGGGTAACACGACACAGGCTCCGTAGCATTGCGCCGTGGATTGGAACCGATACGACGCCGCCCTCTTCGACCTCGACGGAGTGCTGACGCCCACGGCCGACGTGCACATGCGCGCCTGGGAACAGATGTTCACCGAATACCTCGACTCCCGCGACGATTCCGACTCGATCGCCCCCTACCGCGAATCCGACTACTTCGACTACGTCGACGGCAAGCCGCGCTACGACGGCGTCCGCTCGTTCCTCGCCTCCCGCGGCATCGAGCTACCCGACGGCGACCCCGACGACCCGCCCTCGGAATCGACCGTCTGCGGCCTGGGCAACCGCAAGAACGACGCGTTCAACGCGGTCCTCGAACGCGACGGCGTCGAGCCCTACCCCGGCTCCCTGGCGCTGCTCGACGCGCTGCCGGCGAACGTGCGGCTCGCGGTCGTCTCGTCCTCGAAGAACGCGCCCGCGGTGCTCGAGGCCGCCGGCATCATCGAGCGTTTCCCGGTCGTCGTCGACGGTCAGGTGGCCGCAGCGCAGGGGCTGCCCGGCAAACCGGCTCCGGACACGTTCCAGCACGCGGCCCGGCAGCTGGACGTGCCGTTCGAGAAGTGCGTCGTGCTCGAAGACGCGCACTCGGGCGTGCAGGCCGGCGCGGCCGGCGGGTTCGGCCTGGTCGTCGGGGTGAACCGCGGCGCGGGCGCCGAGGCGCTCAAGGCCTCCGGGGCGGACGTCGTGGTCGACGACCTGCAGGAACTCCTCCCGTGACCGGCGACTCCGAGGCCCTGAAGGCCGCGCGCGCCGGCAACGCCTACGACCCGGTCGACCGGCACCGGTTTCCGGCCGACCCGTGGCGTCTCGTCGAGTGCTGGCCCGACACCAAGAACCTGGGCGTGGACGAAACCCTGTTCGCCGTCGGCAACGGCTACCTCGGCATGCGGGCCAACCCGCCGGAGGGTCGCGACGCGCACACGCACGGCACGTTCATCAACGGCTTCCATGAAACGTGGCCGATCCGGCACGCGGAGGCGGCGTTCGGCTTCGCCAAGACGGGCCAGACGATCGTCAACGTGCCGGACGCCAAACTCATGAAGCTGTACGTCGACGACGAACCGCTGCTGTTGTCGACGGCCGACCTCGAGGAGTACGAGCGCTGCCTCGACTTTCGCGACGGCACCCTGCGCCGCGACCTCATCTGGCGCACCCCCTCGGGCAAGAAGGTGCAGGTGCGCACGAGCCGCATGGTCTCGTTCACCGAGCGGCACCTGGCGATCATGACGATCGAGGTGACGATGCTCGAGGGCGACGCCCCGGTCGTCATCTCCAGCCAGATCCTCAACCGGCAGGACGGCTTCGACGAGTACCACACCAAGCGCGACGCCATGGGCGAGGGATTCGACCCGCGCAAGGCGGCGGCCTTCGCCCAGCGCGTGCTCGAGCCCCGCGGCCACTGGCACTCCGACCGCCGGATGATCCTCGGCTATCGGTGTGCGGAGTCGGGCATGACGCTGGCCGTCGGCGCCGACCACAACCTCATGACCGACAACGAGTACGAGGACCTCATCTCCACCGAGCCGGACCTCGGCAAGCGGGTGTTCCGGGTCGACGCCAAGGAGGGCCGGCCGATCTTCATCACGAAGTCGGTGGCCTACCACACGTCCCGCGGCGTGCCGGTGCGTGAGCTGTTCGACCGCTGCCGACGCACGCTGGACCGCGTGCGCAACGACGGCGCGCAGTACTACCACGAGGAGCAGGCCCGCTGGCTGGCCACCTACTGGGAGGGCAGCGACGTCGAGGTCGACGAGCAGCCGGCGATCCAGCAGGCGGTGCGCTGGAACATCTTCCAGCTCGCGCAGGCGGCCGCCCGCTCCGACCAGCACGGGGTGCCCGCCAAGGGGGTGACCGGCAGCGGGTACGAGGGTCACTACTTCTGGGACACCGAGATCTACGTCGTGCCCTTCCTCGCGTACACGAACCCCGCGATCGCGCGGAACCTCATCCGGTTTCGCGTCAACATGCTCGAGGCGGCCCGCGAGCGGGCCCGGGAGTTGGCGCAGCGCGGGGCGCTGTTCCCGTGGCGCACGATCAACGGTGAGGAGGCCTCCGCCTACTACGCGGCGGGCACCGCGCAGTACCACATCGACGCCGACATCGCGTTCGCCCTCAACCGCTACATCGAGACGACCGGAGACCGTGCCTTCATGCGCCGCTACGGCGCGGAGATCCTCGTCGAGACCGCCCGGATGTGGGCCGACCTGGGCTTCTGGCACGTCAACAACACCCGCACGTTCAACATCCACGGCGTGACCGGTCCCGACGAGTACACGACGGTGGTGAACAACAACCTGTTCACGAACGTCATGGCCCGGTTCAACCTCGAGCTCGCCGCGCGCACGGTGCGGCGCATGCAGGAGGAGGAACCGACCGCCTACGGCTCGCTCGCCTCGCGGCTGAACCTGCAGGAGGAGGAGATCGACGACTGGCAGGACTGCGCCGAGCACATGCGCATCCCGTACGACTCGACGCTGGGCATCCACCCCCAGGACGAGCACTTCCTCGACCGGGAGATGTGGGATCTGACCCAGACCCCGGACAACCAGCGCCCCCTGCTGCTGCACTTCCACCCGCTGGTCATCTACCGCTTCCAGGTGCTCAAGCAGGCCGACGTCGTGCTCGCGCTGTTCCTGCAGGGAGACCGGTTCACGCCCGAGCAGAAGCGCGCGAACTTCGAGTACTACGACCCGATCACCACCGGCGACTCGACGCTGTCGGCGGTGGTGCAGTCGATCATCGCCTCGGAGGTCGGGCATCACCACGTCGCGCTCGCGTACTTCCTGCAGGGCCTCTACGTCGACCTGGCCGACCTGCACCACAACACCAGCGACGGCGTGCACATCGCCTCCGCCGGCGGGGTGTGGAACGCGCTGGTCTACGGCTTCGGCGGGCTGCGCGACCAGGGTGAGGTGCTGTCGTTCGACCCCAGGCTCCCCGCCCAGTGGCCGCGGCTGGCGTTCCGGCTGCAGCGTCACCAGAGCCGCATCCTCGTCGAGGTCACCCAGGAGGAGATGACGTTCACGCTGCTCGGCGGCCCGCCCCTCACCCTGTCCGTGCGCGGCCAGGAGTTCGAACTCGGCGAGGAGCCTCGGATCGTCTCGCTCGACGACCACGGGCCGCGACTGCTCGACCGGGTCAGCCTCAAGCCGCTGACCGGCGCCACGCGGGACGACGGCAGCGTCATCACCGCGGGCATTCCGACGATCCCCGAGGAGGCGGTCTCCTAGCGGTCGGCTCGTCCGATCCGGTACCGGGCGTCCCCGGACGTTCACCTGCCCGTCGGCCGGGTGTTCGGTGCGGTTCAACGCGAGGGTCGTTCTGTGCCAATAGGTTCGCTGCGGCACCGGCTGCCGGTGTCCGCCCCTGACGCACACCTCCGGAGGTCCGCCGTGTCGAACCCCTCGTTGACCGACCCCACCCGTGACTCCACCGCCGCCACCGCCCGTGACGCCACCGGCTCCCCCATGGAGACCGGTGCCCCCGGCGCGTCGCGGCGTCGCCTGACCCTGGTGCCGGCCCGCCCGCACGAGGGCGGTCGCACCGCGATGACGTGCCGCCACAAGTGCGGTGACGCGTGCAGCCGCCCCGACGGCAACACCAGCGAGAACGAGTACTTCGGCGACATCGTCGCCCGGGCCGTCTCGCGGCGCCGGTTCCTGCAGGCCGGCGGCGGTGCCGCGACGGCCGCCGGCCTCGG
>NZ_BCNQ01000123.1 GCF_001515525.1 Piscicoccus intestinalis NBRC 104926 | reverse complement strand
GCGCCCGCCTCGATCGCACCCCGCTCGCCGGCCCGGCGCGGGATCCACGCGAGCTTCGCGCCGCGCTTCTGCGCGAGCTGCGCCACGGCGGTCAGGCCGCCCGGCACGGTCGCGAGGCGCTCACCGACGAGGATGACAGCCCCGTCGTGTGCCAGCGCCTGCGCGGGAATGTCGAGTTCGCCGCCGTCGACGGTCAGGGCGTCGAGCACGTCGGCCTCGGTGCCGGGGGCCGCCTGGATGAGGCTGCCGCCCATCTTCGTGAGGCTGCGCGTCGCGAACGGCGCGATCGAGTAGACCGAGGTCTTGTTCTTGCGGGCCGCCTTACGCAGCCGCAGGAAGACCATCGGCGACTCCTCCTCCGGCTCGATGCCGACGAGGAGCACCGCGGGAGCCCGTTCCAGGGCGGCGTACGTCACACCGTTCTCCGGCCCGGTGCCGACGACGTGGGTGGCGAGGAACTCGGCCTCCTCGGCCGAGTGCACCCGGGACCGGCAGTCGATGTCATTGGTGCCGAGCACCGTGCGAGCGAACTTGCTGTAGCCGTAAGCGTCTTCGGCGGTCACTCGGCCACCGGTGAGCACCCCGACGCCGCCGGCAGCGCGGGCGGTGGCGAGGCCGTCGGCGGCCGCCGCGATCGCCTGCGGCCAGGAGGCCACCTGCAGCTGCCCGTGCTCGTCGCGCACCAGCGGGTGCGTGAGCCGGTCGGCGGAGACCGCGTACTGGAAGGCCCAGCGGCCCTTGTCGCAGTTCCACTCCTCGTTGACCTCGGGGTTGTTCGCGGCCATCCGGCGCAGCACGGTGCCGCGGCGGTGGTCGGTGCGCTGGCTGCAGCCGCTGGCGCAGTGCTCGCACGTGCTCGGCGTGGAGACGAGGTCGAACGGGCGGGACCGGAACCGGTACATCGCGCCGGTCAGCGCCCCCACCGGGCAGATCTGCACGGTGTTGCCGGAGAAGTAGGAGTCGAACGGCTCGTCCTGGTAGACGCCGATCTGCTGCAGCGCGCCGCGCTCCACGAGCGCGATGAACGGGTCGCCCGCGATCTGGTCGGAGAAGCGGGTGCAGCGCTGGCACAGCACGCACCGCTCGCGGTCGAGCAGCACCTGGTTGGAGATGTGCACCGGCTTGGGGAAGGTGCGCTTGACGTCGTCGAAGCGGCTCGTGGCCCGCCCGTGCGACATCGCCTGGTTCTGCAGCGGGCACTCGCCACCCTTGTCGCACACCGGGCAGTCCAGCGGGTGGTTGATGAGCAGGAACTCCATGATCCCGTGCTGGGCCTTGTCGGCCACCGGCGAGGTGTGCTGGGTCTTGACCTCCATACCTTGGCTCACCGTCATCGTGCACGAGGCCTGCGGCTTGGGCATCGGGCGCATCGAGCCGTCGGGACCGGGGGTCGCGACGTCGACGAGGCACTGGCGGCACGCGCCGGCGGGCTCGAGCAGCGGGTGGTCGCAGAACCGCGGGATCTCGATGCCGATCTCCTCGGCGGCGCGGATGACGAGCGAACCCTTGGGCACGCTGACCTCGACGCCGTCGATGCTCAGATCGACCATCTCGACCTTCGGCGCGGCGGCCGGCAGGCTCGCGTCGTCACCCTTGCTGGTGGCGTTGCTGCCCGACGCGGGGCTGGTCGGGACGGTCATGAGGACACGCTCTCCTTCGCGAACAGGGTGGACCGCTCCGGCGGGAAGGACACGTCGACCGGGGTCGTCATCGCCATCTCGAATTCCTCGCGGAAGTACTTGATGCCCGAGGAGACCGGGCTCGTGGCACCGTCTCCGAGGGCGCAGAACGCGCGGCCGAGAATGTTGCTGGCGATGTCGTCGAGCTTGTCGATGTCGCCGGGCAGGCCCTGGCCCGCCTCCAGGCGGGTGAGGATCTGCTTGAGCCAGTAGGTGCCCTCGCGGCACGGGGTGCACTTGCCGCAGGACTCGTGGGCGTAGAAGTCGATCCAGCGCGAGACGGCCTTCACGACGGAGACGGTCTCGTCGAAGATCTGCAGCGCCCGGGTGCCGAGCATCGACCCCGCCTTGCCGACGGACTCGAAGTCCAGCGGCACGTCGAGGTGTTCGGCGGTGAACAGCGGGGTCGAGCTGCCTCCGGGGGTCCAGAACTTCAGTTCGTGCCCGGCGCGGACGCCGCCGGCCATGTCGAGCAGCTCCCGCAGCGTGATGCCCAGCGGCGCCTCGTACTGCCCCGGCCGGGTGACGTGCCCGGAGAGGCTGAAGATGCCGAAGCCCTTGCTGCGCTCGGTGCCCATGCCGCCGAACCAGGTGGCGCCGTGCGCCATGATCGGCGGGATCGAGGCGATCGACTCGACGTTGTTGACGACCGTCGGGCGCGCGTACAGGCCCGCGACCGCCGGGAACGGCGGCTTGAGCCGGGGCTGGCCGCGGCGGCCCTCGAGCGAGTCCAGCAGCGCCGTCTCCTCGCCGCAGATGTACGCGCCGGCGCCGGCGTGCACGGTGATGTCGAGGTCGAAGCCGGAGCCGAGGATGTCCTTGCCGAGGTAGCCGGCGGCGTACGCCTCCTGCACGGCCTGCATGAGGCGGCGGTAGACGTGCACGACCTCACCGCGCAGGTAGATGAACGCGTGGTGGCAGCCGATCGCGTACGAGGTGATGATCATGCCCTCGACGAGGAACTGCGGCGCGGCCATGAGCAGCGGCATGTCTTTGCAGGTGCCCGGCTCGGACTCGTCGGCGTTGACGACGAGATAGCGGGGGCCGCCGTCCGGCGGAGGCAGGAAGCCCCACTTCATGCCGGTCGGGAAGCCCGCGCCGCCGCGGCCGCGCAGGCCCGAATCCTTCGCCTCCTGCACGAGCTCGCCGGGTTCGCGCTGCAGGGCCGAGCGCAGGGCCTGGTAGCCCTCGTTGCGCTCGTAGGTCTCCAGCCGCCACGACTGGGGCGCGTCCCAGAATCGCGTCAGGATGGGGGTCAACTCGGTCGACATGGCCTCACTCACCCGCCTTCTCGTCTCCCGGCGTCTCACCCGGGCTGTTCGCCGGGGTGTCCGCCGAGCTCTGCTCCCCGCCGGTCTTGGGGTCGCCCGAGGTGTCACCGGTGGACGGGGTCACGCTCGGGGCGCTGGCCTCGCTGCGCTGCACGTCGTCGTCCGGGGCGCCACCGCCGTAACCCGGGGCGTACCACGAGCGCTCCGCGGCCAGCCGCAATCCTTCCAGTGACGCGCGGCCCGCGGAGGGACCTTCGTCGGCCCGTCCGTCCGGGAATCCCGCGAGCACCCGCGAGACCTCCTTGAACGAGCACACCTTGCCGGCTCCGCGGGTCGGGACGGCGTCGCCGCCCGAGCGCAGGGTGTCGACGAGCTCGACCGCGGACTCCGGCGTCTGGTTGTCGAAGAACTCCCAGTTGGCCATGACGACCGGCGCGTAGTCGCAGGCCGCGTTGCACTCGACCTTCTCGAGCGTGATCTTGCCGTCGGGCGTCGTCTCGTCGTGCCCGACCCCGAGGTGCTCGCTGACCCGCTCGAAGATCGCGTCGCCACCCATGATCGCGCACAGCGTGTTCGTGCAGACGCCGACCGTGTACTCGCCGTTCGGGAAGCGCTTGTACTGGGTGTAGAAGGTCGCCACGCCGCTGACCTCGGCCGGGGTGAGGCCGACGCTCTCGGCGCAGAACTCGATGCCGCGCGTGGAGATGTAGCCGTCGATGCTCTGCACGAGGTGCAGCAACGGCAGCAGCGCCGAGCGCTTCTGCGGGTAACGGCGCAGAATCTCCGCGGCGTCGACCTGGAGCCCCTCGAGCACCTCGGGCTCGTAGGGGGCCAGCTCCGTCGACGGAGACGTGCCGTAGTTCGGCTGGTTGCCGTGAGCCATCAGCGGTCCACCCCTCCGAGCACCGGGTCGATCGAGGCGACGGCCACGACGGTGTCGGCGACGGTGCCGCCCTCGACGATCGCGGCGGCCGACTGCAGGTTGTTGAACGCCGGGTCGCGGAAGTGCGCCCGGTAGGGTCGCGTGCCACCGTCCGAGACGACGTGCGCCCCGAGCTCGCCCTTGGGCGACTCGACCGGCACGTAGGCCTGGCCGGGCGGCACCCGGAAGCCCTCGGTGACGAGCTTGAAGTGGTGGATCAGGGACTCCATCGAGGTGCCCATGATCTCCTTGATGTGCTCCAGCGAGTTGCCCTGCCCGTCGGCGCCGACGACGAGCTGCGCCGGCCACGCGATCTTCTTGTCGGCCACCATGATCGGCTGGCCCTCGGTGCGCTCGAGCCGCTCGATGCACTGGTCGATGATCTTCAGGCTCTCCCACATCTCGTTGAAGCGGACCCGGAGGCGGCCGTAGCAGTCGGCGGAGTCCCAGGTCTGCACCTCGAAGTCGTAGGTCTCGTAGCCGCAGTACGGGTTCGTCTTGCGCAGGTCGTACGGCAGGCCCGCGGCCCGCAGCATCGGACCGGTGATGCCGAGCGCCATGCAGCCCGCGAGGTCGAGGTAGCCGACGTTGACCATGCGGCCCTTGAGGATCGGGTTCTCGAGGATGAGCGCCTCGAGTTCCTTGATGCCCTGGCGCAGCAGCGGCCACTGCTCGTCGACGATGTCCTTCCAGCCCACCGGCATGTCGTTGGCGACGCCGCCGGGGCGGATGTAGGCGTTGTTCATGCGCAGGCCGGTGACGGCCTCGATGAGCCGGAACAGCCGCTCACGCTCGCGGAAACCGCAGGTCATGACCGTGGTCGCGCCGAGCTCCATGCCGCCGGTGCCGATGCAGATGAGGTGGCTGGAGATGCGGGTCAGCTCCATCATCAGCACCCGGATGATCTGCGCGCGCTCGGGGATGTCGTCCTCGATGCCGAGCAGGCGCTCGATGCCCAGGCAGTACGTCGTCTCCTGGAACATCGGGGTCAGGTAGTCCATCCGGGTGCAGAAGGTGACCCCCTGCGTCCACGTGCGGAACTCCATGTTCTTCTCGATGCCCGTGTGCAGGTAGCCGATGCCGACCCGGCACTCGGTGACGTACTCGCCGTCGAGCTCGAGGATGAGCCGGAGCACGCCGTGGGTCGACGGGTGCTGCGGGCCCATGTTGACGACGATGCGCTCGTCGCTGTGGGCGATCGCCTCGGCCGAGACCTCGTCCCAGTCGGCGCCACCGGAGTTGATGACGTAACCCTCTTCGGAGTCCGACATGCCCGGTGTCGCGCGCACGTTCTCGCCGGCGTCGAAGGCGGTGGCCCCGCCGGTGCTCGTGTTCGCGGTCATCAGTTGTACGCCCTCCGCTGGTCGGGCGGCGGCACGGTGGCGCCCTTGTACTCCACCGGGATACCGCCGAGGGGGTAGTCCTTGCGCTGGGGGTGGCCGGGCCAGTCGTCCGGCATGAGGATGCGGGTCAGCGCCGGGTGGTCGTCGAAGATGATGCCGAACATGTCCCAGGTCTCCCGCTCGTGCCACGTCGCCGCGGGGTAGATCTCGACGATCGACGGGATGTGCGGGTCGGAGTCGGGGCAGGTCACCTCGACCCGGATCCGGCGGCCGCCGTGGGTGATCGACGCGAAGTTGTAGACCGCGTGCAACTCCTGGCCGCTCTGGTCCGGGAAGTGCACGCCGTTGAGGCCGGTGCACAGCTCGAAGCGCATCGCCGGGGCGTCGCGCAGCGCGCGGGCCACGGCCGGCAGGTGTTCGCGGGCGACGTAGAGCGTCATCTCGCCGCGGTCGACGACGACGTGGCGGACCGCCTCACCGATCTGCGTCTCGCCGCGGTCGGCCAGCGCCGTCTCCAACTGGTCGGCGACCTCGTCGAAGTAGCTGCCGTACGGGCGGGTGGCCGCCGCCGGGAACAGCACCGGGGAGACCAGGCCGCCGAAGCCGGTGGTGTCGCCGCCGTTGCGCACGCCGAACATGCCGCGCCGCTCACCGCGCACCTCGGGCTCCGGGGTGGTGCCCGGGCTCGCGGGGAGGTTGGCCTGCGCCGCCTCCTCGGGAGTCAGTCCGCTCTCCTGGGAGGCCTGCACCGGCTCCTTGCGCTCGTCCTTCTTCTCGCCGTTGTCGCTCACGCGAGCAGCCCCTTCATCTGGTGGGTCGGGGTCGCCTCGAGGGCGGCCGCCTCGACCCTACGGGCGATCTGCGAGCGGTCGCCCAGGTGCGGCTCCTTGATGATCTGCTGGTGCAACGTGATGATCGCGTTGAGCAGCATCTGGGGTCGCGGCGGGCAACCGGGGAGATACACGTCGACCGGCACGATGTGGTCGACGCCCTGCACGATCGCGTAGTTGTTGAACATGCCGCCGGAGCTGGCGCACACGCCCATCGAGAGCACCCACTTGGGCTCGGGCATCTGGTCGTAGACCTGGCGCACGACCGGGGCCATCTTCTGGCTCACCCGACCGGCGACGATCATCAGGTCGGCCTGCCGGGGCGTGGCGGCGAACCGCTCCATGCCGAAGCGCGCGATGTCGTAGTCGGGCGTGCCGACCGCCATCATCTCGATCGCGCAACACGCGAGGCCGAACGTGGCCGGCCACATGGAGGTCTTGAGCAGGAACCCGGCGACCTCACTGATCTTGGCCGTCATGACTCCCGACGGGAGCTTCTCCTCGATTCCCATGGGTCAGTCCCACTCCAATCCGCCGCGGCGCCACACATAGGCGTCGGCAATGAAGAACGCGTTGACCAGGAACAACGTGACGCCGAGCAGCGTCGCGAGCCCGAGTTGGTCGAAGGCCACCGCGAACGGCAACAAGAACACTGCCTCGATGTCGAAGATGATGAACAGCATCGCGACCGTCGTGTATTTGACGGGGAACCGGCCGCCGGCCTCGGCCCGCGGGGACGGCTGGATGCCGCACTCGTAGGCCTGCAGCTTCACCGCGTTGTACTTGCGCGGGCCGAGAACCCCCAGCACCAACACCGACACGGCCGCGAACGCGATGCCGAGGGCGAAGAAGAAGAGGATCGGCAGATAGGGGCTGGTCATCTCGACACGCTCCCTTTCGCTCGGGTACGGCGGCCGGACGTCGCGGGACATCACGATCCGTGGTCGGCCTGGCGAGGCTCCGCGCCGCACGAGGACGGGGCCCGAAACGGGCCCGCGCACCCTCGGCAAGCGTGAAGGTCACGCGCAGACTGCGCCCATACTAGTGACTCCCAGCGCCGCTCAGGCGGAAGGGGTCACCCTCGTCAGAGCCGCGATCACGCGGTCGTCGAGGCGCCCGCCCCGGGTCTGTCCGAGGTTGGCCATGATCTTCAGCAGCAGCCGCATGAGGGTCTTGCGGGGCAGGCCGTAGCGCACCGCCAACCGCATCACCTCGGGGTGGCCGATGAGGCCGGCGAACTGCCTCCCGAGCGTGAAGTAGCCGCCGAGCGACGCCTTCATCGCGCGCTCGTAGTCGGCCAGCGCCGCCTCCCGGCCCGCCGCGTCGTCGCGGGCGAGGGCCTGGGCGATGCACTCGGCGGCCACCCGCCCGGCCTGCAGCGCGTAGTCGATGCCCTCGCCGTTGAACGGGTTCACCATGCCGCCGGCGTCGCCGACGAGCAGCAGGCCGTCGGCGTACAGCGGCTCACGGTTGAAGCACATCGGCAGCGCCGCGCCGCGCACCGGGGCCGTCATCGTCTCCGGCGAGATCGTCCATCCCGGCGGCAGCGTGGCCGCCCAACGGCGCAGCACGTCTTTGTAGTCGACGGAGCCGAAGGCCGGGGAGGTGTCGATCATGCCCAGGCCCACGTTGACCGACCCGTCTCCGGTGGGAAACAGCCAGGCGTAGCCGGGCAGCAGGATCTTCTTGGTGTCCGCTCGGGTCGGGTCGGCCTGCGGGTCTTCGGGCACCCACAGCTCCAGCCAGGAGGCGATGTAGTCGTCGCGGGTGCGCGCGGGACTCGTGTAATACGTGCGCACGGCGACGCCCATCGGCCGGTCCTCGCGCTTCTGGCGGCCCAGGGCGGTCGCGAGCCGGGAGGAGACGCCGTCGGAGGCCACGACGACGGGCGCGAGAAACGTGCGCCGCTCCCCCGTGGCCCGGCCGTCCGCGCCGACGATCTTGACCTGCACGCCCGCGACCCGGCCGGTGCGGTCGTCGCGCAGCGGGCCGGTGACGTTCATGCCTTCCAGGAGCCGGGCCCCGCGGGACACCGCGTGCCGGGCCAGCGTCTCGTCGAGCTCGGCGCGGCGGCGCACGAGCCCGTAGTCGGGAAAGCTCGCGGTGCGCGGCCAGTCGAGGGTCAGCGTGTGGCCGCCGCCCTCGATGCGCAGGCCCTTGTTGCGGGCCCAGCCGGTGGTGTCGACGCCGAGGTTGACGAGCTCCTTGACCGCGCGGGGGGTCAGCCCGTCTCCGCAGATCTTGTCGCGCGGAAACGTCGCCTTCTCCAGCAGCAGCACGTCGAGGCCGTGCTGGGCCAGGTAGGCCGCGGTCGCCGAGCCGCCCGGACCGGCTCCCACGACGATGACGTCGGCGGTGTCTTCACCGCGACCTGCTGTTGCTGCGCTCACGCTGATCTGCCCTCGCTCGTCGGCCCGTCGGCCCCTCGGCTCGTCGACTCGTCGACCTGCCCTGCACCGCTTGCACCTTACGTGCCGGTCAGTCGAGCCGGACCGCGCGGTGCACGGCCGCGATGCCGCCGGTGAGGTTGCGCCACTCGACACCGGCCCAGCCGGCGTCGCGCATCCTGTCGGCGAGGCCTTCCTGGTGCGGCCAGGCTTGGATCGACTCGGCGAGGTAGACATAGGACTCCGGGTCGGAGCTGACCCGTTTGGCGATCATCGGCAGCACCCGCAGCGCGCCCTGCTGGTAGAGGGTGCGGAAGACCGCGTTGGTCGGACGGCTGAACTCGCAGACGACGAGCCGGCCGCCGCGCTTGGTGACCCGCCGGAACTCGGCCAGCGCGGCGCCGACGTCGGCGACGTTGCGCAGCCCGAACGACATGGTCACCGCGTCGAAACTCTCGTCGGCGAACGGGAGGCGCATGGCGTCGGCCGCGGTGAAGGCCAGGTCGGGGCGGCGGCGCCGGCCGGTCTGCAGCATGCCGAGGGAGAAGTCCGCAGGCACCACGCGCACCCCCGCGTCGGCGAGCGGGGCGCTGCTCGTGCCCGTGCCCGCCGCGATGTCGAGCACGGTCTCGCCGCGCCGGGCCGCGACCTCCGCGGTGACCACGCGCCGCCAGTAGTGGTCGATGCCGCCGGTGAGCACGGTGTTCGTCAGGTCGTAGCGGGCCGCGACATCGTCGAACATCGCGGCGACCTCCTGCGGCTTCTTCTCCAGGCTGGCGCGCGTCATGCTCCGCATTGTCCCTCAGCGGGGTGTTCGCGGCAGGACCGGCCGGTGCGGCGCGCGCTCGACGTGACGCGATCGGCACCGTGACGGGCCGGGCTCGGTCGGTCGGGCCCGACCGGCCGACGTAGGCTGAGCCCTTGTGACCTCCCCTGCCCTGCCCGATCCCGCCGCGCGCGACCTGCGTGGGAGCCGGGACGAGTCGGGCCAGGCGGGACTCAGCGACACGGTCCCGCGGCTGCGGGCGCGCACGGTGGCCATCGACCCCCCGCTCGGCGCCGACGACCCGGCCGCCACCTCGCGGACGCTGCTGGGCCTGCTGCCGGGTCTCCTGCCGGGTCTCCTGGCGGGCGGCCGCCGCCCGCACGAGTTGAGCGCCTGGGTCCGCGACGGCGAGGGCATGGTCGGGTGGGGCTGCGTCGCGGCCGTGCGCACAGACGGACCCGAGCGCTTCGCCCGCGCCCGAACGTGGTGGGCCGACACGGTCTCCCGCATCGATATCCGTGACGAGGTCGGGGTCTTCGGCAGCGGTCCGCTGGCGTTCGCGAGCTTCTCGTATGCCGCCGGCTCCCCCGCCGGGTCGGCGCTCGTCGTGCCCGCCGTCGTCGTCGGGCATCGCGAGGGCACGTGGTGGCGCACGACGATCGAGCGTGTGGACACCGTCGACTCCGGCGCCGCACAGGGTGATTCCTTGGCGAGGCCGGCGAAGGGGCCGGTGGCGACGCCCGAGCCGCACGGGGCGATCGCGTTCGCCGACGGCGCGCGGTCGGGCCCGCAGTACCGGGAGGCGGTGGCGCAGGCCGTGGGCCACATCGCGCGCGGCGAGGTCGACAAGGTCGTGCTCGCCCGCGACCTGCTCGCGCAGGCCGAGCGCCCGATCGACGCGCGGCTGCTGCTCGACCGGCTCGCCCGCGGCTACCCGCGCACGTGGGTGTTCTGCGTCGACGGCCTGCTCGGGGCGACCCCGGAGATGCTCGTACGGCTCGAGCGCGGGCTGGTCACCTCCCGGGTGCTCGCCGGCACGATCCGGCGCACCGGCGACGACGAGCACGATCTGGCCCTCGCGGGCTCCCTCGCCCGCAGCAGCAAGGACCTCGAGGAACACGAGTACGCCGTGCGCTCGGTCGCCGACGCGCTCGCGCCGCATTGCACGTCGATGAACGTGCCCGAGTCGCCGTTCGTGCTGCACCTGCCGAACGTCATGCACCTGGCCACCGACGTGGCCGGCCGCACCCGCAACGGAGACAGCTCGCTGGCCCTGGCCGCCGCGCTGCACCCCTCGGCGGCCGTGTGCGGAACGCCGCGCGCCGCCGCCGACGCCCTCATCGCGCAGCTCGAGGGCATGGACCGCGGCCGCTACGCCGGGCCGGTCGGCTGGATGGACGCCGCCGGCGACGGCGAGTGGGGCATCGCGCTGCGCTCCGGCGAACTCGACCCCGACCAGCCCCGGCGGATCCGGATCTTCGCCGGCTGCGGCATCGTCGCCGGCTCCGACCCCGACGAGGAGCTGCGCGAGTCGGAGGCCAAGCTCGTCCCCATGCGCGACGCCCTCTCCGGCTGACCCCTCCTGTCGGCCTGCTGTCGGACTCCTGGCCCCGCCGAGAATCGGTTTGCTTGGGCGGGGCGGGGCGACCGACAGTGGGGGCGTGACGACGATCCGACCGCTGACCAGTGCCGACGCCGACGCCCTGCTCGACCTCACCGACTACGCGTTTATCGCCGACCCAGGGCGCCCGTGGCGCGATTCGCTGCTCGAACAGGTCGACTTCGACAACACGTTCGGCGCGTTCCGCGACGGTGAGCAGGTGGGTGGGTACCTGTTCTACGACCTGACGATGGCCGAGCCCGGGCCGCTGGGCACCGTACGCGCTCAGCCCCTGCCCGGGCTGAGCTGGGTGACCGTGCACCCCGACCACCGGCGCCGCGGGGTGCTGTCGACGATGATCCGCCACCATCTCGCCGACCTGCGCGAACGGGGCGCCGCGTGGAGCGGCCTGACCGCCAGCGACCCGCGGATCTACGGGCGGTTCGGGTACGCGGTCGCCACGCTGAACGTGCGCTACCGCGTGCGCCAGGGGGCCCGCCTCGACACGCCGGAGCCGGTGGCGCGCGCCGCCGACGACGTCACCGTCCGCACGCTGTTCGCCATCGACGACGACGCGACCGCGGCTCGCCTGCGGGCGATCACGCTGGAGGGCGCGGCGACGGCCCTCGGGGTGCTCACGTGGCCGGAGCGCAAGGAGCGCGGGCACCTGCGCGACGTGCCCGCCTCCCGTCGCGACCTGGAGCCGCTGCACGCCCTCGTCGCCACCCGCGGCGGGCGCGACGTCGGCGCCGTCGTCTACCGACGCACCTCGGACTGGCCGCAGCAGCCGCCGAACGGGCGGCTCGAGGTGCAGTGGATGACCGCGCTCGACGCGGGCGCGACGCTCGCGCTCGGGCGCCGGCTCGTCGCCGAGGAACTCGTCGAGCAGGTGGTGCTGCCGGATCGCGGGCTCGACGACCCGCTGTTGTGGTGGGCGGGCGGTCCGCGCGGCGCCGAGCCCACCGTCTCCGACGGGCTGTGGCTGCGGCCGGTCGACGTCGGGGCGGCGCTGTCGCGGCGGGGCTATGCGGCACCCTGCGACGTGAGCGTGCAGATCGCCGACCCGACGTGCCCGTGGAACGAGCGGCGCTGGCGGCTGGTCGTCGGCGACGACGGGGTGGGCCGCTGCGAGCCGGCGGAGGGTAGCGGCACCGCGGATGTCGAGGCGCCCGTGCAGGCGCTCGGCGCGGTGCACCTCGGGCTGCGCGGCTGGGCGGCCCTGGCGGCCGCCGGGGAGGTCGTCGAACACCGTCCCGGGGCGATCGCCGAGCTGGGTCGGGCGTTCGCGACGTCGGTGGCGCCGGTGGGTGGGCTGGAGTTCTAGGGTCCGTCGACGGAGGCCGCCACCGCGCGCAGCGCCTCGCGGTCGGCGCGAGGGGTGGCCCGGATCGGCACGTGCACGACACGCAGGCCGTCGGGGCGCACGCGCACCAGCTCGCGCAGGCTGTCGGCGTCGGCGGCGA
>NZ_BCNQ01000122.1 GCF_001515525.1 Piscicoccus intestinalis NBRC 104926 | reverse complement strand
GCCGTCGGGGTCGCGCTCCCGGCGGCCCGGCTCGCCGTATTCGAGGGTCGCGAAGATGCCGCCACCGGCGTCGTCGGCGACGACGACTGTGAGGTTCGGGCGGGGCTCGCCGGGGCCGACGGCCAGGGCGTTGGCGTCGTGCAGAAACGTCAGGTCGCCGACGAGCGCGTACGTGGGCACGCTCGGGCGCGCCAGGGCCAGGCCGGAGGCGGTGGACACGCAGCCGTCGATGCCCGCCAGCCCCCGGTTGGCGACGACGGCGGGCCCGGCGGGGCCGCGGGCCGTCTCCACGTCGCGGGCGCTGCTGGAGGAGCCGACGAACAGGCACGCGTCGGCGGGCAGCGCCCCGAGCAGCGCGTGGGCCAGGCCGGCGCCGCCGGGTCTGTCGTGCGCCCAGTCCGTCGCCAGGTGCGCCGTGACCGCCTCGTGCAGCGCGGAGCCGGTCCGCTGCCACGACGCGTACCAGGCCTCGTCGCGCGGGGCCTCGGTGCGGTCGGCCTCAGCGCGCATCTCGTCGCTAGTCGTGTCCGCAGCGGCTCGCCAGGGGTGCACGGCGTGCAGCACGTGCCCGGGGTCGGGCCACCGCGGACCGTCGACGACGGCCTCGACGCGCACGCCCGGGGTGCGCAGCAGCCGGGCCGTCGCGCGCGAGAGCGTCAAGCGCCCGACGAGCAGGATGCGCTCGGGAAGCAGCGCCCCGGCCCCGCGGGTCGGGTCGAGCGCGCCGGGCACGTCGAGCAGCAGCGGACCGTGCGGCACGACCCCGTCCCGGGAGCCGGTGCCGAACGGTTCGGCGATCACCGGCCACTCGCGCCGCCGCGCGGCGCGCACCACCGCCTCCGAGTGTGACCCCGGCCCACCGAGAGCATCGGGATCGCCGAGGTCGGCGGGCCCACCGAGATCGCCGAGGTCACCGAGCACGACGAGCGTGCGCGCCGCACCCTCCGGCAGCTCCAGCGCCCCCGATAAACCGACCGGCCCGGAGAACCCCAACGACCCTGAAAACTGCGTGTCGTGGTCGGAACTGCAGTCCGGACCGCAGTTCTCACCACGACTCGCAGTTTTGAGCGGTGTTTGCGGGGGCGTACTGGTCCAGGGGGCGGCGTCTGGGCGGCCGGTCAGCGGCTCGGGCCACAGGTCGGACTCGGCGTCGGGCTCGGCGTTGGGGACGAGCGGGTCGCGCAGCGGCACGTTGAGGTGCGCGGGGCCGGGCTCGCCGCCGAGCGACCCGGTCGCGGCGGCCACGGCCCGGTCGACCGCGGTGCGCCACGACGCCTGCTGGCCGGCGCGCCGCTCGGGCGCGCCGAGATCGTGCCCCCAGCGGGTCGCGGCGCCGAAGATCCCGACCTGATGGGTCGTCTGGTTGGCGCGGGTGCCGCGCAGCTCCGGCGG
>NZ_BCNQ01000121.1 GCF_001515525.1 Piscicoccus intestinalis NBRC 104926 | reverse complement strand
GGCGGCAGCACGGCGGCGAGCAGTCCGGCGGCAGCCCCGGCGAGCGCGAGCAGGCCGAGGCGTCGGCGCGATGGCCCGGGGGTCCACGACGGTGCGTCACCGGGGGCGGCGAACGGTGCGACGGCCGGCAGTCTCAGCGCGGCGATGACGACCTCCCGAATGGTGGGGCGGTGGTGAGGCGATGATCCGGCCGCCATCGTAGGCGTCCGCGGAGCCGCTCACATCTCTGTGCCGAACGCGAAATGCCTTAGCATGTGGCGTTGCTCGGGCTTTGGCCCCGATGGCCGACCAGCGGAAGGAACAGTGTGACGCCCCCACCCCTGGCGGCAGTCGACCCGGTATCCGCCCCCGAATCTCGCGATCGGCAGCGCCCTGCCGACACCCGACACGTCCTCCCGGGCACTGCGGCAGGAGCCCGATGACCGCCCCCGGCGGTGGCGTTCCGGACGGCGTCGGCCCGGACGTGCCGGCGGGCTCGGCGGGCGGCCCGTCTGTCTCGGGGCCGGAGCCGAACAGCACTCGAGGCGGGCAGGGCGACCTGTTCGGCCGCGGCATGCTCTACGTGCTCGTGTGGTCGAGCCAGACCGTCGTCGCGACCGTCGTCTCGCCGATCCTCGCCCGGCTGCTGGACCTGCCCGAGTTCGGCTCGCTGTCGGCCGCGATCGCGCTGTTCCAGCTGCTCAGCCTCCTGGCGGTGTTCGGACTGGACAACGCGTTGGAGATCCAGCGCGTCGAGGACCGCGACGACGACACCAAGGCTCGGAGTCTGCTCGCCGCCGGCATCCTCTACGCGGCCCTGGTCACCCTGCTGGCCGCGCTGACGAGCCAGTGGTGGGCACCGGCCCTGGGCTTTCCCTCCGGCGGCGGGATCGTGCTGGTCACGCTGCTGTGGACCGCCCCCGGAGCGGCCGTCATCATGGTCCAGTCGCTGCTGCAGGCCGAGGACCGGCTGGGGCCGTTCACGCTCGTCAGCCTGTTCTCCACCGTCGGCAGCCAGCTCTTCGGCATGGCGCTGCTGCTCCTCCTCGACCGCTCGGCGATCGTCTACGCCTGGGGCGGCGTCATCGGTCAGGTGACGGCGTTCTGCCTCGGGCTCAACTGGACCCGGCCGCGGTGGCGCGGCGTCTGGGACGTGCCGCTGATCCGATCCGCGGTGGCGCTGGGGCTGCCGCTGGTGTTCGCCAGCCTCAGCCAGTTCATCCTCAGCGCCGGCGACCGGTTCATCATCCAGCGCTGGCTGGGGGAGTCGGAGACCGCCCGCTACCAGGTGGCGTTCACCGTCGGCAACGTCATGGCGCTCATCCTCACCTTCCTCAACCGCGCCTGGCTGCCCCGGTTGAAGAGCATCGAGGATGAGTCCGAACGCTGGCAGGTCATCGGGGTCTCCCGCGACGGCCTGTACTGGCTGTTGGGCCTGGCGGTGCTCGGAGTGACGGTGGCCTCGCCGACGCTGCTGCGGGTGTTCGCGCCGCCGAGTTACCGGCTCGAACCGCTGACGATCGTCGTGTTCATCGTCGCGCTCGGCGCGATCCCCACGACCGCGGCGGGCGCGACCGGGCGGATGCTCGTGACGATGCGCACGTCGGCGCCGCTGGCGTGGGCGGCGTTCGCCGCCCTGGTCACCAAGCTCGTCGTGACGTTCGCGCTGCTCGGTCCGCTCGGGCTGGCCGGGGCCGCGCTCGGCACGCTCGTCGGGGTCGCCGTCCAGGCTCTCGTGCTGCGCTACGCGATCACCCGGCGCTACCGCTTCCAGCGCTCGTCGGCCTCCAGCCTCACGGTGCTCGCGATCTGCCTCACGCTCGCCGCGCTCTCGTTGCTGCTGCCGCAGACGACGGCGTGGAACCTCGGGCGGTTTGGCTTCGCCTGCCTGTGCCTGATCCCGTTCTTCCTCGCGCTGCGGGCCCTGCAGCAGGGGCGTGAGCCGCTGCGCCGCGCGCCCCGCGAGAAGGCCTGACGCGCAGCCCGACTCAGGGCCGACCCAGGGCCGACTTACCGCCGGCGCAGCGCGCACATGCGCTCGTCGGCGGCTCGGCGCGCGGAGTCCACCAGCGACCGCGCCCGCCGCACCGCGGGACGCAGCCGCGACCGCAGGTAGGCGGGCGGGCCCGACAGCGTCGCGCGGTGCTCGACGCGCAGCACATCGACCCCGACCGGCGGGGGCGGGGTGTCGGCCGACATCGGATCGCGGTAGTCGGCCAGCGGCTTGAGGTTCAGCGACCCGCGACGGGCCACCGCCCACAGCCCCCGGCCGAGGTTGGCCGGAGACAGCAGGGTCTTCGTCGCCCAGGCGGAGAAGCCCCGCCCGTAGCCGACGGCCTGGGAGACGAGGGCGTCGTCGGTGTCGCGGTGCCGGTGCCAGACGATCGCGCTCGGTTCGTACACCAGCGTGTGCCCGGCGAGGATGACGCGGAAGAAGAAGTCGATGTCCTCCCCGCCCTTCGTGTCGGTGCCGGCACCGAGGTGCACGTCGAAGCCGCGAAGTGCCGCGATGACGTCGCGGCGGGCGGCGAAGTTCGCACCGGCCCCGTAGACCCCGACCTGGAAGGGGAACAGCGGCAGGTCGGCCGGTGGTTCGCTGAGCCGGAAGACCCGCGGGACGAACACCCGGTTCCAGCCGATCCGGCTGTCGAACCAGGCCTGCGCGGGAGTGCGCAGTTCGCCGGTCGGCACGAAGCCGCTGACGCAGGCGCACCGCCGGCCCCCGCTAGCGATGCCCCGCGCCACGGCTCGCAGCCACCCGGGGTCGGTGCGCACGTCGTCGTCGGTGAACACGACCCACGGCGCGGAGGCCGCAGCCACCCCGGTGTTGCGGGCCACCGACAGGCCCGGCACCGGCTCCGTGATGAGTCGCACCCGCGGGTGGTCGAGCTCGGCGACGACCCGCGCGGTCGCATCGGTGGCCGGGGCGTTGTCGACGACGATCACCTCGAACTCCGGATACTCCTGAGCCAGCACGCTGCCCAGCGCGACCCGCAGGGCTTCGGGCCGGTCGCGCGTGCACAGCACGACGCTCAGCGCCGGGGTCGGGGCCTGCTCGACGTCGTCGCTGACGGGGTCGGGCGGGGCCGCCGCGATCGCCGCGTCGACAGCCTGCTCGAGCTCGTCGGTGCGCACCGCACCGTCGCGCACGTCGACGGTGGCCATGCCGTACAGCCGGGTCGCGCCCCGCACCAGGAGCCGGGCCCGCGAGTAGCCCTGCCCGTGCGGCAGCGGTGTTTCGCCGCCGGTGTCGGCCGCCGGCTCCGTCGCCGCGGCGTCGGGTTCGACGATGACCGAACCGATCCACGTGGCCCCGGGCCAGGTGGGAGGCGGGGCGTCGGGGAACGGGGGACCGCTGGGCTCGAGCGCAGGCATGACGCAGAGCCTGGCACGCTCCGAGCCGGGCGGCCAGGGCGGGGCGAGCGCCACAGGCCGGTCGCATTGCGCGAGGCCCGGAGCTCACCGATCTTGCCGCTGAAGCGAATTCGAGTAAGGCTTGGCGTTCGACCGGCGCCGGACCGGACGGTGGGGGAGGAGCACGCGTGACCACTGTGTCGGTCTGCATCCCGACCTACCAGGGCGAGCATCACCTGCCCGCGACGCTGGAGTCGGTGCTGGCCCAGGAGGGTGTCGATCTCGAGGTCGTGGTCGTCGACAACGCGAGCACCGACGGCACCGCGGCCCTGCTGGCCTCGTACGACGACCCTCGCCTGCGGGTCGTGCGGCAGCCCGCCACGGTGCCGATGACCGAGAACTTCGCCGCCGCGGTGGCAGCCACCACCGGTGAGCACGTCAAGTTGTGCTGCGCCGACGACCTGCTCCTGCCGGGGGCCCTGGCCGCGCAGTCCGCGGCGCTGGCCGACCGGGCGATCAGCGTGGTCGCCTGCCGTCGGCTGTTCGTCGACGACGACGGCCGACGGGTCGGGCCCGCCGGGCTCCGCGGGTTTCTCGGCCGGCACGGCGGCCCGGAGGTCGCGCGCCGGTTCGTGCGCTGGGGGATCAACCCGGTCGGTGAGCCCGCGGCCGTGATGTTCCGACGCGCCGACTACGACGCGGTCGGCGGCTGGCTGCGCGACCTCGTCTACCCCTGCGATCTGGGCACCTGGCTGCGGCTGCTGCGGCGCGGCGACCTCCTCGGCCAGCCCGAGCCGCTGGCGGCGTTCCGCATTGGGCGAGCGGCGCATTCGCAGACCCACGAGGAGGCGAACTTCCGCGAGAACCGTGAGCTCATGCGCAGAGTGCTCGCCGATCCGCGGTACGGGTTGGGCCGGCTCGACGCGGCCGTCGCGAGGGTCGGCTATCCGCTCACGTGGTGGGCGTGGCGGCTGCGACGCCGCAGCATGTTCGCGTCAGCCGCGACGCCACACGCGGAGGTAGTCGACGAGCATCGTGCCGGCGGCCGGTGAGTACCCCTTGCGGACGCCGGAACTGAGCACGACGTACATCGGGTCGTTGGTCACTTCGGCGCCGGTGTAGCTGGGGCCGGGCTTGCCGTCGAGGAATACCTGCAGCTTGCCCTTCTCCCACAAGAGTCCGTACGTGTGCCACGCTCCGGCGTAGCTGCGTCCTTCCTGCCCGTACCATTTCCAGTGGGCCTGCCGATTGTTGCCCGCGGAATCCTTGAAGTGATAGTTGAAATGCGGTTTGTCGAGGCCGTCGGGGGTGTCGTCCGGAATGATCTCGGCAATGTCGATCTCCGGCGGCCAATTCTTGTCGACCGGGGTTGACAGCATCCAGAAGGCGGGCCAGATTCCGCGTGTTTGCGGCACCCAGATCCGCGCCTCGACGAACCCGTGCGTGAAGGCGAAGCCTTTGCCCGTGTGCGCGACCCCGGCCGTGTAGGGGTATGTCGTGGTCGGTGGGCCGCTGGAGTTGCGCACGGTGCGCGGGGTCGGATCCCACGAGAGGCGCAGGTGTCCGTCGCGCACCGAGACCCGGGAGGGGTCGAAGGCGTACGCGTCGAGGTCGGCGTTGTACGGGTGCCCGTAGGTGTACGGCTCCAGGCCGCGGTGCGGGGTCCAGATCTTGGAGTTCAGCGTGGTGCCCGTGAACTCGTCGGCGAAGGCCAGCTTCCAGGAGCCGGTCACGCCCTGAGCCTGCGGTGCGGGCGCCGCCGGCCGCGCCGCAGCGACGGGCTTGACGACAATGGCGGACACGAGGGCGCTGTTGACCTTGGCGGAAAAGCCCAGGTCGAGACGCCCGTCGGACACCGCGACCCGGAAGGTGCGGTCGTAGGCGCGGTTCTTGCCCACGGCCTTGTAGATGTCCACATCGGTGAGTACCCGCCTGCCCTCGGCGTCGACGGAGAAGACCCGCCGGCCGGCCTTGTCGAAGTAGGCCTCCCGCATCTTAAGCGTGACGTCGTAGGTGCCGTTCGCGACGGCCTTGCGCCAGCCGTGCGCGAACACCCATTCCGGCCGGTACAGCGCATCGTCGCGGGTGCCGCGCACGTCGCCACCGGCAGGGATCTCCGCGTTGCTGAACCGGCCGCCGACGAAGCCCTCGCGCTTGGCGTAGACGGTGCCGTCCGCGGCCTTCGTGGCCTTCGGATTGACCGTCATGCGAAAGGTCTTCGGGGCTGTCGAGGCGGCCCGCGAGGTGGTGGCCGACGCCGTTGCGGGAGCGGTTTGCGTGCGAGCCTGGGCCGCTTCGGAATTGGCCACGGAAACGCTGGGAATCGTGGCGAGCGTGGCGAGAGCCGCCACGGCAGGGGCAATTGTTCGGGTGAACAAGGGGCGCATGAATGGCCTTCGGGGGGAGGGACCGGGACGGCCTACCCATCGACCCGAACCCCGCGGCCTGAAGCCCTTTAGATATACCCGCCGCTGACGGGCGCTTTACGCAGACTTTGCCGCGTTTGCAGTTTCACTCGCCCGCAACGAAATTGCCGTTGGTGGCGAATTCAGCACGCGAAGTGTGTGCAGCAGCCGGCCCGCGATCGCCCGGAGGTCGTGCTCAGCGGCCAGCGCCCGCCCCGCCGGAGTCAGATCCGGGGCCCGACCCGACAGCACCTCGTCGGCCACCTGCGCGAACTGCGCGGTCGTGTCGGCCTTGCGCACGGCGACCCCGTCGGGCAGCCAGTCGGCGTACACGTCGATGTCGCGCACGAGCACCGGCACGCCGGAGGCGAGGGCCTCGAGCACGACGATGCCCTGGGTCTCCTCGTGCGACAGGAAGCAGAACAGGTCGGCGCCCGCGTAGGCGTCGCGCACGTGCGCCGGGCTCAGGTGCCCGAGCAGGTGCAGGTTGGGCGGCGGGTCGGTCAGCGCCGCGCGCACCCGCGGGTCCATCGCGGCGCGCGGCACCGTGCCGGCCCAGTAGAAGCGCACGTCCGGCATCGTGCGAGCCAGGTCGACGAACTGGACGACGCCCTTGCGCGGCATGAGGTGCCCCACGCTGAGGACCACCGGTTCGGTCTCCGACAGTCCGGCTCGCTCGCGGAACCGGGCGCGCGCCGCCGGACCCCCGCTGAAGAACTCGGTGTCGACCCCGTTGGTCAGCACGTCGATCGGTGCCCGCACGTAGCCCTCGATGAGCCGCTTGGAGTACGGAGTCGGGGTGACGACGACGTCGCCGACGGCGTAGACGAGCCGCAGCCAGCGCTCGAACAGCGGCGCCACGAGGCCGGAGCCGGCCCACGAGCCCTCGAAGTCCTGGCGCGTCGAGTGCGCGAACGCGACCACCGGGATGCCCAGCGCCCGGGCGAGCGCGCCGTACAGCACGCTGTCGGGGAAGACCGTGTTGAGCTGCACGACGTCCGGCCGCCCCCACGGAGCCACGAGTTCCGCGCCCGCGCTGCGCAGCATCGCCGCCTGGTGGCGCATCGCCGACCCGATCCCGCTGCGGCGCGCCAGGCGCCCCGCCCCCTCGTACAGGCACACCCGCGGCGCCGACCCGGCGGGTCGCCGGCTCACACGCCGAGCCACGGCAACCACCGTTGCAGCACCGCGATGACCCCGAAGCTGTACGCGAGGATCGACCACGGCTTGAGCAGCAGGATGATGAGCACGTACGTGCGCACCCGCATCTTCGTCAGCCCCGCGAGATAACACAGCAGGTCGTCGGGGGCCACGGGCAGCGCGATCGCCGCCGCGAAGTACGCGGTGAAGTGCGGGTGATCGAGCCAGCCCAGGTAACGCCGCACGCTGCGGCGATGGAACATCTCCTCGAGCAGCGGCCGCCCGACGTGCCGGGAGATCGCGAAGACAACGAACGAGCCCAGACACGTGCCCGCGTAACTGCTGATGCTGCCGACGACCGGGCCGAACAGGATCGGGGCCGCGATGACCGTGATGCCGCCCGGCAGCACCGGCACCACCGACTGGGAGGCCGACACGAGCGTGTACACCAGCGGCGCCCACACCCCTAAGTCCTCGAGGAAGGCGCGCAGCCGCGGCACCGACGTGAGCACACCGGTCCACACACCGAGCGCGACGAGCGCCGCGCAGGTGATCCACCCGAGGATCGTCAATCGCTTGGTCCACCGGGCGAAGCGGATTGCGACCTCGGCCTCGTCCGGTGGCGCGGACGGCGGCGTCGCCGGCCCCTGAACCGTCATGCGCTGCGGCGTTCTGGGTCCGCCCACCGGGCCGCGCGGGGGTTGCCTGCCGCTCGCTGCCCTTGCGCGCGGCCGGCGAGCGCGCGGTCGTAGGCGCGGCGCATCGACTCCGCGAACACCGGCAGCCCGAAGCCGGAGGCGGTCTGCGCGGCCCCGCGCCCCCACCGCCGCCGCAGCTGCGGGTCGAGCAGGAGCCGGGACAGCGTGTCGGCGAAGTCGCCCGCTCCGCGGTACTGGTGACCGTTGTGCCCGTCGACGACGACGCCGTCGAACGACGGGTCGGCGCGGCACACGACCGGCAGGCCGGAGGCGAGCGCCTCGAGGTACGTCAGGCCCTGGGTCTCGCTGCGAGAGGAGGAGACGAAGCCGTCGCCGAGCCGGTAGTAGGCCGGCACCCGCTCGGGCGGCACCGCCCCGACGAAGCGCACCCGGCCGGCCAGCCCGAGCCGGTGGACCTGGTCGCGCAGAGCCCCCGCGTGCGGGCCGTCTCCGACGACGACGAATTGCCAGGGCAGGTGCCGGATGCTCGCGAGCAGCTCGACGGTCTCCGTGAGGTTCTTCTCGACGGCCAGCCGTCCGACGCTGAGGATGACGGGTAGCCCCGGCTCGAGGCCCAGGGCCGCTCGCAGGGCGGCGGTGGCCGGGTCGTCGTGGGCGCTCGGGCCGAACCGGCCGAGGTCGACCCCGGTGGGCACGACGGTGATCGGGCGGCGCACGCCGTAGCCGCGCAGCAGGGCCTGGATCTTCGCGGTCGGCGTGACGACGAGGTCGAGGCGGTTCATCGCGGCCCGGGTGAGGCCGGCGCTGATCGCCCGGCCGATGCCCGCGTGCGGGCAGAAGTAGTGCGTGTAGTCCTCGTACAGCGTGTGGTAGGTGTGCACGTGCGGCGCGCCGAGGTAGTCGGAGAGGCGCCGCGCCCACCAGAAGGCGACGAACTCGGTGTGCGTGTGCAGCACCTGCGGGCCCCACCGCACGAGCTCGGTGAACAACCGCCGGTCCACGGGCCGACCGATGCGGGCCTGCGGGTAGACGATTCCGGCCGCCACCGACGGGAGCCGGTAGACCTGCCCGTCGAACGTCGCGGGGCTGGAGTGGGCGACGGTGAGCACGCGCACGTCGTGCCCCGCGTCGAGCAGGGCTCGCTGCAGGTCGACGAGGGAGGTCACGACGCCGTTGATCGTGGGCCGGTAGCAGTCGCTGAGCAGCAGCACCCGCTTCGGCGTGAGCGTCGATTCGTTCGAGGGGACGGGCCAGGGCCGGTCCGTGCGCCGGTGGCGACGATCGGCCGGCTGCGGCGCTCGGGGCGCCTCGGGCACGTAGGGCGCCTGGGACACCTGGGACACCTGGGGCAATCGCGGCAATGTGGGCACCGTGGGCGACGTGTGAGATCTCATGACCTCGTCAGGAGCTTCACAGGGTTGGATGACGTGGCGATGAACGGGCGGTGCCGCCCAGGCGGCGGTCGTCACAGCCATCCCGATCCCGTCGTCCGCCGCCCGCGACGGCACCCCCGATCCGCGTCTCCCCACACACCGGCGAGGCTAATGGCGGTCGCCGCCGGCGCCCCAGGCGACACGGCGGAGTCCAGGGGCCACTCCGGGTCACCACCCACGTCATCCGGGGTTTTTCGGATGAATCGGGGCGCTGCGACGGCGTTTCCGCTCACATCTCCGCTCACGTTCGCGCTCGGGGGTGCGCTCGGCGAGGCTCGATGCGCCCCCGTCGGGCCGGCGTCGGATCCGTTCTCGGGCGCGCAGGCACGCGGTGGCCCATCCGGCGCCGGTGTGCGCGAGAATGGCCGATGACCCGCCCCGTCCGCGGCCCGGTCGCCCGCCGCACCGGTCGCCACCCCGAAGGAGAGATCCGCCCGTGAAGGCAAACCGCTCACGCGTGGCCCGCGCTGCGGCCGCGCTCACGCTGGCCGTGGCCGCCTCGCTATCCGTCTCCGCCTGCGGCACGGGAGCCGGTCCGGGCGTCGCCGCGGTGACCGACGGTCAGGTCATCCACGAGTCCGATCTCGACGACATCGCGGCCGACTTCTCCCGCGTGCAGGGCGCGCAGGCCCCGTCGCGCTCGGAGATGGTGGCGCTGCTCGTCGCGCGCCCCTACGTGCTGCAGTCGCTGAGCAGCAAGGGCACCGCGCTCACCGAGCAGGGCGTGCGCGAACTGCTCGGGCAGGAGCTGCCCGACCCGTCCGAGGCGACTGTGCGCTACATCCAGGCGGCGTCCTCGCAGCAGCAACTCGACCAGGCCGCGGTGCAGCAGATCCAGCAGACGATGGCCGCCGCCGACATCCAGGTCAACCCGCGCTACGGGGACTTCGAGCCGGGTCAGGGTCTCGTGCCGCCGCAGGAGAACTGGATTCAGTCGGCCACGCCGCAGGCGAACCCGACACCGTGACATGGGGCGATGACACCGGGTCGCTGCCGGTCCTGCCGGGCCTTTCTGGGATGCCGGCCGGGCGAGCGGGGTGGCTCGCGTTCGTCACGTGCAGCCCGCTGACGGCCCCGGGGCAACTGACCCGGGCCGCGTGGCAGGTCATCGAGGAGGCCGACATCATCGGCTACTCCGGCGCGGTCGCCGAGCACGCGACGGCGATCGCCGCCGAGGGCGTCATGCTCGCTCCCGATTCGTTCGACACGCTGCGGGGGCGGCGGCGCGGGTCGCTCGTGTGGATGTGCACCCCCGCGGAGGCCGACGACCTCGCGCCGCGCGAGAGCGGCGCCATGGTCATCGTGGGCTCGCAGGCGCCGCTGGGCGGCGGCGTTGTGGAGCTCGTCGAGGTGGTGGACCGGCTCCGGTCGCCGGGCGGCTGCCCGTGGGACGCCGAGCAGACCCACGAGAGCCTCGCGCCGTACGCCGCCGAGGAGGCGTTCGAGCTCGCCGAGGCCATCGAGGGCGGCGACCGCGGCGACATCGCCGACGAGCTGGGCGACGTGCTGCTGCAGGTCGTCTTCCACGCCCGCGTCGCGCAGGAGCATGCCGAGCCGTTCGACATCGACGACGTCGCGGCCCGGATCGTCACCAAGCTGCGGCGCCGGCACCCGCACGTCTTCGCCGACGTGCACGCGCCGACGGCTGCGCACGTGGAGGCCAACTGGGAGGCCATCAAGGCCGCCGAGAAGCCCGAGCGCACCGGCGTGTTCGACGGGATCCCCGCCGGGCTGCCGCCGCTGGAGCGCACCGCGAAGGTCGTCTCCCGGCTGCGGCGGGCCGGTCGCGCCGACGAGGTGCGCGCGGCGATCGACGACCTCGGCGCCCAGCCCGGCTCGCCGCAGGCGCTGCTGGCCACCGCCGTGACCCTCGCGCTCGCCGGCGAGGAGCCCGCCTCCGCCCTCCGGCACGAGCTGGCCGCGCTGGAGCAGCGGCTCACCTGACCCGGCACTGACCTGAGCTCAGCGACCCGCCTCGGCCAGCCGGGCGACGATCTCGTCGACCTGGCCGGGGTCGACGTTGCTGACGCTGAAGCGCATGGCGCCGCGGTCGCCGGGCGCGAACGCGTCGCCGGGCATGACGAGCATGCTCTGCTCGACGAGCAGGTCGGCGACGACGTCCTCGGTCGCGCGGCCGGCGAACGGGTGCCGCACCCACGCGAAATACGCCCCGCTGGAGAGCAGGTCGAAGCCGCCGGGGGAGTTCGCCATCGCCGCGGTGAAGGCCGCGCGCTGCGCGGCGAGTTCGGCGCTGCGCTCGGCGCGCCAGGCCTGCGCCTTGGTCAGCCCGGCCCACGCCGCCTCCTGACCCGGGCGCGGCGCGCACACGGCGACGCAGTCCATGAGCTTGGCGACCTCGCGCAGCACCGCCTCCGCGGCGACGATCGCGCCGACCCGGAAGCCGGGGATCGCCAGGTCCTTGGAGAAGGAGTGCAGGCTGACGACGTGCTCGCCCCAGTCGGGGCGGGCGAGCTGGTCGTGCGGCGCGGAGTCGGTGTCGCGGAACGAGCGGTACGTCTCGTCGAGCACGAGCGCGACGTCGCGCTCGCGGGCCAGGTCGGCGAACGACGCGATCGTCGCGGGGTCGAGCGTGAGACCGGTCGGGTTGCCGGGCGTGACGAGCACGATCGCCCGGGTGCGCGGCGTGATGAGGCCGCGGGCCGTCTCCGGGCTCGGCACGAGGCCGTCTCCGGGCTCGAGGTAGACGGGCCGGATGCCCGCGAGCCGCAGCCACATGTCGTGGTTGAAGTAGAACGGCAGCGGCAGGATCACCTCGTCGCCCGGCTCCGCGAGCGTCGACATCAGGAGGCAGAACGCCTGGTTGCAGCCGGCCGTGACGAGCACGTTCTGCGGCCCGACGTGGCCGCCGTAGTCGCGGGCGAGCTCGGCGGCGAACGCCTCCCGCAGGTGCGGCAGCCCCGGCACCGGCGTGTACGTGCTGCCCTCGAAGGTCTCCGCGACCGCCTGCACGTGCTCGACAACCTCCGCCGCCGGCCCGTACGGCGGCGCCGCCTGCGCGAGGTTGAGCAGCTCGCGGTCGTCGCGCCGGCGGTCCAGCAACTGCAGGGTCGCGGTGATCGGGGAGTCGACGACGTCCAGGGTGCGGGTGTTCAGGCGCATGCCCCCACTGTGCCGTGCGGACGTGGTGCCGTCGCCCTCGGCGTCTGCGGATGTACCCGAGCGTGCCCGGGCGGATGACCTGGTGGTGTCCACATCGTGAGGAGTCGGGTCCGCCTGGCCGTCAGCCCGCCGGGGCCAGCCCGGACCGCGTAGGCTCAAGGCGCAACCGGATCCCTGTCGATCCGAGGACCCCAATCCGCAACCTCATTCAGGAGTGTCTCGATGGCAACCATCGAAGAAATCGGCGCACGGGAGATTCTCGACTCGCGCGGCAACCCCACCGTCGAGGTCGAGGTGCTGCTCGACGACGGCACGACCGCTCGCGCGGCCGTTCCCAGCGGCGCCTCCACCGGCGCGTTCGAGGCGGTCGAGCGTCGTGACGGCGACAAGGGCCGCTACCTCGGCAAGGGCGTGGAGCAGGCCGTCGACGCGGTGCTCGACGAGATCGAGCCCCGGATCGTCGGCCTCGACGCCTCCGACCAGCGCCTCGTCGACAACGAGATGCTCTCGCTCGACGGCACCGACAACAAGGGCAAGCTCGGCGCCAACGCGATCCTCGGCGTCTCGCTGGCCGTGGCCCGCGCCGCCGCCGACTCCGCCGGTCTCCCGCTGTACAAGTACGTCGGCGGCCCGAACGCGCACGTGCTGCCCGTGCCGATGATGAACATCCTCAACGGCGGCTCGCACGCCGACTCCAACGTCGACATCCAGGAGTTCATGATCGCGCCGATCGGCGCGCCGAGCTTCAAGGAGGCGCTGCGCTGGGGCGCCGAGGTCTACCACTCGCTGAAGAAGGTGCTGCACGACCGCGGTCTGGCCACCGGTCTCGGCGACGAGGGTGGCTTCGCCCCCAACCTCGACAGCAACCGCGCCGCCCTCGACCTCATCCTCGAGGCCATTCAGGCCGCGGGCTACACCCCGGGCAAGGACGTCGCGCTCGCGCTCGACGTCGCGGCCAGCGAGTTCTTCGACAACGGCTCGTACAACTTCGAGGGCCAGAGCAAGTCCTCCGACGAGATGATCGCGATCTACGAGGAGTGGATCGACGCCTACCCGCTCGTCTCCATCGAGGACCCGCTCAACGAGGAGGACTGGGACGGTTGGAAGAAGATGACCGCCGAGGTGGGCCACAAGGTGCAGCTCGTCGGCGACGACCTGTTCGTCACCAACCCCGAGCGCCTCTCCAAGGGCATCTCCACCGACACCGCCAACGCGCTGCTGGTGAAGGTCAACCAGATCGGCTCGCTCACCGAGACGCTCGACGCGGTGACGATGGCGCAGACCAACGGCTACAAGTGCATGATGAGCCACCGCTCCGGTGAGACCGAGGACACCACGATCGCCGACCTGGCCGTCGCCACCAACTGCGGCCAGATCAAGACCGGTGCCCCGGCCCGCTCCGAGCGCGTCGCCAAGTACAACCAGCTGCTGCGCATCGAGGAGGCCCTCGACGACGCCGCCGTGTACGCCGGCGCCCGTGCCTTCCCGCGCTTCAAGGGAGCCTGAGACCGGCGTTTCGCTCCTCGCGGGCCGGTAACGCCTGCGAGACGATGGTGAGGCACATGCCCGCACGCCCTGCGGCCCGCGAGAGCGGGTGCGCAGCCTGACCGGTTAGGTTCATGGCCTCCTCACGTCGATCCGACACCTCATCGTCCCGTCGCCGCGGACGCGGCTCGGTCTCTGCACCGAGCGGTCCGGGGCGGCGGGACGATCGTCGTGGGAGCCGGGCCCCCGCCACCGCGCCGACCACCGG
>NZ_BCNQ01000120.1 GCF_001515525.1 Piscicoccus intestinalis NBRC 104926 | reverse complement strand
CGGCTCGGCGTCTGGCTCGGCGCACGGCACGGCGCCCGGCTCGCGCCTGGAGGTGCTCGTCGAGGTCGACTCCGGGATGCGGCGCACCGGCGTGCCGCCCCAGGAGGCGGGCGCGGTGGCGGTCGCGCTCGCCCGGGCCGGGCTGACTCCGGTGGGGGTCTTCACCTTTCCCGGTCACTCGTACGCGCCGACGGGGCGGGAGGCGGCGGCTGACGACGAGCGCCGCGCCCTGGGGGAGGCGGCCGAGTCGGTCGCGGCGACCGGCGTCTGCGAGGGGCCGCTGGTCGTCAGCGGCGGGTCGAGTCCGAGCGTCGGGTTCGCGCGTCCGGGCGGGCCGGTGACCGAGCTGCGGCCGGGGGTGTATGTCGTGCAGGACGCGCAGCAGTGGGAGCTGGGCTCGTGCGGCGTGGATGACATCGCCCTGACCGCGTACGCCACGGTCGTCAGTCACGCCGGCGGGCGCATCGTGCTCGATGCCGGCACGAAGGTGCTCGGCGCCGACCGGCCCGCCTACGCCAGCGGCAACGGCCGGCTCCTCGACCACCCCCAGGCGCGGATCGTCTCGGCCAGCGAGCATCACGCGGTCGTCGAGCTGCCCGCGGGCGAGACACCGCCTCCGCTCGGCTCGGTCTTGCGGGCCGTGCCGAACCACGCGTGCAACGCGATCAACCTGGCCGACGAACTATGGGTGGTCGGCGCCGGCGACGGGCCACAGCTCGCGGGAGCCGGTGTCTTCGAGGGGAGTTGGCGGGTCGCCGCCCGCAACGCCAACGACTGAGACCTCTGTAGTTGACACGTCACCTACCTACGACCTAAGGTAGGTGACATATCAAACAGTCAACGTCTCGACCCCGAGGAGCACGCCATGAGCACCATCACGACCCCCACCACCCTGAACGACCTGTCCGGCACCTACGCGATCGACCCGACGCACTCGCGCATCGGCTTCGTCGCCCGCCACGCGATGATCACGAAGGTCCGCGGCGGCTTCGACACCTTCGAGGGCAAGGCCGTGGCCGACGGCGCCGACTTCGCCGACTCCTCGGTCGAGCTGACGATCGACGTCGACAGCATCGACACCCGCAACGAGCAGCGCGACGGCCACCTGCGCAGCGGCGACTTCCTCGCGATCGAGGAGTACCCGCAGATCACGTTCGTCTCGACCGCAGTTCGCCCGACCGGTCCGGCCAGCTTCGACCTCGTCGGCGACCTGACGATCAAGGGCGTGACGAACTCCGTCACCGTGCCGTTCGAGTTCGAGGGCGGCGCGACCGACCCGTTCGGCAACGAGCGCGTCGGCTTCGAGGGCTCGGTCGTCATCAACCGCCAGGACTACGGCGTCACCTGGAACGCCGCGCTGGAGACCGGTGGTGTGCTCGTCAGCGACAAGATCACGCTGGAGTTCGAGATCTCCGCGATCAAGGGCGCCTGAGCCGCACCCGCAATGCCGCCGGACCGCTCAGGTCGGCCCGTCCCGCGGCGACAGATCACCGGAGGCCGTCGGCGAGAACCCCCGCCGACGGCCTCCGCGTGCATGTTCTGGAGTTGCTGCTGTCTCGCGGATCAGTGGAATTCGCCGCGGGAGAAGGCCTCTTCGAGTTCCTCGAGCGAGCGGCCGGAGGTGTTCGGCAGCATCTTGTAGAGGAAGAACCAGGCGAGCAGGCCGATGACGGCGAACAGCCCGAAGATGCCCTGCAGGCCGGCGGCGGCGACGATGATCGGGAACGAGAACGTCAGGGCCGCGTTGGTCAGCCACATGCACAGCACCGAGACGCCCATGCCGAAGCCGCGCAGGCGCAGCGGGAACAGCTCCGAGAGCGCCACCCAGACGGGGGCGTTGAGGCACGTCTGCATGAAGAAGACGAACGTCACGCACAGGATGAGGATGACGAACGCGCGGGCGGTGCCCTCGGGCATGATCGTCGCGACGACGGTGATGATCGCGTGGATCGTCGTCGTGGCGGCGAAGCCGAAGAGGATCAGCTTGCGGCGCGGCACCCGGTCGATGATGACGAACAGGCACAGGGCCGTGCCGACGACGGCGAGCACGCCGTTGGCGACGTTGGCGATGATGGCGGCCGACGACGAGAAGCCGGCGACGCGCAGCAGCTCGGTGCCGTAGTACATGACCGAGTTGATGCCGGTGACCTGCTGGGCCGCGGCGATGCCGCACCCGATGATGATGAGCCGGCGCACCCACGGGATGGCCAGGTCGGCGAACCCGCCGCTCTGGGCCTGCGCCTCCTCCTCGGCGAGGGCCTCGACCTCACCGATCTCGGCGCGGGCGCGGTCCTCGTTGCGCACCTGCATGAGCACGCCGAGGGCCTCCTCGTAGCGGCCCTTGCTGATGAGCCAGCGCGGCGACTCGGGCATCCGCAGCATGCCGATGAACAGGAAGATCGCCGGGATGGCGCAGATGGCGAGCATGTAGCGCCACACGCCCTCGTGGTGACCCCACAGGCTGGAGATGATCGCGTTGATGATGAAGGCCAGCATCTGGCCGACGACGATCGCCAGTTCGTTGCGGCCCGACAGGGCGCCGCGTCGCTCGGTGGGAGCCAGTTCGGCGAGGTAGACGGGCACGGTCACCGAGGCGGCGCCGACGGCGTAACCGAGGATGAAGCGCGACGGCAGCAAGATGCCCAAGCCCGGGGCGAACACGCAGCCCAGGGTGCCGACGAAGAAGATGACCGCGACGATCGTCAGAGCCTTCTTGCGGCCGATGGCGTCGTTGGTGCGGCCGCCGAGGAGCGCGCCGACCGCGGCACCGATGAGCAGCGTCGCCGTGACGAGCCCCTCGGTGAAGGGGGTGAGCCCGAGCTCCAGCTTCATGGGCTCCAGGGCACCGTTGATGACACCGGTGTCGTAGCCGAAGAGCAGGCCGCCGAACGTCGCGACGATCGCGATCGTGTCGAGTCGGCGGGTGTGCGGCCCTGGCCGCAACGGTGGTAGTTCGAATCCCGTGGACCCTCCAGCCGGAGCTCCATGTGACATATCCGCGCCTCCTCGCGTGGCGGCCCGGCCTCGATGCCGCAGCCCTGTCGTCGTGCGCACCGCCTCGCCGTAACGACGCCTGCGCCCACCCCTCGTCGGGTGCCGAATCGACGCGTCTCGCGCCCGACTCGTGATCGTCAAGCTAGTGCCGCACGCCACCCGTTGGCAAGCGAATGTCCTAACATTTTTACTTTTGCTGTTCGGTCGGATGTGGCCGGCTGGACTATGGGCGGATTATGCTCTGCGTTCCCGTCTCAGGGAAGGGCCGCGAGCAGGCGCCGGAGTCGGTCCGCTTCCCGGCGTAGCGAATCGGCTCGAGGTGCCGGTGCCTGGGCCGCCTTCCGCAGCGCGTCGGCCTCCGCCGCGACGATGCCGCGCATCTGGAGTTCGGTCAGCGTTCGGCGCGGCGCGTCGGCGACGCCGACGCCGAGTGACGCGGACTCGATCGCGCCGGCGCGGGGCGCCTGCGTGGCCGGGACCGCCTCCGCGTTGTCGATGGCCGCCAACGCCGTGCGGTAGGTCGCGGCCGCCTCGCGGTCACGCGAGCGCATGGCGTCGACGATCGCCGCGCGCAGGGCGGTGCGCACGGAGGTGATGTCAGAGGCGGTGTCAGGCGCGGTGTTTGCGGTGGCGTCTGCGGGGGCGGCGTCTGCGGGGGCGGTCGTGTCTGCGCGGGCGGGGGTGTTCTCGGGCTCGTCGGGGTCGGTGGTCGCGTCGGTGGTCACCAGGTGAGTGCAGCACGCATCGGCGTGCCGGCGCATCACGTTTCCAGCTGGGCGATGACGGTGACGGTGCCGGGGGCGACCTCGGTGAACCCGGCGTCGCGGACGGCCAGCAACCGCTGGTCGCGCCAGGCCGGCCGCGGCCGGGCGACCTGCCGGGTCAGCTCGGCCCACGCGGGGGCGTCGGCCGGGACCGCCCGAGCGGGGCAGCCGGCGTCGCGCCAGGCGGCGAGGGTGGACTGGTCGGAGGCGGCGAGCAGGGTGGCCGCGAGCATGCCGGCGTGGCCGGTCTGGGCCATGAGCTTGCCGGCGGTCATGTCCAGTGAGTCCGGCACGTGCACCGTGAGCAGGGGCGCGCCGGCGCTGGAGGGCGGCTCGCTCTCGTCGGTGGCCGGGGCCCGCGCGATGACGGGTTCGCCGTCGGCGTCGGCGGGGATGTCGGTGCCGCCGACCTGCAGTTTGGCGACGCGCTTGTTGAGTTCGGTGACGAGGCCGGGAACGAGCACGCGGATTTCGGTGTCGCCGCTGGTCGGGGTGGCGACGCTGGTCGGGGTGCCGCTGGTCGGGGTGTCGCCGCTGGTCAGGGTGAGGCCGGGCAGGTCCGCGGTGGCCTGCCACTGGGCGCCGCGGCCGCGGCGGGTGACCTTGCGGATGTGGCCCTGGCAGTAGGCGCTCACCGCGTCGAACCACTCGCCGCCCGGCTCTGCGCGCGCATCGAGACACAGCGCAGCGCAGCCGCTGGCGGCCAACGCGAGGGCGGCGCTGCGGCTGGGCGGGTCGCCGCGTTCGAGGCGAAGGAGGATCTGGATCGCCCGTACGCGCGTGGGATCCTCGTCGCGGTCGTGCAGCACCTGGGCGTCGTCCATGTCGAGCCAGGCGGCGTAGCGGGCCCGCAGCGGTTCGAGCACCTCACCGATGGGCATGGGCGACACATCCTTTCGTGTCGCGGCGGCGATTGAGGAGCGACGACACGGGGATCGACGACACCGGGAGCGACGTGGGGTGAACACGGTCACCATCATGCGCGAGGCGCACGGTGGAGCCCGAGCCGCGGGGCCGCTCGTGGTCGGCTTCTCGGGGCCGGCTGCTCAGGGCCGGCTGCTCAGGGCCTGCCGCTCGGGTCAGCCGCTCGGGTCAGCCGCTCGGGTCAGCCGCTCGGGTCACCGCTCGGGGTCGGCCGCTCGGGTCGGCCGCTCGGGTCGGCCGCTCGGGTCGGCCAGCCCTGACCAGTCGCGATCACGCGGCGCCGGTGCCGGCGGCGAGCCTGCTGCGCACCTTTCGCATGAACTCGCTGTCGGGCTCCATCCAGGGTGGGATGCCGACATTCGGACGGTCAGGCTGGTCAGGCTGATGCTGCGAGTCGGAGGGTTCGCAGGCGTCCGCCAGCAGCGCTACGGACTCGGTCTTCCACCAGGGCGCCGTCGTTGCCGAGTGGGGCGTCGTCGGTGCCGAGTCGGACGGTGCCAAGCCCGACGGTGCCGAGTCGGACGGTGCCGAGCCGGACGGTGCCAAGCCCGACGGTGCCGAGTCGACCAGCGTTCGTGGCGGCTCCGTGCCCGTCCGTGGGCGATCGAGGTCGGTCTGCAACGAGTCGGCCGGGTCGGCGACGTAGGCATCGGGGGCGGGGCCACTGGAGGTGCGGCTGCCGCCGCGGTGCGGCCTGGGTCCGAAGGTCTTCGTGTCCGCGACCCGTGCCGGGGCGCGCGTCGAAGGTGACCCAGTGGCTTTCGAGGCGGTCACCGGAGGGTCCTGCGTAGGCGGGCCCGTCGGGCAGGGGCCGGCAGACGGCCGCTGGAGCGGTGTACCGGACCGGCAGCCCGTTGGCGGTCGTGAAGCGCAGCCCCGAGCGTTCGCCGGGGCGGGGATCATCGGCCGGGTCGGCGTCCGGCAGGTTCGGGTCGCCGGCGATCGTGAACTCGCCGCGGTGATGCGCGGCGTGATGACGGGGGCACAGGGCGACGAGGTTGTCGAGGTCGGTGAGCCCGCCGAGGATCCAGTGCACGATGTGGTGCACCTCCAGATGCCGGGTGCTTGCGCAGCCGGGATAGCGACACCCGCGATCGCGGTCGAGCACGAGACGGCGCGTGTGGCGCGGCACCGTGCGCTGTGAGCGACCCACGCTGACCGGGACGCCGTCGGTGTGCCACACCGGCCGCAGCTTGGCGTCGCACGTCAGGCGGTCGACGATGTGGCGGGGGAGGCAGGGGCGCCCGGTCAGCCAGCCGAGGTCGGTGTCGAGGTGCACGTACACGCGGTAGGCGTCCCGGCGTGACGGCGACTCCAGCCCCTCGAGCCGGTTCGCGGCCAGGTGGTGCAGGCCGTCGGCGAGGCTGACCCGAACGCTCTTGCCGGTCTCGCCCGGCTCAGAGACCGCGTCCGACGCGGACGGGCGCTGGGGGTCCGAGGTTTCCGAGGGGTCGCCCTCGGCCGTCTTTGTGTTGTAGAGGCGCCACAAACTGTCGGTGGCCTCCCGCACGGCGCTTTCGACGAGCGCCCCGATGTCCGAGGGCGCGTCGTACTGCAGGTGGAACCAGCCGGCGTCGTCGTGCCGCATCGACAGGCGCGGCGCCGGCTCGGGCGGCATGGGCTCGGACGGCAGGGGCGCGGACGCTTCCGTCTCGCTTGAGCCGGTCTCGCTCGCGCCCGTCTCAAGCGAGACCGCCTCCGGGCTCGACTGGCTCTCGGTGACCTCCGTTTCGGCCGCATCCGCATCCACAGACGCAGGCGCCGACTGGGCCGGCTCCGCGACAGGCGTGCGGAACTCGGTCGAGGTGGCGCGCACGATCTGCGGCACGGTCGCGAAGCGCGCCAGCTCGCAGACGGAGGCCTCGTAGGCGGCGGGTACTCGCCGCGCGATCGGCCCCACCTGCTCCAGCGACAGTTCGCCGGTGGCGAGGGCGCCGAGGGTGACGGGCAGCTCCTCGCGCCGGCGCGCAACCTCCAACACCTGCGCCGCGCGCGACCGCGACAGCCCCGCACGTAACACCAGCCAGTGGGTGGGCGACGAGATGCCGTCTCCGGCCCACGCTTCCGTGGCCAACGCCTCCGCGGCGATGTCCACGAGCTGCGCGTGAGCCCGGTTCAGCACACCGACGACACTCGACAGACGTCCTTCGAGGCGCTCTGTCTTGCTCGGTAACATGCTGATAGACATGCGTTTATCATACTCCTGTTCTAGTATCGATGCAAGAGGGATCTGGTCATTGTCGCGAAGCTGCCATCGGGTGTTGTTAGCCATAGGCAGCATTGAAGACGCCACCACCGACAAGACTCCGCGGCGCTCGGATTCAGTGGCGCTCGGGTTCAGTCAGGTATCGCCGGTACCGGTCGCGGCCGACTCTGTCGGCGCCCGGGTTCGAACCTCTACCGTCGAGACGGCCCAACAGACAGGGAGATCACCATGACCCAGGTTGTCGTCGTCATCGGAGCCGGTTCGATCGGGCAGGCCATCGCCCGCCGGGTCAGCGCGGGGCGCCACGTGCTCCTCGCCGACCTGCGGGAGGAGGGTGCGCGGACGGCTGCCACGATTCTGGCCGACGCGGGCTTCGCGGTGAGCACGGCCGCGGTCGATGTCGCCTCCCGTGAGTCGGTGCGCGAACTCGCCGCGCAGGCCGCGCGACTCGGCGAGCTGTGGGGCGTCATCCACGCCGCGGGCGTCTCGCCGAGCCAGGCGTCGCCGGCGACGATCCTGTCGGTCGACCTCTACGGCACCGCGGTCGTGCTCGAGGAGTTCGGCAAGGTCATCGCCCCCGGCGGGTCGGGCGTGGTCATCGCCTCCCAGTCGGGCCACCGGCTCCCGGCGCTGACGCCCGAGCAGGACGAGCAGCTGGCCACCACGCCGGCCGACGACTTGCTCGCGCTGCCGTGGCTCTCGCCGCAACGCGTCACCGACCCGCTCAACGCCTACCAGCTCGCCAAGCGCGGCAACGTGCTGCGGGTGCGCGCGGAGGCGGTGCGCTGGGGCCGGCGCGGCGCGCGCATCAACGCGATCAGCCCCGGCATCGTCATGACCCCGCTCGCGCGCGACGAACTGAGCGGCCCCCGCGGCGAGAGCTACCGGCGCATGATCGAGGGGTGTGCGGCCAAGCGTGCCGGCACCCCCGACGAGGTGGGCGCCGTGGGCGCGCTGCTCATGGGCCCCGACGGCGGGTTCATCACCGGCAGCGACGTGCTCATGGACGGCGGCGTCACCGCCTCCTATTGGTACGGGGAGCTGAAGCCGTCATGAGTCGCTGCTTGTAGGAGGAGATTGATACATGTCGGAGGTCGACCGCGAGGAGATCCTCGCCAACTGGCGCGCCCAGCTGCAGGGCATGGACGAGGCCGACACCGAACTGCTGGCGGCGCAGTTCTCGCCCGACGCGACGCTGACGCACATGACGGGGTTCGTGCATCCGCTGGCTGACTGGATGCGGGGCATCCGGGCACGCACGTTCGTCTACCACCGGGTCATCGAGCGCGGAGTCGACGTAGCGCTCGACGGCGACACCGCCCGTCTGGTCGGGCGCGTCATCACCGGCGTCACCGACGACGGCAGCGGCCAGGCGTGGCGGCTGCGCATCGAGCAGGACCTCGCACGCACGCCCGACGGCTGGCTGTGCACCGCCTCCCGCGTGACGATGGGCTGAGCGCACATCGACGCGGACGGCGCCTGGATCTCATACCCCTAGGGGGTATATAGTGGATGGCGCAGCCGCGGGAGCGCCTCGCGGTCGAACACCCGAGAAGGAGCCCTCATGAGCGTCGAGCAGAGCTACACCGTCACCGGCATGACCTGCGGCCACTGCGTCGCGTCGGTCACCGAGGAGGTCAGCGAGATCCCCGGCGTCACCGACGTCAACGTCGTGCTCGAGACCGGCGCGCTCACCGTCAGCGGCGACGACTCCGTCACCCGCGAGCAGGTCGAGGCCGCCGTGCAGGAGGCGGGGTACCAGCTCGCGTGAGGCCCGCCGCTCAGCTCGCCGCGTTCGGGGCCGGGCTGCTCGTCGCGTTCGGCGCGGCGTTCGCGCTCGGCTCGGCGGTCGGCCCCGATCTCCCGGAGCCGGTTCACCAGGCTCCGGCGACCGCACCCGGCCAGCCCGGTCAGCAGGGCCAGCCTCACACCGACGGCCGCTGACCCCGCCCAAATCCGCTACAGACTCAAGCCAGACCGGTCCCGCCAGGGCTCCCGGCCACGAGGAAGCCGCCATGGCAACGCCCACCACCACCCGCACTCCCGAGGCTGCCGCTAACCCGGCCGCCTCCGACGAGCGCAGCGTCGAACTCGCCCTCACCGGCATGACGTGCGCGTCGTGCGCCAACCGCATCGAGCGCAAGCTCAACAAGCTCGACGGGGTGAGCGCGACCGTCAACTACGCGACGGAGAAGGCCAAGGTCAGCTACGCGCCGACCGTCACGCCCGAGGATCTCGTCGCCACCGTCGAGGCGGCCGGCTACGGCGCGACGTTGCCCGAACCTGAGCCGGGCTCTGATCAGGTCGACGCGCGCGAGCGGCCCGAGGTCGACGAGCTGGCTCCGCTGCGGCAGCGCCTCATCATCAGCGCAGCCCTGGCGCTCCCGACGATCGTGCTGGCCATGGTGCCGGCGCTGCAGTTCACGTACTGGCAGTGGCTGTCACTGACGCTCGCGGCGCCGGTCGTCGTGTGGGGCGCGTGGCCGTTCCACCGGGCGGCGTGGACGAACCTGCGGCACGCGAGCGCGACGATGGACACGCTGATCTCGGTCGGGGTGACCGCGGCGTTCCTGTGGTCGCTGTACGCGCTGTTCCTCGGGACGGCGGGCGTGCCCGGCATGACCCACCCGTTCGAGCTGACGATCCAGCGCACCGACGGGGCCGGTTCGATCTATCTCGAGGTCGCCGCGGGCGTGACGACGTTCATCCTGCTCGGGCGGTACTTCGAGGCGCGCTCCAAGCGGGCCGCCGGGGCGGCGCTGCGGGCGCTCATGGAACTCGGCGCCAAGGACGTCGCGGTGTTGCGCGGCGGCCGCGAGGTGCGGGTGCCGATCGGGCAGCTGGCCGTCGGCGACGAGTTCGTCGTGCGCCCCGGCGAGAAGGTCGCCACCGACGGCGTCATCGTCGACGGCACCTCGGCCCTCGACGCCTCGATGCTCACCGGCGAGTCGGTGCCGGTCGACGTCGGCCCGGGGGAGGCGGTGACGGGCGCGACCGTCAACACGAGCGGGCGGCTCGTCGTGCGCGCGACGCGCGTCGGCTCCGACACCCAGCTCGCGCGGATGGCGCGGATGGTCGAGGACGCGCAGAGCGGCAAGGCGCAGGTGCAGCGGCTGGCGGACCGGGTCAGCGGCGTGTTCGTGCCGATCGTCATCGTGCTCGCGGTCGCGACGCTGGGCTTCTGGCTCGGGTCGGGAGCCGGGGCGGGCGCGGCGTTCACGGCGGCGGTCGCGGTGCTCATCATCGCGTGCCCGTGCGCGCTGGGGTTGGCGACGCCGACGGCGCTGCTCGTCGGCACCGGCCGCGGGGCGCAGCTGGGCGTGCTCATCAAGGGCCCGGAGGTGCTGGAGTCGACGCGCCAGGTCGACACGATCGTGCTCGACAAGACCGGCACGGTGACGACAGGCCGGATGGGCGTGCGCGACGTCGTCGTCGCCGACGGTGAAGACGCGGCCGACGTGCTGCGCGTCGCCGGCGCGCTCGAGGACTTCTCCGAGCACCCGATCGCCAAGGCCATCGCCGACGCCGCGCGCGAGCGGCACGGTGAGCTGCCGCGGGTGGAAGGCTTCGAGAACATCGCCGGCCGCGGGGTGCAGGGCGTCGTGCACGCTGGTTCGTCGGGTTCGGACTCCGGCGCTGATGAGGCGGGTCGCGCGACGGTCGTCGGGCGGCCGGCGCTGCTCGCGGACTGGTCGGCGCCGCTGACTCCGGAGCTGGAGTCGGTGATGGCGGCCGCCGCCGACCGCGGTGAGACGGCGATCGCGGTGGCCTGGGACGGCGCGGCGCGCGGCATCATCACGGTGGCCGACGAGGTGAAGGACTCCAGCGCGCAGGCGGTCTCGCAGCTGCGTGGCCTCGGGCTGACGCCGGTGCTGCTGACCGGCGACAACGAGCGCGTGGCGCGCACGGTGGCGGGTCAGGTGGGCATCGACGAGGTCGTCGCCGACGTGCTGCCGCAGGACAAGGTGGCGCACATCGCGCGGCTGCAGGAGCAGGGCAGGGTCGTCGCGATGGTCGGAGACGGTGTCAACGACGCCGCAGCGCTCGCCCAGGCCGACCTGGGTCTGGCGATGGGCACCGGCACCGACGCGGCGATCGAGGCCGCGGACATCACGCTGACGCGTGGCGACCTGCGCGTCGCCGGTGACGCGATCCGCCTCTCGCGGCGCACGTTGGGCACGATCAAAGGCAACCTGTTCTGGGCGTTCGCCTACAACGTGGCGGCACTGCCGCTCGCGGCGGCGGGCCTGCTCAACCCGATGCTCGCCGGCGCCGCGATGGCCTGCTCGTCGCTCTTCGTCGTCGGCAACAGCCTGCGCCTACGCAGCTTCGCCTCCCGCATCGACGAGCCCTAAGTCGCCCACACCCGGCCGAAGGTTGCCCTTTCGGTCGAGGGCTCCTGCCGCATCACGAGTCCTCGACTCATAAGGCCTTCGGCCGTTCAGGGGCGGGCAGGGGGCGAAGGGGTCAAGGCCCCTGTGCGGGGGCCGGCGCGGGGCGCTGAGAGGAGCCCCAGCCGGCTGTAGATGAAATCGTCTACAGCAGGCTACCCTTGCAGTGTGGCCGAGACGACGACGATCCGCATCAGCCGGGAGACTCACGCGCGCGTGACACGTTTGGCGGCGCAGCGCCACGAAACGATCGACGAGACCGTGCGGCAGGCGATCCGAGCCCTGCGCCAGGACGAGCTGGCACGGGACCTGACCGCGCCGCTCACCGAGGACGAGACGGCCTGGCTCGATGCTTGCTGACGCCGGGTGACGTCGTCGAACTGGATCTCGGCACGCCTGCCGGGAGCGAGGCGGGATCTCGTCGGCCGGCACTCGTGGTGACCGCAGCTCGTGTTCTTCGGGGTGGTCCCAACGTCGTCCAGGTCGTCCCCTTGACCCGGACCATTCGCCGCAGTGGTGCCGAGGTGGTCATCGACCCCGACGACGGCAACGGCCTCGGGACGCGGTCGTCGGCCCAGTGCCAGCATGTGCGGTCGGTCGCCACGAGCCGGATCTACGCGAGCACGGGCAACGTCGGCCCGGTGATCCTCGGCGAGGTGCGCGAGACGCTCGCGTTGTTCCTAGATCTGTAGGGGCCCGCCCGGGCGCAGTTTCAGGGGCTTGCGGCGAGGCGTTGGCGCAGCCCGGAGGCGCGGACGACGCGGCGCTCGACGGCGGCGCGGACGACGACCTCGGGGCCGACGACGCGCACCTGGCGGCTCGCGCGGGTGATGCCGGTGTACAGGAGCTCGCGGGTGAGCAGGGGTGAGTCCGCTTCGGGGAGGAGCACGGTGACCGACTCCGCCTGGCTTCCCTGGGCCTTGTGGATGGTCATCGCGTGCAGCGTGTCGACGTCGCCGAGGCGGCTCGGGGCGAACGTGCGGTAGGCGCCTGACGACGGCGTCGGCGGGTGTGTGACGCGGCCGCCGGCGCGGATCGCCTCGGCGCCGGCGATGACCGCGACCCGCCGGGCACGACGGGCGCGACTGGGGACCCCCTGCTCGGTCGGTGCCGCGACGACCACGCCGGTGTCGCCGTTGACGACGCCGGTCGCGTAGTCGTTGGCGGTTACCAGGAGCGGGCGACCGACGTACATCGGGTCGAACAGGCCGTCTCCGGTGGCCTCCCGCAGCCAGCCCTCGATGCGGGTGTTCCAGGTGGCCACGCCGTGCTCGCCGCGGCGGTGAGCGCACAGAAGCCTGTGCCGACCTAGCGCGTCGAGGGCCCCGGTCGCGTCCCCGGCCTGCGCCCGCTCGTAGATCGCGCGGGCCTGCCGGGTGAGCAGCCCCTCCAGCGCGCCGGCCGGATCGGGGGCATCGACCCACACGACCTGCCCCGGCTCGGCGGCGGCCGCGCTGCCGGGGGAGCCAGGCCGGCCCGCCGCAAGCAACTCGACGACCCGGTCGGCGTCGCCGTCGCGCAACGCCTGCGCCAGCGCCCCGATCGCCTCCCCGTAGCGGTACACCTTGCGCAGCCGCGCGAGGGCGACGGGCGCGGAGTCGGGCGAGGCCTCGGCCCCCGCGACGAGATCGGCGAGCACCGCCCCCGCGTCGACGGAGACGAGCTGGTCGGGGTCGCCGACGAGAATGAGCCGCGTCTGCGGCCGCAGTGCCTCGAGCAGCCGCGCCATGTGCGTCAGCGACACCATCGACGCCTCGTCGACGAGCACCACGTCGTGCGGGAGCCGGTTGCTCCGGTCGTGCCGGAACCGCGTGCCGGAGTCGGGCCGCTTGCCGAGGAGCCGGTGCAGCGTCACCGCCTCGACCTCGGCCAGGTGCGCCACGGCGTCGCGCAGGTGCGGCGGGGTCGCGGCGATGATCCCGGGCTCCTCGGGCGTGCCGACGAGCGCCGCGGTCAGCGCCTCCTGCATGCGGGCGGCCGCCTTGCCGGTCGGCGCGGCGAGCCCGATCCGCAGCGGCCGCCCGGAGCCGGCCGGGCCGGGTGAGTCGACCTGGCCGGACGAAAGTGCCCCCGAGCCGGTCGGACCGCTCGGGATGGTCGGTTCGGTTGAGCCGCTCGCGTCGCCTGGGCTGGGTGAGGCCGCCCCTGAGGTCGCGGTCCCCGTCGCGGTCTGCTCGGCGAGCAGCGCGAGGATCGTTGCGGCGGTGGTGGTCTTGCCGGTGCCGGGTCCGCCGGTGATGACCGTGGTCCACGAGCGCAACGCCCGCGCCGCGGCGTCGCGCTGGTCGGCGTCGCCGTCGCCGAACCTCCGAGCCAGCCCGTCCGCGAGCCGGGCCTCGTCGATTGCGGGGGCGGCGCGGCCCGCGCGATCGAGCAGATCGGCGACGACCTGCACCTCCTGCGCGTGATAACGCTGCAGGTAGACCAGGTCGAACTCGACGACCAGCGCCCGCTGGGCCGCCAGCGTGCTGGACCGCACCCGCTCGACCCATTCGGTCGGTTCGGGCCAGGGCAGGTCCGCGGCGTCGGTCGCCGGCTCGCCGTCGGCGGCCACCCCGGTCTCGCCGGGGGGCCCCGAGCGCCCCGAGGGCTCGGCCTCGTCGGGGGCG
>NZ_BCNQ01000119.1 GCF_001515525.1 Piscicoccus intestinalis NBRC 104926 | reverse complement strand
GGTCAGAAAGAAACCTGTGTCCAACATCCTTGATACACCTCACGGCGGGGCGGCTGGGGCATGCATAGGGTGGCCGGGTGAGTAGCCGGCGACGCGCGGTCAAGTCCGGGGAGCGCGACACCCCGCGGGTGGAGCGGGTGGATGCGGGCGGGCGCGAGGGCGTGAGCACCGTGTGGCGGCTGCGGTCCCTGGCCGCCGGGCGTGACCTGCTGCGGGCCCGGCACGCGACGACCCAGGCGGGCTTCACGGCGGAGGCCATCCCGCGCGGTCGCCTCAAGCACCACCCGATCCTCGTCTCCGACGGTCCGCAGCACGACGACCAGCGCCGTAAGGTCGCGCGCTTCCTCGCGCCGAATGTCGTGCAGGAGCGGTACACGGCGAGCATGCAGGCCTGCGCGGACCGGCTGCTGGGCGAGGCGGTCACGGCGGGGCGCTGCCGGCTTGACGAGCTCGCGCTGCTGTACACGGTCGAGGTGACCGCGCAGGTCGTCGGGCTCACCGAGTCGTCGGTGCCGCGGATGGCGCGGCGCCTCGTGAGCTTCTTCAACCAGCCGCCGTTCGACATCACCCGCGCCGACCTGGGGCGCACGCCGCGGCAGTGGGCTCGGGCGGCGGTCAACGGGCTGCTGCCGATCGGGCGCTTCCACCTCGCCGACGTGCGCCCGGCGATCCGCGCCCGCCGCCGCAACCCGCGGCACGACATCATCAGCCACCTGATCGCCGAGGGCTACTCGACGCCGAGCATCCTCGTCGAGTGCGTCACCTACGGCACGGCCGGCATGGTGACCACCCGCGAGTTCATCACGATGGCGGCCTGGCACCTACTTCGCGACGAGCCGCTGCTGGAGCGCTACCTGGCCGCGGGCGAGGACGAGCGGCTGGCGATCCTGCACGAGATCATCCGCCTCGAGCCGGTCGTCGGACACCTGTATCGCCGTGCCCAGCAGGAGGTTTCGGTCGGTGACGGCGACGAGTCCTGGACCGTCGAGCCCGGCGACCTCGTCGACGTGTGCGTGGGGGCCGCCAACGCCGACCCGCGGGCCGTCGGCGAGCGCCCCCTCGAGCTGTGCCCGGGCCGCGAGCTGCCCGCGGGCGTCAATCCGGCCGTGCTGAGCTTCGGCGACGGTGAGCACAAGTGCCCCGGTCAGCCGCTGGCGATGCTGGAGTCCGACGTGCTGCTGCGGCGGCTGCTCGCGCTGCGCCCGCGGATCGCCCGTGAGCCCGAGCTCGGCTGGGACCACCTCATCGAGGGGTACTGGCTGCGGGGCCTGGAGTTGTCGTTCGACGAGCCGCGCTCAGGCGTCGCGGCGGCGGAAGGCCCCTAGCGAGGCCGCGAACAGCGTTCCGGCCGCGACCGTTGCGCAGGCGGTCGTCGCGCTCGGGGGCGCTGCGGGTCGCAAACATGGTGGGAGATTCGACCGGGTAGTCGCGGCAGATTTCCCACGCTGTTCGGGCTCCTGGGCGCCACGGCTGCGTACCCTTGAGGCCGCGCGCAAAGGAGGTAGCCGGGCTGTTGCCGTCGGTGGGGTCCGACGACCTGGCCGAGCTGGCGGCACTGACGGCCGGGGTGGCGGGTGCCGCGCAGGCCGCCGTCGTGTTGGAGGCCGACGCCCGCGGGGTCGTCAACGCCTCCGACCACCCGCGGGTGCACGCCTGGGTGGCGCAGTCCCAACGCGACGGCGACACCCCCGTCACCCCGGGCCTGTGCCGCGCGCTGGGCCGGGTCGCCCGCGTCACCGACGCTACGACCTCGCCCGCTGCGGGCGGTCGTCGCCGCCGGTCGGGTACCGGTCGAGGCCGCCGAACAGGTCGCCACCTCCTACGCCCGGCTGCAGAAATCCATCACGGTCGACTTCTGGGAGCTCATCATCAGCGGCCTCATCGGCTGGGTCGCCGACGGCCGACCGCCGCGACCTGCACGCCTTCGAAGAGCAGCTCAGCGGCCAGTACGCCACCGCCGCCGAGTTGGAAGATCGCGAAGACCGGCATCGCCGACGCGACTTCACGAGCTTCTTTCCCACCCGCGACGGCATGCGCGAAGCCCGGGTCGTCGTCACCATTCCACTACGTGACCTGCTCGCCGGCCTCGCCGACCTGCCGTCGCTCCCTGGCCTCGGGCAGCAGACCGACGGCCACGCCGGCTGCGGCAGCACCGGCTTCGGGCAGGCACTGACTCCCGCCCAGGTGCGACTCCTCGCGTGCGACGCCGAGATCATCCCCGCCACCCTCGGCAGCAACGGCGAGATCCTCGACATCGGTCGCCGAAAGCGGCTCGCAACACCAGGATTAATCACCTACCTTGCCGAACGAGACAAGGGCTGCAGCTTTCCCGGCTGCACCGCCCCGCCGGCGTTCTGCGACGCCCACCACCTCTTCCACTGGTTGCGCGGCGGCCGCACCGACGCCGCGAACATGGCCCTCTTGTGTCGAATGCATCACACAACGGTGCATCGCTTCGGCCTCGTCGGCACCCTCACGCCCGACGGCGTGCGATGGCACCGCCGCGACGGCACGCCCATCGGCAACCGCCCCCGCGCGACCGCCTGAACGCGTGAGGCACCTGGCGGTCGATGGGCGCGCCCGCCGGCCTCAGGTGGCCTGCACGTCGACGACGGTGCGGCCGGTGCCGCGGCCGGCGAGCACCTCGGCGGCCAGATCCTGGGCCTGCGCGAGCGGGATCGTCGTCGTCACCGAGTCGAGCAGCACCGGGTCGAGGTTGCGCCCCATCCGCTCCCACGCGGCCTCGCGCAGCGGGTACGGGGTGCGCACCGAGTCGATGCCGAGCAGCGAGACGCCGCGCAGGATGAACGGCAGCACGGTCGTCGGCAGCTCCGGACCGGCGGCCAGGCCGCACGCGGTCGCGACGCCGCCGTTGTCGAGCCCGGCGAGCGCGAATGCGAGGATCTGCCCGCCGACCGCGTCGACGACTCCCGCCCAGCGCTGCTTGCCCAGCGGCTTGCTCTTCGTGTCGAGCTCGGCGCGGTCGATGACCTGCGCCGCGCCCAGGCTCGTCAGCCGGTCACCGAGCGCCTCCGGGCGGCCCGTCGCCGCGACCGTCTCGTAGCCGGAGCTCGACAGCAGCGCGATGGCGACCGACCCGACTCCGCCGCCGGCGCCGGTGACGAGCACCGGGCCGCGCTCGGGGGTCAGCCCGGCCGTCTCCATCGCCAGGAGGCTGAGGGCCGCCGTGTACCCGGCCGTGCCGATGGCCGCCGCCTGCGCGGGCGTGAACTGCTCCGGCACCGCGACGAGCGCGTCGCCGTTGACGACCGCCCGCTCGGCGAGCCCGCCGTGCAGTTCCTCCCCGATGCCCGCGCCGTTGAGGACGACGACGTCACCTTCGTGCCAACGGCCGTTGCTGGAGGATTCGACCTCGCCGACGAGGTCGATGCCCGGCACCAGCGGGAAGCGGCGGATGACTCCGGGCTTGCCCTGCAGGGCGAGGGCGTCCTTGTAGTTGACGCTCGAGTACCGCACGCGCACGGTCGTGTCCAGGTCGTCGAGGATCTCGCTGTCGAGCTCCTCGAGGCTCGCCTGCCGTCCGTCGGACGTCTCCTTGACGATCCAGCCGGTGAATGTCGTCATCGATGTCGACCTCTCTCGTCTCCTACAACACGGACCCCCAGAGTTTCACCTTCTGCCCGGGAGTGCGACGCCGACCGAGAACCGGCGACCGATCGGGGCCGAACGCGCCGGAGCCGCCCCGGGTCGTCGGGGCGGCTCCGGCGGTGTGCTCAGAAGTCAGCCGGTCGGGGAGGCGGTGCGGGCCGCCTCCGTCGCGGTCGCGGTGGGCTTCGCCGTGGCGGTGCCTGTGCCGGAACTGGCGGGGCTGGAGGTCTTCGGGGCCGCCGTGATCTGGCCGGCCTGCGCGTTGAGCACGCACCGGTCGGCCTGCTCGACGACATTGGCCTTGATCTCGAAGTTCTCACTCTTGCCAGGCGCGACCTGCTTGAGGACTGCGATGCCGGAGCCGAGCGGGTCACCGGAGTTGTTCTTCAGCCAGATGACGATGATCGACAGGTGACCTGCCCGGTCCACTTCGGCGTCGTCATCGGATCGATGGTCACGCCGTTCGACGGCAGCGCCGCCACGAGGTTGATCGGCACGGCAACCATCACCGCGAACAGAAAAGCCCACAGGCGGTGTGCGACCAGGCTCCTGGTCGGTCGTGGCCCCCTGTCCCCCCGGGAGCGACCGACGATGCGGGTCAGGGACACTCCGCCCTAGGTCCGGAACGCGACGGCGACGCGTCGGCGGGACGTACGCGGGCAGGGGCGAGCAGCCGTGAGCGTGATGGCCTCTGCTCCACTGGCCCTCCCCAGGCGACGTCCCCACTACCGACAGCTGCGAACCCTGCAAGCCCTGGCGAATCCCCCGAACCGGTCGTTCCCCCCCACCGGCTCCTCGCTCAGAGTCACTCACCCGTCGGCTGAAAAGCGTGTGTCCTCAATGGGTTTGACCAAGTCTTGACGAAGTTGAGCACGCGCCCGCCTGGATGGATCGTTCGACAGCTATCGTCGGTTTGGTCCTCAGCTCGTCGAGTCGCGCCTGCCTGCCGGCGATCGTCATTGCGGCCAGGGCACCGACTCCCGGAGCAGCCGGCCACACGCTAGACAGGGCGCGCCTGGCCGAGTGTCAACTCGATGGGGAGAACGCCCGACTCGGCGACGATGCTCGACACCAACACGCTGAACATGATCCTGCGGGAGCCGCTCGGGGTCATCGGCCAGATCGTCCCGTGGAACTTCCCGTTCCTCATGGGCGCCTGGAAGCTCGCCCCCGCGCTCGTGGCCGGCAACACTGTCGTCTTCAAGCCCTCCAGCTCGACGTCGCTGTCGATCCTCGAGCTGGCCCGGCTCATCGACGAGGCGGGCATTCTGCCTCCCGGCGTGCTCAACGTCATCACCGGCAGCGGCAGCAAGTCGGGCTCCTACCTGCTCAAGGCCGACGTCGACAAGTTGGCGTTCACCGGCTCCACCGAGGTCGGCCGTTCGATCGCGCTCGCCGCGGCGGAGAAGATCATTCCCGCCACCCTCGAGTTCGGCGGCAAGAGCGCCAACGTGTTCTTCGACGACGCCGACCCCGAGGTCGCCGTCAACGGCGTGGAGATGGGCATCCTGTTCAACCAGGGCCAGGTGTGCTCGGCCGGGTCGCGGATCTTCATCCAGGAGAAGGTGCTCGACGACTTCATGAACCGGCTCACCGACTCCTTCAACGACGTCCGGGTCGGCGACCCGCTCGACCCACAGACGCAGATGGGCGCGCAGATCAACGAGACCCAGCTGAAGAAGATCCTCGGCTACGTCGAGATCGGCGCCGCCGAGGGCGCGAAGGTCGCCGTCGGCGGGCAGCGCTACACGGAGGGCGCGCTCGCGCAGGGCGCGTTCATGCAGCCCACGCTCATGGTCGGCAACAACGACATGCGCGTCGCGCAGGAGGAGATCTTCGGCCCGGTCGGCGTCGTCATCCCGTTCAAGGACGAAGACGAGGTCGTCGACATGGCCAACAACTCCCCGTACGGCCTCGGCGGCGGTGTCTTCAGCCGGAGCCTGGAGCGCGCCATCCGCGTCGCCACCCGCGTGCGCACCGGCCGCGTCTGGGTCAACCAGTACAACGCCTTCCCGGCCGGCGCGCCGTTCGGCGGCTACAAGGAGAGCGGCATCGGGCGCGAGACCCACAAGATGATCCTCGACACCTACCAGCAGACGAAGAACATCCTCGTCAACCTCTCCGGCGCGCCCGCGGGGCTTCCGTACGCGAAGTAGCGGCTGGCGCCGCGTTCGGGGCGCGTGGGGGCACGGGTAGAAATGACCCATGCCCCCACCACCCCGGCTCGTCGCCGTCGACATGGACGGCACCTTTCTGCGCAGCGACCGCGACTACGACCGCGAGCGCTTCGCCCGCGTGTACGCGGCGATGCGGCGGGCCGGCACCCGGCTCGTCATCGCCAGCGGCAACCAGTACGAGCAGCTCGCGGGCTACTTCCCGGGGCTGGCCGACGAGCTGGGATTCGTCGCCGACAACGGGGCGTACGTGCTCGACGGACCGCACGTGCTCGAGGTCGGGCGGCTGGGCGCCGACAACTGCGCCCGCATCGTCGCGGCCCTGGACGCGCACCCCGACATCGAGTTCGTCGCGTCGGGCTCCCAGGGTGCCTACGTGCTCGACACGACGAGCGAGGAGTTCTTCGAGAAGATCTCGTTCTACTTCCCGCGGATCGCCCGGGTGCCCGACCTGCGGCCGCACCTGGGCGAGCTGTTCAAGTTCTCCCTCGACGCGCCGACCACGTTCGATGAGGTCATGGCCACCCTGGCCCGTGACTTCGCAGGCGTCGTCGTGCCGGTCACCAGCGGGCACAAGAACATCGACCTCATCGCGCCCGGCGCGCACAAGGGCCGCGGCCTGGAGATGCTCATGCGGCGCTGGGGCCTGGACCCGTCGCAGTGCGCCGCTTTCGGCGACGGCGGCAACGACGTCGAGATGCTGCAGCTGTGCGCCCACTCCTACGCGATGGCCGGCTCCCCGGCGCCGGTGCGGGCCGCCGCTCGCCACGAGGCGGGGTCGAACGACGATTCGGGGGTGCTGCGCGTGCTCGAGCAGTGGTTCGGGGGCGCGGCCGCTGGTCCCGGCTGCCCGCAAGCCACGCCGACCCCTTCTCCCGCCTAAGAACACTCCGCGTTCGCTGCGGATCGTGCGGGCCGGCCACTCGGAGCTGCCTGGGCCGCTGGCCCGGATCACCCATCGAGGGCAGAGACGAAAACGGCATACACACTCGGATCCGCGCGCTTGCCGCGAACTTCTGACCTGCACTGATGCGTTGGCGATGCGGCCCGGGTGAGGAGTATGTATGTCGTCTTCGTCTCGGCCCGGCGAGGCGGGTGACGACGCGCCGCATGTCATGCTCGGTGAATGTCGCAGCAGGCGCGCAACGATCAGCTGGTGGCGGTGCGCTGGTACGTCAGCAGCGTGGTGCTCATGCTCGTGTGCGTCGTGATCGTGCTGCTGCGCGGCCGGAAGCCACCGGCTCCCTGATCATCGACGCCCTAGGTCGGGGTGCCTTCATTACGGGTGGCCCGACCCTCGCGCGCATCAACATCAACCGGATTCCGAGCTCCGGGGGCGACCTCGATCGCCGTGACGTTCTCGAATGTCTCGCCGGTTCAGCCGTCTTCGCGATCGGGTTCATCCCCGCGCTATTCGGCCCGGATCCGCAGCCGATCCCCGCGCCAGACAGCGTGGGGCTCGAGTGGCGCGTTGTCGCCTGGGTCGCCTGCATCGGGCTCTTCACCGGAGTCACCCTGCTCCTGCGCTGGATGTTCCGGAGGCAAGTCCGTCGATGACCCCACCCACACCCCCACCACCCCCACCCCCACGCCCAACGACCGTGAGAACTGCGCTCCGCGGTGAGAACTGCTGTCCGTGTCGCAGTTCCCACCGTGACCCGCAGTTCTCACGGTCGTCGGGGCGGCCTCATGCCAGGCCGACGGCGCCCTCGACGGGCGTGATGTCGTCGGGGTCGTCGAGGCCGAACACCGCGCGGTAGAACCACAGCTCGGATTCCAGCGCCCGCACGATGTTCTCGGCGCGGCGAAAGCCGTGGCCCTCGCCCTCGAAGAGCTGGTAGGCGTGCGGCACGCCCTTCGCGGCGAGGGCGGCCACGATCATCTCGGCCTGGTTCGGCGGCACGACCTCGTCCTCGCTGCCCTGCTGCACGAGCAGCGGCGCGTCGAAGCCGTCGACGTGGTTGATCGGGGAGCGCTGCGCGTACACGTCCGCGGCCTGCGGGTACGGGCCGACGAGCCCGTCGAGGTAGCGGCTCTCGAACTTGTGGGTCTCGGCGGCCAGGGCCGCGAGATCGGCGACGCCGTACAGCGAACAGCCCGCCGCGAAGACGTCGTGGAAGCACAGCGCGGCCAGGGTCGTGAACCCTCCGGCGGAGCCGCCGCGGATGACGAGCCGGCGCGGGTCGGCCGCGCCGCGGGCGCCGAGGTGGGCGGCGGCGGCCACCGCGTCCTGCACATCTACGACGCCCCAGGTGCCCTGGAGCAGGTCGCGGTAGGCGCGGCCGTAGCCCGTGGAGCCGCCGTAGTCGACGTCGACCACCGCGAAACCCCTTGTCGTCCAGTACTGCACGGCCAGCGAGAGCCGGTTGCGCGCCGCCGACGTCGGGCCGCCGTGGATCATGACGACCAGCGGCGCCGCCTCACCCACGGGCACCTCGACCTCCGGATTCCGCGGGGCGTAGTACAGCGCGTGCCCGACCCGGCCGTCGGCCGAATCGAACGTCACGTGCTCGGCGGCCGAAAACCACTCCGGCCCCACCGGAGCCGGGTCGGGATCCCGCAGCCGCTCGATCCCGGGCCCGTCGAGGCCCACCCGGTAGGGCGCCGGAGCCTGAGTCGGCGTGGCGGCGACGAGCAGTAGGCCGTCGCCGTGCGCGACGAGCTGGCTGATCTCGGTGAACGGTGTGTCGAGCGTGGTCATCGCGCCGTCGCGGTCGACGACGGCCAGGCGCTGGGCGCCCTCGCTCGTGACGACGACCGCGACGCGGCCGTCCGGCAGCTGCGCCCACCAGCGCAGGCCGCCGACCCACATGGGTCCGGCCATCTCGGCGTCGACGCCGTCAGGGGTGGGTCGACCGTCGCGGGAGGTGACCAGCGGGCGGGCGTCCCCGTCGGCCCTGACCAGCCACAGGTTCCACCAGTTCGTGCGGTCGCTCGCCGCGAGCACCGCGCCATCGGCGCCATGCCAGCCGTCACCGCCGTCGCGGCCGTCACCGCGGTGCCCACTGTCCCTCTCGGCATCCCCGGCACCCACTGCCCCCTCGCGGCCTCCATGGACGAACCCGGGCTGCACCACCGACTCGCGCTCGGACCCCAGGACGACGCGAACGTCGACCAGCTCGGGCGCACCGTGGGCGTCGCGGCCGACGCGGGCGCGGACCGCCTCGGTGCCGTCCCAGGGCATCCGCGGGTGCTCCCACTGCAGGAAGACGACCTGGTCACCGCGGACCGCCGGGGAGTGGATGAAGTCGGGGCCGCTGTACAGCACCCGCACGCGGTCGGGGTTCGTGGCGGCGCTGCCGTCGGTGGGCACCGCGACGAGCTCGGTGACCGCCTCGCCGTGCTCGGCCATCACGGCGGGAGTGTGGGTTTCGCGCACGCACAGCAGCCAGTCGTCGTCGAGCCAGACCGGCTCGGTGTAGCGCCACTCGCGCGGCACGGGCGGCGCGGGGGTCAAGGGGGTCGGCGGGGCCGACGAGGCCGGCCGCGACGACTCCGACTGCGAGTCGGCCGGAGCAGGCGACCCGGTCAGAGCGGGCGAGTCGGCCGGAACGGGTGAGCCGGCCACCCCGGCAGCCGCCCCAGCCGGGGCGGGCGGGTTCGGCGGGGTCGGCTCAGGCGGCTGCGACGGCGCCGCGTCGAGGGCGACGGCGTGGAGACGCTGGTCGTCCCAGTGCGCGAACACGACCCGGCCGACGCGCACGCCCCAGGCGCCACCGCCATACTCGCTGAACGCGGTTCGCGCGTTCCAGTCGGTGCCGGTCCCGAGTGGCTCAAAGAGTTCACGGGTGCCGTCGACCGAGTGCCGCACGAGCACGGTGCGGCCCGCCTCGGACGGCCGGGACTCGCTCCACCACACGTCGTCGCCGTCGCTGCGGATCTCGCCGACGGCGCTCGCGCCCTCCACCAGCGAGGCCGCCGTGATCGGCGACGGCCAAGCCCCATATGGCGTCGTCATATCGCTCCTCTCGATCGTCCCCGGTGAGGCACACCGGCTCTCGCCGCCGGGTGCCCGGGGGACTTCACCTTTCGGACTATCACCACCCGGTGGCTCCCCGGAACCCCAACCCGCTGAACAGGGCTTTCGCGAAATCGAGCGGGGCCGGCCATGAGCGGTGATAGTCCGAAGGGTGTCCACAGGCTGTGGATAAGTGGCTCAGCGCTTGATACGGGCGCCAAGCATGACCCCGCTGCGGGCGCGAAACGTGATCCCGATGCGGGCGACACGTTCGGCAACGACGGTGCGGCGGCTACACCGCCTGCACACGGCCGCAGCCGGTGCGCGCCGCGGCTCACCGGTGCGAGCCGGGACGTCACGACGCGTCCGTACCGGTGACCCGTCGCAGCACCTCGTCGAGGGCGGCCTCGAGCTCGGCGCGGTTGGGATCGAACCAGGTGCGCCGCACCTGCTCGTTGAGTCCGGCGGGGGTTTCGTGGTCGCCGACGAGGTCGCTCAGCGTGGTGTCGTGGTCGTCGAGGGCGGTCCCGACGCCGTGGAACAGCCCGCGCACGAACTGGTCGGCCTCGGGGGCGTCGAGCCCGTGCCGACCCAGCCAGCCGGCGATGACGTCGAGGTAGGCGAGGTAGCTGGACACGGTGGCGGTGACCGCGGAGAACGCGGCGAAGACGTCCTCGCTCTCGACGACGACGGGCTCGCCGAGGGAGGTGAACAGCTCCTCGACGACGGGATCGGCGGGGTAGATGGCGGTGACGCCGCGGCGTTCGCTGACGGCGGGCATCGGGATCGTGCGCACGAGCCGCGGCTGCTCGGGCAGGTGCTCGCGCAACGCCGCCAGGGTCCACCCGGCGACGGCACTGACGACGAGCCGGTCGCCCGGCACCGTCAACGCGTCGAGCACGGCGGCGACGTCGTCGGGCCGCACGGTGATGAGCAGCACGTCGCTGGCGTCGACGACACCCTGGTTGTCCGGTGCGACCGTGACGTTGGGGTGCCGCTGAGCCAGGTCCGCGCTGACGGCGGCCCCGCGCGGCGAGAGCACGACGTCGGGCGCGCCGTCACCCGACAGCCCGTCGACGATGGCCTGCGCGATGGCACCGACTCCGATGACGCCCAGCCGCCTTGAGCTCCCCATGCAATTCCCCTCCGGCCGATCGGTGGTCTCGCCACCCTAACCAGCGGCCTCAGAGCCCCACCCGGCGCAGCCTGTCAGCTCGACCAGGGTCTGCGGCGACCTCGCGCAGGAGGCAGTCCGCATCTTTACAGGGCGTCGGCTATGTCCGGACTGGTCACCGTCATGGTGGTGCCGCCGATCGTGAACGTGACGGCGCCGCCGTCGCCGCCGGGATCGGGGTACGTCGCCGGAGCGCCGCCAGGTCCGCTCAACAACCAGACCAGGGGGACAGGCCCGCGGACATCGACGATGAGGTAGTGCTCGATGCCCGCCGCAGCGTACTCGCGGCGCTTGTCGATCCAATCGGTGGCCGTCGAGGCGGGCGAGACCACTTCCACGACGAGCACGACTCCCAACACATCACCCCGAGACGGTGCGCACGCGGCGCGCTCGCGCACGACCAGGTCGGGGACGCGGATCGTGTCGGGGCCACCGTCCGCGGCGGGAAGGTGCAGGCCGGCGTGCGGAGCGTACTGATACCGGCGCCCGAAGGTCGCGATCAACAGATGGGTGAGCCATCCGATCGCCGCGGTGTTCTCGAAATCCTCGAAAGGGGTCATGACCGGGATGCCCGCGACGAGCTCGTACGTCGGCTCACGGTCGGCGTAGGTGTCCCAGAACTCGTTCGCATCGATGAGGCGAGGCGGCACTGCGGAGATCGTCATGGCTACTCCTTCCCGTTCCTCGATGGTGCCTTCTTCGACGCCGGAACGGTAGCGCTCGTCGACACAGCACCGCTTTGCCCGCGGAGACACTGTGGATAACGTAGCCAGCGCCTCCGGCTAGCGCGCCCCCCCAGACGTGGCCAAGGCACCCGGGCATCGACGTCTTCACGCGGCACTCGGGGCGTTCGGCCAACCCGGTGATGAGGCCCAACATGTCCTTCGAGTCGAATCCGCTCATCTGCAGGATCCGTCCTTGAAGGCCTGCGAAATCCGTCTCAGACCACCCGCAAGATCCGTCCTAGACTGCCTACACCATTCGGTGTTGACCGGAGCCGGCTCCAACTGCCGTTGCCCCAGACCGGCTCAGAAGAGCCGCTGTCCAGGTCTTCAGCAGTCTCCGATTCGGTCTCCCGAAGTTGGCGAAACATTCTGGTGGAGCCAGGGGGACTCGAACCCCCAACCCCCTGCTTGCAAAGCAGGTGCGCTACCAATTGCGCCATGGCCCCGGGTGCCGACCGGAGTCGGCGGGCGGGCTGACCGTGCCGGCCGGCCCGACGTTCAGTGTGCCGCAGCCTAGCCCTGGCCGGGAGTCGGACGCGGGTCGGGCTCCGGCGAGGCGGCGGGCGCCTCGTCGGTGAGCTGGGCCCACAGGTCGGCTTCGGCGCGCTGGGCGTTGATCCGCTGGCCGACGACGACGGCCCCGGCCGCGGCCGCAGCCAGCAGGAGGATGCGCTTCATGTTCGCTCCCTTCGGTCCAGGGCCACGCCGGTCGGCGCGTGCCCGGCGAAAGCAACGGGGCGGCTCCGTGGAGAACCGCCCCGACTCTGTCGACCGGCCGACTGTCGCCGGCCTCCGGGTGGGCCTAACAGGACTTGAACCTGTGGCCTCTTCCTTATCAGGGAAGCGCTCTAACCGTCTGAGCTATAGGCCCGGATACCCGCCGATTCGTGCTTGGTCACGCTCGGCGCGCGGTCACCAACGTTACCGCACGCCACGTCGGCGGACGAAATCGCCCCCGCCCCCGTCAACCGTCCGGCGGCAGGCAGTCGGGGCGCCGCCTCAGCCTCCCAGGGCCTCGGGGTTGTTGAGCGGGACGATGCCGTGATACGCGCTCAACGCGGCCAGCACCACGGTGACCGTCAGCACGACGACGAGCATGATGATCCCCGCGCGATCTGGCGCCGCGCGCACCGGCCGGCCCCCGCTGATGGGGCCGGACCCGGCCATGACGTTGACCCGGGTGCTGATGGCCAGCACCAACGCCCCCAGAGACAGGTACAGGCACGCCTCGGCCCATTCCTGGTAGCGCACCACCGGGCTCACCGGCGCCACGACCACCGCCGCCCAGTAGACGACCATCGTCGCGGAGCCGACCATCGTGTACGTCGGCGCCGACACCGTCTCCCAGAACCTGCCGCGCAGCCGCGGCCGCGGCGCCCGGGTGAACCAGGCCAGCGCCAGTCCCGCGACCGCCAGCAGGAACGACACGAGCTTGAACGCCTGCTGCACCGGCAGCCCGGCCACCTGGACGTTGTGGATGTTCGTCTCGGCCTGCATGTTCATCGCGGCGAGCTCGGCGGGGGTGCCCCACGCGAAAGCCCGCTGACCCCAGGAGATCTCCTCGCCGGCCAGGCCGAACGCCCCGAGCGCCAGCACGAGGAGCAAGCCCGTCAGCAGCCACGAGCGCCCCCGCACCCGCGCCGCCGTGATCGCCGCGAGGCCCGCGACGAACAGCAGGCAGGCGAACTGCATCCACTCAACCGGCATGTCCTCGCGCAGCACGAAGTAGTACGCGGGCCGGTGCACCAGGTAGATCAGACCGAGCACCACCGTGCCGACGATCGGCGTGAGCGCCACGACGTCGGCCACCCAGGTCGGCAGGTTGTCACGACGAGCCTCGGCGTGCCAGAACGCGCGGAGCCGGTGCGGCACCGACCCGGTCGGCGCACTCGGCGTAGCCGACGCGGCCGGCGCCGTCGGTGTGCTGCTGGTGGCCGACGAGACGCCGGAACGAGTACGAGTCAGAAGAGACATGAGGGCCTCACCAAGGCCTGCCGTTCCCCTGCGACAGCCCCGGATCAGGACGAGCGACCAGATATGGGGGCTCTCACGTTAACGGAGGTTGAACGCCAAGCGCCAGTTGGCTGAATCCGCGGTGACGAGGGCCGGGACACGACCGAGCCCCGGCGAGGTTCCCCGCCGGGGCTCAGGCGCGCGTGCTGTCAGTCGTCGGTGAGCGTGACCTGCATGCCTCCGACGAGCGCCGCGCAGATGTTGTAGATGAACGCGGTGATCGTGGCGATCGCCGTCATGAGAATGACGTCGACGACACCGAAGACGATCGACAGCGACAGCACCCGGCCGAAACCGAGCATGTCGATGACGCTGAACCGGTCTTCCGGCTGCGCGGAGGCCTGCAGTTCGTTGAACGTGTCGTTGATCGTCGCGAACACGCCCATCGAGTTGAGCATCAGCCACAGCGCCGCGACGACGACCACCCCGGCGATGCCGAGCGCCACCGACAGCAGAAAGCTGATCTTCATCACCGAGAACGGATCGATCCGGGAGACGGTGAGCTTGGCCTTGCGCGGCTCGCCGTCACCCGGGGCCGCGGTCGGGCTCATCCGCCCGGTGGGCCGCCCCGCCGGTCGCGGGCGACCGGCA
>NZ_BCNQ01000118.1 GCF_001515525.1 Piscicoccus intestinalis NBRC 104926 | reverse complement strand
CGGCGAGGCGAGCCCGCCCCCGAGCCCGCCTCCCACGGCCACGAGCGCCGTCGCCGCCGTGAGCGCCGTGGCGCCCCGGCGTCGAATCCATCCGGCCCGCCGTGAAACTCGCCGATCGATGCGCATCCCACACCCCCTCGGACGCCCCCTGACCAGCACAATCCCCGAGCTGGTTGAGCGTCTTGAACGCCTGTCCAAAAGATAAGCGGCGTGTGGGTGGGCAGGTGTGGGTCACCGTCGATCGCGGCCGGTTCGGGCCCGCCGAAGGGCTCGACGGGCCCGGCGGCACAGGCGGGTTCACGATGCAAGACACTGGTCTCGCGGGGGCGACGGACCCTCGCGCGGGCGCGACGCGCCGACTCGCTGGCACTCAAGTTGACCGAGTGCTAATCGGCGGCCTAGATTCGCATTAGCACTCCGACCCGCCAAGTGCTAAGCCGCGCGAGCGGTGCCGCGCTGGGTCGAGGTGGGAATCATGCGTCATCGAGGCCCGTGGTCGACCCCCGCGACGGCGGCTACACGGCAGCGGTGCGCACCACAACGTCAGTCCGCGCCCGATGCCGGGCGCGTCGAAGGAAGGGTCGAAGCGTGTCGGTTTCCATCAAGCCGCTCGAGGACCGCATCGTCGTCAAGTCCAGCGAGGCCGAGCAGACCACGGCCTCCGGTCTGGTCATCCCGGACACCGCCAAGGAGAAGCCCCAGGAGGGCGAGGTCCTGGCGATCGGTCCGGGCCGTGTCGACGACAACGGCAACCGCGTTCCGCTCGACGTCAAGGTCGGCGACAAGGTCATCTACAGCAAGTACGGCGGCACCGAGGTCAAGTACTCGGGTGAGGAGTACCTCATCCTCTCGGCCCGCGACGTTCTCGCTGTCGTCGAGCGCTGAGCGTCTGAGCTCAAGGCTCGCAGCACCTCGCGGTGAAGGCCCCGGCACGCGCCGCCACGGTGCGTCCGGGGCTTTCCCCGTTCATCACGGCAGATCACATCGCAGCTGAAGCAGCTGAAGCATCCGCGCGCCCGATCGGGCGCGACGAGGAGAGAAGGACCACTTCATGGCCAAGACGCTGGAGTTCGACGACTCCGCCCGCAAGTCGCTGGAGCGCGGTGTCGACGCGCTCGCCAATGCGGTCAAGGTGACGCTGGGCCCCAAGGGCCGCAATGTCGTCATCGACAAACAGTGGGGCGCACCCACGATCACGAACGACGGTGTGACGATCGCCCGCGAGATCGAGCTCGAGGACTCCTACGAGAACCTCGGCGCGCAGCTCGCCAAGGAGGTCGCCACCAAGACCAACGACATCGCCGGAGACGGTACGACCACCGCGACCGTGCTGGCTCAGGCCATGGTCAAGGAGGGTCTGCGCAACGTGGCCGCGGGCGCCGGGCCGGCCGGGCTCAAGCGCGGCATGGACAAGGCCGTCACGGCGATGAGCGACGCGCTGCTGGAGACGGCCCGCGAGGTCGAGAACCGCGACGAGATCGCCCAGGTCGCGAGCCTGTCGGCGCAGGACACGGAGATCGGTTCGCTCATCGCCGACGCCTTCGACAAGGTCGGCAAGGACGGCGTGATCACCGTCGAGGAGAGCCAGACGTCGGCGACGGCCCTGGAGTTCACCGAGGGCATGCAGTTCGACAAGGGCTACCTCTCGCCGTACTTCGTCACCGACCCCGAGCGCATGGAGGCCGTGCTCGAGGACGCCCTGGTGCTCGTCAACTCGGGCAAGATCTCCGCGATCGCCGACATCCTGCCGCTGCTGGAGCAGGTCGCGCAGGCCAAGAAGCCGCTGCTGATCATCGCCGAGGACGTCGACGGCGAGGCCCTGAGCACGCTGGTCGTCAACCGCATGCGCGAGATCCTCAAGGTCGTCGCCGTCAAGGCCCCCGGCTTCGGCGACCGCCGCAAGGCGATGCTGCAGGACATCGCGATCCTCACCGGCGCCACGGTCGTCAGCGAGGAGGTCGGCCTCAAGCTCGAGGGCGTCGACCTGGAGATGCTCGGCCAGGCCCGCCGCATCGTCGTCACGAAGGACAACACGACGATCGTCGACGGAGCCGGTGAGGCCGGCGAGGTCGAGGCCCGCGTGGGCCAGATCAAGTCCGAGATCGAGCGCACCGACTCCGACTGGGACCGCGAGAAGCTCCAGGAGCGCCTCGCCAAGCTCGCCGGTGGCGTCTGCGTCATCCAGGTCGGCGCGCACACCGAGGTCGAGCTCAAGGAGAAGAAGCACCGCATCGAGGACGCGATCTCCGCGACCCGCGCGGCCATCGAGGAGGGCATCGTCGCCGGTGGCGGCACCGCCCTGCTGCACGCCGCGAAGGCGCTCGACGGCCTCGAGGTCTCCGGTGACGAGGCCACCGGTGTCGCGATCGTGCGCAAGGCGGTCGCCGAGCCGCTGCGCTGGATCGCCGAGAACGCCGGCATCGAGGGCTACGTCGCGGTCGCCCGCGTGCGCGAGCTGGAGGCGGGCAGCGGCCTGGACGCCGCGACCGGTGAGTACGGCGACCTCGTCGCCAAGGGCATCATCGACCCCGTCAAGGTGACCCGGTCGGCGCTGCGCAACGCCGAGTCGATCGCGTCGATGGTGCTGACCACCGACACGCTCGTCGTCGAGAAGAAGGAGCCGGAGCCCGAGGTCGGGCACGGCCACGGTCACGGCCACTGAGCCGAACGAGTCTCGAGCGAGGTTCGTCGACCAGCGACGAGAAGCGGGCCCGGCGTCATGCCGGGCCCGCTTCGTCGTGATGTTGTGGTGCGGGTCGCGGTGGTGCGGTTGCGGACCGCCCGTCGTGGCCGGAGGCTTGGACCCGACGGACGTGACCGATGCGACCGCTCGACCGTCAGGAGGCGGCCGCGATCGTGCTGCGGTAGTGCGCTTCGCGCTCCTCCTCGGTCATGGCGCCCCAGACGCCGTAGGGCTCGCGCACGCGAAGGGCGTGCTCACGGCACTGCTGGAGCACCGGGCAGCGCAGGCACATGGCCTTGGCGGCGGCGTCGCGGTTGCGGCGCGCCGGGCCGCGCTCGCCCTCGGGGTGGAAAAACGTCTCCGGGCTGGCCTCGCGACAGGCGCCCTCGAGCTGCCAGTCCCATCGGTCGGCCACCGGCCCGGGCAGTCGGGAGATCTCGGCCACGTGGTGCCTCCTGAGGCTGCGTCGGTGGGTCGGTTCAGCTTGATCAGGCCGCGAGGATGCGGCACCCTCTACAACAGGTATGTGTGGAACGTGCGGTCTCACGCGTCGCGCCCTGTCGCGGCTCGATTACCCGCAGTTGCGAGGTGGCAAACCTCGCATTGTTCCGCCGGTCCGACCCGCGCGTGAGATCGCGGCGACGACGACGGCAGGAGAGACGAGCGGAAACGGGGAGCCTGTGGCTTCGGAGCGCGAGGCGGTCGCATGACAGCGCCTTCTCGCGACATGTTCCGCCGGCGCCGGGCCGCGAACGCGGGTGCCGCCGCGGGCCAGGCGGATTCGAGTGACACGTCGGAGGCTGCCACGGTGCGCCACGACACCCCGTCTCGGACGCCCGCCCAAGAAAAAGCAACCGCGGGCGGCCAGAGCGTAACGCCGGGGCACTCCCAAGCGATGGAAGACATGAGCGCCGGATCTCCGATGGCGTCCATGGCTGCCCAGGCCATGGCCGGTGATTCGGTGGCGCTCGAAGAACTCATGCGGGCGGTGCGCGAACGCGCGTTCCGCTACGCGAGGGCTCGACTGGGTCGATTTCCGCAGGCGGCGAATGCCGCCGAAGACGCCGCGCAGGAGGTGTGCATCGCAGTGTTGACGTCGCTGTCTCGGTATGACGAACGCGGTGTGCCCTTCGAGGCGTTCGTCTACTCCATCTGCGCCCGCAAGGTTGCGGACGTGCAGCGCGCGGCGATTCGCACCCCGGTGCCCACCGACGAGTTCCCGGACGACGCCGACCTGTCGGCGGGTCCGGAAGACCTGGCGATGGCCGGGGCCCAGGCCGACGAGGTGTGGGCGATGATGCAGGAACTTCCGGCCCACCAGCGTGAACTGCTCACGTTGCGGGTGGCGGTAGGCTTGTCAGCCGAAGAAACGGCGCAAGCGTTGGGAATGACCGCGGGGGCGGTTCGAGTTGCGCAGCACCGGGCGTTGGGCCGGTTGCGGGCGCTCTATGACAGGCGGGACAAGGGGGAGCCGTGACTAGGGACGAGTCTTTGGGGCTCGGTGCCATTCACGCGGATGACGATCTACTCGATCGGATCGGGCGACGCGACAACGCGTCGTTCGACGGCCTCGAAGAGATGTTGGCGTCGTGGACGGCGCAGATCGATGCGGACGCGGCGGCGATGGACGACCGCACCGGGCCGTTGGGCCTGCGGGGCAAGAGCCCGGCGGTCGCTGCGACGATCGCGCCGGAGATCACACCGATCCGATCGATCGCGCAGCGCCCGGCGCCGCGCACCATCCGCATTCCGGGTGCCCGGGCTGCCGCGGTCGCCGGCGTGCTCGCGGTGACGATGTCCGGTGGTGGGGTCGCTGCGGCGCTCACCGGCCAGGATGTGCCGATCATGTCGACGATCGTGCAGAAGGCGCGTGTCGACATGCCCGCGGGGCTGGCGTCGACGAGCCCGGAGAAGCTCGACGACGTCATGGTCAAGGTCGTCGCCGACCGCATCTCCGCCGGGCGCACCGACGAGGCACGGGAGATCGTCGAGGCCATGCAGGGGCAGGCCGGCCCTAACCCCGACCCCTCCGTCAAGGCCCAGGTCCAGGCCCTCGACGTCATGGTCGACGAGGCCGAACTGGCCGCTGCGGGTACCGCCTCGCCGACCTCCAGGAGCACGAGCACGCCGTCGATCGTGGCGGCGCCGAGCCCGAGCACGACGTCGGTGACCTCGGCCATCGGGTTGCCGCCGTCGGCTGCGTCCGCTCTGGTCACCTCACTGACTGCGACCGGGCTGGCTCCGTTGACCTCGCCGGCCTCCCCAGCGAGCGATTCGCAGCCCGCGGCGGCGACGGAGCCGAGTGAGCACGCCGACCCGACCTCGGAGCCGCCGGCCACTGACCCCGCAACGTCCGCTCCGGAGAGCCCGAGCAGCTCGCATTCGTCGAGCAGTTCGAGCGCCTCGAAGTCTTCGTCGCCGCGGAGCACGCCGACAAAGACCCGCCAACCGAGCAGCTCGAGCACCACCCGGAGCACCGCGGGCGTGCTTCCCGGCGCCGGCATGACCCGCGGCGGGTCCAGCAGTGACCGCACGCCCACCTCGTCGACCACCACCCGCTCCGGCAGCGCGTCGAGCTCGACCGGCGCGGCGAGCGGATCCAGCTCCGCCTCGTCTTCGTCGTCGTCCTCTTCGTCGTCGTCGAGCAGTTCGGCGGCCGCCGCGAGCGCGCCGAGCGCGACGAGCGAGCCCAGCGCGCCGGAGGAGACGCCGTCCGCCTCTCCGACACCGTCTCCGACGACGCCCACCGACTGACGATCGGCCGGACGTGCGCCGGCCGTCGACCGTAGCCGCACCCACGCCCGGAGTCGGGGCGTGGGTTTCGTGCTGCGCGACGGCGCTTCCGGCCCGGCCGAACGCGACTGAGCGAATAGGAGCATTCGGCCGCGGCGCCTAGAATCACGTCATGCAGTGGGCGACGAGCACGGAACTTGACGAGCGCACCCTGGCAGTGCGGAGTGAGCAACCCGCACCGACACCGCCGCCCGGCCCGGAGCCGGAACACGACCCCTTCGCCCTCACCGGCCTCACCTACGACGACGTGCTCCTGCTGCCCGGGGAGACCGATGTCATCCCCTCGGAGGCCGACACCTCCAGCCGCGTGACCCGCAACATCACGGTGAGCATGCCGCTGCTGTCGGCCGCGATGGACACCGTCACCGAGTCGCGGATGGCGATCGCCATGGCCCGTCAGGGCGGCCTGGGTGTGCTGCACCGCAACCTGTCGATCCACGACCAGGCGCGCCACGTTGACCAGGTGAAGCGCTCGGAGATGGGCATGATCACCGACCCGGTCACGGTCTCGCCCGACGCCACGTTGCGTCAGGTCGACGAGTTGTGCGGGCAGTTCCGAATCTCGGGGCTGCCCGTCGTCGACCCCGATGACCGCCTGCTCGGCATCATCACCAACCGCGACCTGCGCTTCGAGACCGACGCGCAGCGGCGGGTCAGCGAGGTGATGACCCCGATGCCGCTGGTCACGGCCCCGGTCGGCGTCGACAAGAACGACGCGCTGGCGCTGCTGGCCCGCCACAAGATCGAGAAGCTGCCGCTCGTCGACGACGCGGGACGGCTGCGCGGCCTGTTCACCGTCAAGGACTTCACGAAGTCCGAGCAGTACCCGCACGCGACGAAGGACGACGCCGGACGGCTGCGCGTCGGCGCCGCAGCCGGTTTCTGGGGCGACTCCTGGGAGCGCGCGATGACGCTCGTCGAAGCCGGCGTCGACGTGCTCGTCGTCGACACCGCCAACGGGCACGCCCGCGGCGTCACCGACATGATCCGGCGGATCAAGAGCGACCCGGCCGCCGCGGGTGTCGACGTCATCGGCGGCAACGTCGCCACCCGGGAGGGAGCCCAGGCTCTCGTCGACGCCGGGGCCGACGCCATCAAGGTCGGGGTCGGGCCCGGCTCCATCTGCACCACCCGCATCGTCGCGGGGGTCGGCGTGCCGCAGGTGACCGCGATCCACCTCGCCTCCCTGGCGGCCCGCCCGGCCGGTGTGCCCCTCATCGGAGACGGTGGCCTGCAGTTCTCCGGCGACATCGCCAAGGCCCTCGTCGCCGGGGCCGACACGGTGATGCTCGGCTCGCTGCTCGCCGGCTGCGAGGAGAGCCCGGGCGAACTGGTGTTCATCAACGGCAAGCAGTACAAGTCGTACCGCGGCATGGGGTCGCTCGGCGCGATGGCCTCCCGTGGACGCGGGGTTTCGTACTCCAAGGACCGCTACTTCCAGGCCGACGTCTCGGACGACGACAAGGTGGTGCCCGAGGGTGTCGAGGGGCAGGTGGCCTACCGGGGCCCGCTGTCGGCGGTCGCCTACCAGCTCGTCGGCGGTCTGCGGCAGTCGATGTTCTACGTGGGGGCGCGCACGGTGCCGGAGCTGCGCGCCCGGGGCCGGTTCGTGCGGATCACCGCGGCCGGCCTCAAGGAGAGTCACCCGCACGACATCCAGATGACCGTCGAGGCGCCGAACTACACGCGCAAGGCGTGAGGCACTCATTACGGCGTTGATCGGCCCTCATTCGAGGTCGGACAATTCGTTGTGCGCATTCGATGCGCAAAGTGCTCCACGCACGCTTGTATTCATCGTCGAACCGGGCCATGACCGCCCTGAACAGGGCGTGCGCGCCCCGGAATCGGCCTGGTGGCGGAGGGGAATCCGATTGCTTCCGTAGGTCGTCCGAGGCTCGACGAGGCCACCTGCCGCGATGGCGAGGGTCGCGGGACCCCGCCGCGGCATGCCTACCATGTCCGTACGGATGTGAGATTCCAGTCGGACGCTTGTATAGTTTCCCACAGCGCAATGCCTCGCTACGGTGTGCCTTTTGGCCCGAGGAGGCCCGCGCAGGGGGAAGCGCGTCGCCGGGAGCGACGCAGCGTTTATCAGGGGGTTTTTACAGACATGCCCGCGACGATTCGACACGCCCGGGGAGGGGCACGATGAAGGCAGTCATTCTGGCCGGTGGACTCGGCACGCGTCTGAGCGAGGAGACGGCGCTGCGGCCGAAGCCGATGGTCGAGGTCGGGGGCTACCCGATCATGTGGCACATCATGAAGAGCTATGCCGCGCACGGCATCAAGGACTTCGTGGTGTGCTGCGGCTACAAGGGCGAGGTCATCAAGGACTACTTCGCGAACTACGCGATGCGCCGCTCCGACGTGACGTTCGACCTCGGCAAGGACGAGATGACCGTGCACAACCGGTCCGCCGAGGACTGGCGCGTCACGCTCGTCGACACCGGCGCCGAGACGATGACCGGCGGCCGCCTCGCCCGCGTGCGTGAGCACGTCGGCGACGAGACCTTCTGCTTCACCTACGGCGACGGCGTGACCGACGCCGACATCAGCGCCGAGATCGCCTTCCACAAGAGCGAGGGCCTGGAGGCCACGATGATGGCCGTGCAGCCCGCCGGCCGCTTCGGCGCGCTGGTGCTCGGAGCCAACGAGACCAAGATCGAGTCGTTCATGGAGAAGCCCGCCGGCGACGGCGCCTGGATCAACGCCGGCTACTTCGTGCTCGAGCCCTCGGTCATCGACTACATCGACGGTGACGACACCGTCTTCGAGCAGGGACCGCTGCGCAACCTGGCGCACGCGGGCCAACTCAACGCGTTCAAGCACGACGGGTTCTGGCAGCCGATGGACACGCTGCGCGACCGGAACCTGCTGGAGACCCTGTGGAGCAAGGGCACGGCGCCCTGGAAGGTGTGGAACTGAGCATGAAGATTCTTGTCACCGGCACCGATGGCTACATCGGCTGTCTGCTGGCCCCGATGCTGATCGACGCGGGACACGAGGTCGTCGCCGTCGACACGGGCTTCTACAAGAACGGCTGGCTGTACAACGGCCTGCGCAGCGAGGCGCTGACGCTGGCCAAGGACATGCGTAACCTCACCGAGGCCGACTTCGAGGGCGTCGACGCCGTCGTCGCGCTCGCCGAGCTGAGCAACGACCCGGTCGGCGACCTCGTCGGCCCGATCACCTACGACATCAACCACCTCGGCAGCAGCCACGTGGCCCGCACCGCCAAGGCCGCCGGCGTCGAGCGGTTCGTCTACATGAGCTCCTGCTCGGTGTACGGCGTGGCCGACGGCACCGTCGACGAGACGAGCCCGGTCAACCCGCAGACCGCCTACGGCAAGTGCAAGTACCTCACCGAGCAGGACCTGTGGGAGATGGCGGACGACAACTTCCACCCCGTCGCCCTGCGCAACGCCACCGCCTTCGGCGCGAGCCCGCGGCAGCGCTTCGACATCGTGCTGAACAACCTCTCCGGCCTGGCCTACACCACCGGCGTCATCGCGATGACCTCCGACGGCACCCCGTGGCGCCCGATGGCCCACGCGCTGGACCTGTGCAAGGGCATCCTGCTGATGCTCGACTCGCCGGTGGAGAAGATCCACGGCCAGGCGTTCAACTCCGGCTCCATCGACAACAACTACACGGTGCGCGAGATCGCGGAGACGGTGGCCAACGAGTTCACCGGCTGCCAGCTGAGCTTCGGGGAGCCGGGCGCCGACAACCGGTCGTACAAGGTCAACTTCGACAAGATCAGCGACCTGGGCCTGGTCTGCGACTGGGATCTGGCCAAGGGCGCCAAGCAGCTGCACGAGGTCTTCGACGCGATCCAGCTCGACGAGGCCACGTTCACCGGCCGCGGGCACACCCGGCTCAAGCAGATCGAGTGGCTGCTGAAGACCGGCCAGGTCGACGAGAAGCTGTTCTGGAAGCGGGAGTGGTGAGCATGAAGTTCACGGAAACGGCCGTCGACGGCTGCTGGATCATCGACCTCACGCCGTTCGGCGACGAGCGCGGCGGCTTCGCCCGCACGTTCTGCCAGGACGAGTTCGCGGCGCACGGCATCGAGACCCACGTCGCCCAGGCCAACATGAGTTGGAACGCCAAGAAGGGCACGATGCGCGGCATGCACCGCCAGATCGAGCCCGCCGCCGAGGGCAAGCTCGTGCGCTGCACCCGCGGCACGATCGTCGACTGCTGCCTGGACCTGCGCGAGGACAGCCCGACGTTCGGCCAGAACGTCATGGTCGAGCTGAGCGCCGACAACCGGCGCGCGCTGTGGATCCCGCCGTACTGCGGCCACGGGTATTTGACGACGACAGATGACACAGAAGTCATGTACCAGGTCAGCGGCATGTACACCCCGTCCGCCGAGCGTGGGCAGCGCTACGACGACCCGGCCTTCGGCCTGGAGTGGCCCGGCGAGGTCGAGGTCATCTCCGACAAGGACAAGGCATGGCCGGACTGGGACGGGAAGGCGATCCGATGATCATCACCGACACCCTGCTCGCCTCCCGCGACGCCGCCGGGAGCCCGATCCGCGTCGGCATCGCCGGCCCCGGTTTCATGGCCAAGGGCCTGATCAACCACATCACGAACACCGTCGCGGGCCAGAGCGTCGCGGTCGTCTTCGCCCGGACCCCCCAGAAGGGCGTGTTCGCGCTGGAGAACGCCGGGATCGACGCCGACGCGATCGAGGTCGTCGACACCGCAGCCGACGTCGACCGGGTGGTCGGCGAGGGCCGGCACGCGGTGACGAGCAACCACGAGGCGATGACCGGCGCGCACGGCGTCGACGTGGTCGTCGACTGCACCGGCTCCGTGGAGTTCGGGGCGCGCCTGGCGCTCGACACGCTCGCCGGGCGCAAGCACCTCGTGCTGATGAACGCCGAGGTCGACGCGACGATCGGCTCGATCCTCAACAAGAAGTTCACCGAGGCCGGCCTGGTCTACACCGGCTGCGACGGCGACCAGCCGGGCGTGCAGATGAACCTCATCCGGTTCGTGCGCGGCCTGGGCCTGACGCCGCTGGTCGCGGGCAACATCAAGGGCCTGCAGGACCCGTACCGCACGCCGACGACCCAGAAGGGCTTCGCCGAGAAGTGGGGCCAGGACCCGCACATGGTGACGAGCTTCGCCGACGGCACGAAGGTCAGCGTCGAGCAGGCGCTCGTCGCCAACGCCGCCGGCCTGAGCGTGCACAAGCGCGGCTGCCTGCAGCGCGAGCACAAGGGGCACGTCGACGAGCTGACGAGCATGTACGACGTCGATGAGCTCAAGGAGCTCGGCGGCGCCGTCGACTACGTCGTGGGTTCCAAGCCGGGCCCGGGCGTGTACGTGCTCGCCACGCACGACGACCCCAAGCAGCAGCACTACCTCAACCTCTACAAGCTCGGTGAGGGGCCGCTGTACAGCTTCTACACGCCCTACCACCTGTGCCACTTCGAGGTGCCGAACACGATCGCCCGCGCGGCGCTGCTCGGTGACGCGACGATCAAGCCGCTGGGCACCCCGCGGGTCGAGGTCGTCACCGTCGCCAAGCGCGACCTCAAGGCGGGGGAGACGCTCGACGCGCTCGGCGGGTACACCTACTACGGCGAGTGCGAGAAGGCGCCGATCGCGGCGGCTGAGAATCTCATTCCGGTGGGCCTCGCGGAGGGCTGCGTGCTGACCCGCGACGTCGCCAAGGACGAGGTCATCTCGTACGCCGACGTCACGGTGCCGGCCGGCCGGCTGGCCGACGAGCTGCGCGCCGAGCAGGACGCGGCGTTCCCGCAGCCGGCCCTCGAGCCGGCCACGCAGGGGGCGAGCGCATCATGACGGAGCCCGTCGACCCGGTCCCCACCACGCCCGCGGAGGCGGCCGACGTGCCGCCGCGCGACGAGACTCCCCGCACGGTGCGCGCCGACGTCGCCGACACCGGCTCCGGTCGCGAATCGGCGCCGCAGATCTATGATTACGCGGTCATCGGCGGCGGGATCGTCGGCCTGGCGACGGCGATGAAGCTGCTGGCGGAGCGGCCGGGCGCGAGCCTGGTCGTGCTCGAGAAGGAGGACCGCGTCGCGGCCCACCAGACCGGGCACAACTCCGGCGTCATCCACGCGGGCATCTACTACAAGCCCGGCTCGCACAAGGCGATCTTGTGCAAGCAGGGTGCGCAGCGCACGCGGGAGTTCTGCGACGAGCACGGCATCCCGTACCACAACACCGGCAAGCTCATCGTCGCGACGAACGCGGCGGAGTTGGAGCGCATGAACGCCCTGTACGAGCGGGCGCTCATCAACGAGCTCGACGTCGAGAAGATCGACGCGGCGGAGTTGCGTCGGCGCGAGCCGAACATCACCGGTGTCGGCGCGATCTTCCTGAAGTCGACCGGCATCGTCGACTACAAGCAGGTCTGCGCGAAGATGGCGCAGGTCATCGAGGGCGCCGGCGGCACGATCCGGCTCGGCACCAAGGTCGCCGACATCACCGAGTCGCTCTCGGAGGTGCGCATCGACGTGGAGTCGGGCTCTGGCTCTGGTGCGCCCGAGCGGGTGTACGCCAAGCAGCTCGTCGTGTGCGGCGGCATCCAGGCCGACCGGCTCGCGACGATGGCGGGTCTGGACGTCGACTTCCAGATGGTGCCGTTCCGCGGGGAGTACTACCGGCTCCCGGCGAGCAAGAACGACATCGTGCACACGCTGATCTACCCGGTGCCCGACCCGGAGCTGCCGTTCTTGGGCGTGCACCTGACGCTGATGATGGACGGCGGTGTGACCGTCGGCCCGAACGCGGTCATGGGGTTCTCGCGGGAGGGCTACCCGAAGTGGTCGCTGAACGCGAAGGACATCGCGTCGTTCGTGCGCTTCCCGGGTTTCTGGAAGGTGGCCAAGGCGCAGCTGAAGACGGGTGCGGTCGAGCAGTGGAACTCGGTGTACAAGCCGGGGTATCTCGAGCTGATCCGCAAGTACTGCCCGCAGCTGACGACGGCCGACCTGACCCCGGAGCCCGCGGGCATCCGCGCGCAGGCCGTGCGTAAGGACGGTTCGATGGTCGAGGACTTCCTCTTCTACGAGACCGAGCGCATGACGCACGTGTGCAACGCCCCGTCTCCGGCGGCGACCAGCGCGATGCCGATCGGCGACCTCATCGCCGAGAAGGTGCTCGCTCGCGCCTGAGTTCGGTTCGATTCTGTCGCGAAGCGCCCGGTCCTTCCTGTGCCACGCAGGGGGTCCGGGCGCTTCGTCGTGCCTGGACCGCTGTGGATAACCGAGAACCCGTCGATGCGGAACTGGCTAGCGTTGTGGCGGGCCTTCCGTACGGTGCGGTTCAGCCGTGACACTGGGGAGAGGAGGTGGCCCGATGAGCAGCGCGAGTGTTGCCGCGCCTCGGCGGATGACGCTGGAGGAGTTCTTCGAATACGAGCACGAGTTCAAACACGAGCTGGTCGCGGGCGTCCTGGAGATGTGCCCGCCCGAAGGATTCGGCAATCGATTGGGGCTGACCAGGCTGGGTCGGCTGCTGGAGTCGGCCGGCGTCGATTGGGCGCCGGACGTCGGGGTCATGCTCGACCCCACTCCCGCGCGGGCGACCGTGCGGGTGCCTGACTTCGTGGCGGTTCGCGCGGGCTCGATCGACGAGGCACGCACGCTCGATCCCTCGGATGTGGTCTTGGTCGCCGAGTTGGTTTCGCCCTCCTCGCGCCGCAAGGACTGGCAGATCAAAGCGCGCGAGTACGGTCGCGCCGGGGTGCCGCTGTACCTCGTGATCGACCGCCAGCGACAGCGACTCGCACTCTTCACCCACCGCGGTGTGTCCGGATACGAGCACGTCACTCAGGACGCGAGCCAGGTGACCGTGCCATTGCTCGGTACCGACATCGTCGTGGCTCTGTCCGAACTCGGCTGACCGCTGGTCAGTGAACCCTACGACATCCGCACGGGAGCCTGTGCTGTCGGGCCGAACCGCTCGGCTGCCGCTGAGCCGGCTCCGCGGAGATGATTCGGCGGTAGCCCGGCGGCCCCGTTCCGGGCGCCGAGACGACGCGCTCATTCAGCGAGACAGGAGGCCGGGAGTCGGTGTCGCCACGCCGGGCTGGGCTGCCCGGCTGCCCGGCCGCCCGGCCGCCCGGCTACCGGCGAGTCAACTCCGCGGAGCGCCTCCGCCGCCACCGGCGAGGCGGCAGCCGCCCGAGGGGACACGGTGTCGGTTATCGGCCACCCAGCGGTAGACCCACGCGGCCACGTGGCGCCGTGCGAACGCCCCGCATCGCAGGCAGAATCCGCAGTCGCCTCACCAGCACGGGCGCCCGCGCGGCACCCGGCGCATTAGCGCCCGAGGCAGGCTCGGCCTGGGTCATCGGCCTCCGCCCGAGGCGGCCCGCGGGGTGCTGTCCTGGCCCTCGGAACCGCTGGATGGGCCCTCGTCGGCGCCCCCGCCCTGCGCGGCCTCCCGCGGCAACCGGCGCGTCGCCTCCGCCCAGAACTGGGCCCGCAGCGCGTACCGGTCCTCCTCGCGGATGTCGTACACCCCGAGCCGCGCGGACAGGTCCTGCAGCAGGGCCCGGTCGATGTCGGACAGGATCGCCGGGCGGTTGGCGAACAGCCGCGTCTGATCGGCCTCCGAGGCCGACGCCAGCCACGTGCCGAGCACCCGGGAGCACACCTGCTCGATGACGGCGTCGTCGGCGACCCGGGCTCCGGGCAGGTGTGGCGGCTCCGACGGGCGGCCCGTGGACGTCGAGTAGATGACGGTCGCCTCCCCGGCGGGACGCGGGCGCGAGCCGGCGAACGCGGCGGGGCTGGGGGCGCCACCGCCGTGCGCAGCCGGGGCGCCGGCCGCCGACGGGCGGGCCCGGTGACCGGAGAGCAGCG
>NZ_BCNQ01000117.1 GCF_001515525.1 Piscicoccus intestinalis NBRC 104926 | reverse complement strand
CGGCGCAGCGTGGCCCGCGCGGCGCTCACCTGCAGGGTCATCGCGGTGAGCGCGTGCCCGACGCCGTCGTGCACCTCGCGCGCCAGCTCGTTGCGCCGGGCCAGCTCGCGCTCCCGCTCCGCCGCCGCGGCGACGCGTTCGAGGAGCGTCGGGCCGAGCATCCGGGGCGCCCAGCGCCGCAGCAGTAGCCCCGCGCCCAGCACGGCGCCCACGGCACCCGCGAGCGCCAGCACCCCGGGCAGCAGCAGCCACCAGGCGCGCCAGCCCGTGCCGACGCGCACCCGGGCGCCCCCGCCGGGCCAGCGCAGCTCCGGCTGCCCGGTCAGCGGGTGGGCGAGCAGACCGACTCCGAGCGGCACCAGATACAGCAGCGCCACCGTCAGCACGAGCCCTGTCACCACGAGAGTGAGCAGCCACAGCGCCCCGCGTCGCCGCGAACCCCAGGAGCGGGGATCGGGCACGTCCGGCAGCGCGGCCCCAAGGAGCGTGCGGGCCGCCGACACCTCCAGCGAACGGACCTGCGGCAGCATCGCGGCCCACCCGACGACGGCCGCGAACGCCGCCCCCAGCAGCGCCAGCAGCCACCGATTGGCCACGGTCTGACCGGGTTCCACGAACGCCCAGGCGAGGATGACCGCGGCCACGGCCACCGGCAGGGCCAGCGCGATCGCCACGAACGCGTGCGCCACCGCGGCCCACCGCCCGATCGCCGGCGCCTCGCCGCGCGCTGCCCGCACCCTCACGCCGTCCAGCGTGACACGCGGCACCGACAACGTTCCTCCCCCGATCGAGGGAGCCGGTGTGCCCGCCCGGGTGAGGCGCCGCAGCCCCCGCCGCGCCGAGCCTGGACGCATGAACACGCAGACCCCCGTTCGACCCGTGACCCGCGGCCACTCCGCCGCCCTCCCCACCGCACTGGCGGCCGTCGCCGTCGCGGCCTGCGTGCCGTACGTGGCGCTGAAGATCGCCTGGCTGGCCGGCTCAGATGTCGGCGTTCGTACCGACGCCCTCGGGAGCGGCACGATGCAGGTCGCCAACACGCTGACCCTGGTCATGGAGCTCGTGGCCGCTGCGCTGGCGGTGGCGCTCGTGCGCCCGATCGGCCTGCGCATCCCCGCACCGCTCGTGCTCGTGCCGATGGCCGTCGGCACCGGCCTGCTCGGCGGCATCCTCGTGCTCCTGCCCATCGAGGCGGCGCTCGCGCTCACCGGGCTCGCCGAGGCACCCCGCGCGCCCGATGCCGAACCCCTCATCGCCGGCTGGGTGTACGCGGTCGTCTACGCCGGCTTCGCCGTGCTGGGGTTGGCCCTCCTGGCGATCTTCGCGATCCACGTCAAGCGACGCTGGGCCGTCGGCTGGCACCGTCCGCTGGCAACCCTGGCGGGCGGCACCGACCGGGGTACCCGGCTCCTCACCGTGCTGTCGGCCGCGCTGCTCGCGGTCTGCCTCACGGAGTCGGTGGTCAACGCGTCCCGAGCCGCCGCCCTGGCGCACCCCATCATGGGTGTCGTCGCCGCCGCTGCGGCACTCACCGGCTCCGTCATGCTCGGTGCGCGGCGCCCCGCCGGGTGCCCGATCTGGCTCCCCGTCGTCGGCGTGTTCGCCGGTGCCAGCGCCGTCGCCGCTTGGGGCCTGTTCTTCGCGGTGCTGTTCCTCGTGCCGAACCCCCTCGTCGGCGAGACCGCGGTGCCCGCGGCGTTGCCGTGGCTCATGGCCGCCCGCGCTCTCCTCGGCAGCGCGGTCCTCCTTCACCTCGTCCGGCTCGCCGGCCGGCTGGCGGCGCGCGGCTGAGATGGCGCTCGGACCCCGGTCAGGGCACCGAGCTGTACGGCACCTGCCGCCAGGAGAGCACGCCCTCGCGCGCGCCGGGGTTGACGTCGATCCGCAGCCAGTTGGTGTTGTTGTCGGAGCCGTCGACGGTGATGCGGGTCAGGTCGGACGAGCCCTTGACGCCGTAGAACTCCAGCCACCGCGAGCCGGCCGCCAGCGGGTGGCCGACGTTGAACACGTGGCTGTCGCCGTCGATGAGGTAGACCTCGCCGCCGCCGCGCTGGAACCGTGTCGACTCGTCGATGAGCGCCTGGATGAGCGGCACGAAGGCCCGGCTGGTGCCCGGCTCCGGCTCGTAGGTCGGGTCGAACATGTCGGCCTGCAGGTAGATCGCCACCGCCTTGTCGCGCCGGTCGCGGGCCGCGGCGAACGTCGAGCGCACGACCGTGAGCGCGTTCGCCATGCGGGCCTTCTGCTCGGCCTCCTGCTCGGCGGTCGGGCCGGACTTACCGGTCCACGGCAGCAGCGAGTCGTTGCTGCCGACGACGTGCACGGCGGCCATCGACACGCCGCGCCGGTCGGGCCCGATGCGCCAGGTGACGTTCTCGGGGAAGCCGGCCGCGGCCTGCGACGCGATAGGGGTCGGTTTGCCGTTCGTCACATCAGGCGTCGCAAAGAACACTCTGCGGATCGCGGCGAGCCGCTCCAGCGGGTCGTAGGCGCCGTTGTTCGGGCGGTGACAGTCGGTCCATTCGTTGTCGCCGGGGGTGTAGACCAGCGGCGTTCGGAACCGGTCGAACTGCGTCTTGATCATCGCGAAGTAGGAGTCGTCGCAGCGCGACGAGCCGTTCTTGATGTCGCCGACGTGCACGCTGAGGGTCGTCTTCGCCGCGTTGATGTCGTCGACCCAGCCCGGGAAGGCCGCCACCTGCGCGTCACCGTAGGGCACGTCACCGATGACCGACATCGGCACACTCTTGTGTGTCTTCTGCGGGCCATGGGGCACGAACGAGCCGAGCAGGCGCTTGTCGACACCCAGCGGCTTCGGCAGCGAGATCTGGATGTACTCGTTGACGTCCGCGACACCCTTGCCTCGGCCTCCGGTGGCCGGGAAGTTGTTGTCGTTCATCACGGCGATCGTGCGGTCGTCGACGATCTCGACGTCCTCGATCGTGAAGTACGGGAACGTGAACTTCTCGCCCATGCCGCCCACGCCCTTCGGGTCGGCGACGTTCATGAGGTCGACCAGCAGCGTCTTGCGCACGTAGCCACCCGACTTCACACCCGCGGTGTCGACGAGGTAGATCCCCTTGAACGCCGCCTCGGCCCCCTCCTTGGCGTCGCGCTCGATGGCGAGATACCGGTGCTCGTCGACGGCGATGTAGTCACCGATCGCGTGGTCGGGCGACTCCATCCGGTAGCGCACGAAGTCGCCGCTGAAGCGGGCCGTGCGTCCGACCCGCACGTCGTAGATGCGCAGGTCGCGGGCCTTTCCGGCGGCCTTGTCCTGCGCGGTGGCGCCCTCGAGCATCGGGTGCAGGCGGCGGCCGTCGGGCGAGATCGCCATGCCCTCGAAGCCCTTGGAGTCGGGCAGGTTCGCGGTCTTGCCGCCCAGGGTGGGATTGGAGGGCGAACGCACGCCCGGAGTCGGGACCGGCGGCGCGAGCAGCCGGCCCAACTGATCGGTGTGCAGCAGGTACGGCCCGAATTCCTCGCCGAACCAGAACGTGCCGTCCGGGGCGACCTGCATCGACTCGATGTCGAAGTCCCACCCGGTGAGCTGCCGGTCGGCGCGCGGGCAGGTGTAGCCACTGGGCAGCTTCGTGGCCGCCGCACAGCCTCCGTCGCGCCAGATCGGCCAGCTGACATGACGATTCGGGTCGCTGAGCGTGAAGACCGTGTTGAGGTACGTCGTCTCCCCCGGCTTGCCGTCGGCGGCCTTGCCCGGGCGGATGCGGTGCACGGCCAGCCGGTAGTGCGGGCTGTTGGCCTTCGTGCCGAAGCCGTTGTCGCTCATCACGAGATACGAGCCGTCGCCGAGACGGTGGGTCGCCGAGAAGCCCTGCACAGGCTGACCCTTGAACGGCGGCTTGACGGCCTGGGTGGCGGCGGGCTCCAGGAAGTGCGCCGACGTCTCGCTGCCCGGGGTGTACGTCTCCGGCGGAAGGACCGAGCGGGCCGAGAGCGTGGGCCGCTGGTCGGCGTCGGTCGCCGGTTCGCTCGCACCGGTCGCCGCCGAGGCGAGCGGTGTCATCCCGACGACCGCGAGGGCCAGGGCAGTGGCGGCTGACGCGTGCTGACGCATGGGAACTCCTGTCGCGACCTCGGCAGCATGAGGACATCGAATGTGCCTGGGACAGTTCACACCCCGCGTCATTGACAGCGAGTGGACGGATGGTGATATCCGGCGAAACGACGTGGTTGCTTCCGAGTGCTATGACATATGTCACGCCAGATCGCGCTATGAATTCCGTTCCGCCGCAAGCGATCTCACATCACTTCGGATCTGATCTGAATACCCTTGTTGTGCAGTTCAATTCGGGATTAGGACAGCTGGCCTAACAAACATGTGTTCGATATCCTATGTGCATGGACTTGACCTCTGGCTTTGACGTCACCGAGGGTGCTGCGGCACCGGCCGGTGACGTCGATGTGTCGGGAGGCGGGGTGGCTGCGCCGGTAGGGGAGGCGCTGCTGGGGCAGGTTCAGGCGGCCCGAGCGATGTTGTCGGGGTTGCCGGGTCTGTTGGCGCGGGTGGGGTCCGATGAGTTGCCGGAGCTGGCTGCCGCGGCGGCCGGCGCCGTGGCCGCGGCGTGCGCCGCGCAGGCGGCGGTCGTTCTTGAGGCTGAGGACCGCGGGGTCATCGCGGAGTCGGATCATCCGCGGGTGCCGGCGTGGGTGAGTCAGTCGCACGTGGAGGCCGGGGTGCCGGTGTCGCCCAATCGGGCCCGGGCGCTGGGGGCGCTGGCCCGGATCTGTGATCGGCGGGACGCGGCGCCGCTGCGGGAGGCCGTGCTGGACGGGCGGGTGACGGTCGAGGCGGCCGATCTGCTCGCCGCCACGTATCGGCGGTTGCAGGGGTCGATCACCGTGAAGTCCTGGGATGGCGTGATGGACGCGCTGATTGGGTTGGCTGCGCACGGGGTGAACCGGCGTGAGCTGGCGGCGATGGAAGAGCAGCTGATCGGGCAGTACGGCACCGAGGGCGAGTACGAGGAACGCGAACGCCGGTACGACCGGCGTGACTTCACCGAGCTGACGCTCAACACGCGGACCGGGATGTACGAAGGGCGGGTCCGGCTCGACCCGGCGTCGGCGGCTGTGGTGATCGCCGCGATCAACGCGCTGAGCGCGCCGCGACCGACCAAGCCTGCCGGCGACGCGACCGTCGACGCGGCGGGAGGTTCCCGGAGCGAGAGCGGCGACGCGACCGCCGGGGCCCCGAGCCGTAGTTCCGCCGCCGCCACCGCAGACACCGCAGTCGCCGCAGACACCGCAGCCGACGCTGACGGTTTTGGCGGGGCGCAAGGTACTGCTGCCGCGAACGGCGACGGCGATCGCATCGACGCGGCAACCGCGGGGCGGCCCGAGCCCGACCTGCGCACCGCCGGGGAGCGCCGCGCCGACGCCCTCGTCGCGCTGGCCGCGCACGCCGCGGTCCCGGACAAGAACACCCCCGGCACCGGCGCCAAAGCCAAAGTCGTCGTCACCATCAAGCTCGCCGACCTGGTCGCCGGGCTCGAATCCGAGGCCCTACCCGGGGTGTTCGCCGACCTCGTGCGCACACACCGCGAACGCACCGGCGGCACCGGGTTCCTTACCGACCACAACCACGGCTGCGGCACCACCGCCTTCGGCCACACCCTGACCCCCGGCCAGGTCCGCGTCCTGTCCTGCGACGCCCAGATCATCCCCGCAGTCCTCGGCACCGGGCCCGAACCCCTCGACCTCGGCCGCGGAAAACGCCTGATCACACCCGCGCTGGCCACGTACCTCGCGATGCGCGACGGCGGCTGCACTTTCCCCGGCTGCTCCATGCCACCGGCCTGGTGCGACGGACACCACTTAGTGAGCTGGCTGATGGGCGGCCCCACCGACCGGCACAACACCGCCCTGCTCTGCCGACATCACCACACGGTCGTCCACCGCTACGGATTCGTCGGGGTTGTGGTCGACGGCCAGGTCCAGTGGAGCAGAGCCGACGGAACCCCCATCGGCAACCGACCACGCGCCGGCTGACGCACGCCCATACCGTGGGGCCGTGCCCGACTCCGAGCAGCCCACCACCGAACAGCCCGCCACCGAGCAGCCAACCACCGAGCAGCCAACCACCGTCATGCCCTGGCGCCGTTGGGCGCTGGTGGCGCTCGCGGTCGCTCTCGGCCTGTCGTGGTTCGCCCTCGTCGCGATCGCCCGCTGGCTCTCGCCGCTGCACACGTTCGAGGCCGACGACTGGTGGCCGCAGGCGAGCATCTGGCGACTCATCGTCGGGATCGTCCTCTACCTGGTGCTCGTACCGCTGCTGTGGCGCCTGCTCACCCGCGAGCCCCGCCACACGTGGGGCGCGATTACCGGGCTCAGACCGCCGCAGACCCGCACCCAATGGCTTTGGACCGCAGCGATCCTGCTCGCCGTGCTCATCCCCGGGCTCACCCTGCTCGACGGCACCGCACGCCTCGCCGCGCACCTGGCCACCCCCGTGCTCATCCTCGCCGCCCTGCAACCGCCCGTCGTCGAGGAGGTGCTCATGCGAGGGCTGTTCGTGCACATCTGCGAGCACGCCCGCGTCGGCCCCGTCGCCACCACCCTCCTCGGCACCGTTGTCTTCACGATCTGGCACATCGCGGCGTTCGACGTGGTCAACGGCCTCTTCCCGGGCTGTTCTCCATCCCGTTCTTCTACGTCACCCGCTACCTCACCGGCACCGTCTGGGTACCGATCGTCGTGCACCTGCTCGGCAACGCCGCCGTCCTCAACGGGGCCGCGATGCTCGCGCTGTTCCTCGTCGAGCTCGCCGCCCTCGCACTCTGGCTGCGGTCACGGCGCGCCGACCGGCGACACCACCGGCGCCGCAGCGCCGCCGCCGCGCTCCCCTAGGCTGCGCTCGTGCTCGCGGCCCTCATCAACGTCATCTTCCCCGTCGTCCTCGTCGCGAGCGTCGGCGTCGTCCTCGCGCGGGCCTTCCCGATCGACATCGACTCCGTCAACAAGGTCAGCCTGCACGGCTTCACGCCCGCGCTCGCCTACGTCACCGTCGTCACCACCGACGTCTCGCCCCGCGACGGCGCCCGCCTGACGATCGCCTACCTGCTCGCGATGGCCGTGGCCGCCGCGCTCGCCTACGGCGCGAGCCTGCTGTTCGCCCGCCGCGCCCGGCGGGTCGTCGTCGGCTGCACGATCATCGGCAACAACGGCAACTTCGGCCTGCCGATCGCGCTCCTCGCCCTCGGCCAGCCCGGCCTCGACCAGGCGCTCGTCATCTTCATGGCGTCCCTGCTGCTGATGTTCACCATCGGACCGGCCCTGCTCGGCGCCACCGGCGGCGTGCTCGCCGGGCTGCGCCGCGTCGCCCTGCTGCCCGTCATGTGGGCGCTCGTCATCGGACTCACCGTCCGCGGCGCCGGCCTGCAGACCCCCGCCGCCCTCATGAGCGGCATCCAGCTGCTCGCCGACGGCGCGATCCCGCTCGTGCTGCTGTGCCTCGGTCTGCAGCTCGGGCAGTCGCAGCGCATCAACCTCACCCGGCCGGTACTCCTGTCCGTCGCACTCCGCGCCGTCGTCGTGCCGCTCGCCGCGTACGGCGCCGGGCTGGCGGTGGGGCTGCACGGTCTCCCGTTGCAGAGCCTCGTGCTCGCCTGCGTCATGCCCACCGCCGTCAACGCCTACATGCTGGCCCGCGAGTTCAGCGACGACCCCAGCACCGCCGCCAGCGCCGTCGCGCTCTCGACCTTCGTCTCCATCCCCCTCATCGCCGGCGTCGTCACCCTCCTGCCCCTGCTGTAAGCACCCCCGATGCCCGCTCGGACACCGGCCCGTCGGCGCGATCGGCCCGGCTGAGAGAATGTCGCAAGTGGCTACGCATCGCATGTGGTTCGTCTGGGCGGCCGGGGTCTTCACGTATATCGCCGCAGTCATGCAGCGCACCACGTTCGGCATCGCTGGAGTCGAGGCCGCCCGGCACTTCTCGGCCCCCGCGGGCCTCATCGGCACCTTCGTCGTGCTGCAGCTGCTCGTGTACGCCGGCCTGCAGATCCCCGTCGGCGTGCTCATCGACCGCTTCGGCAGCCGCCTGCTGCTCGTCGTCGGCAGCGCGCTGATGTTCCTCGGCCAGTTCGCGCTGGCCTTCGCGGAGTCGGTTCCCTCCGGCATCGTCGCCCGCATCATCGTCGGCGCCGGCGACGCGATGATCTTCGCCAGCGTGCTGCGCATCATCCCCAACTGGTTTCCGCCCCGGCAGGCGCCGCTGATGACCCAGGTCACCGCCATGCTCGGCCAACTCGGCCAGATCGCCTCGGCCGTGCCGTTCGCCTGGGCTCTCGGCACCTTCGGGTGGACTCCCGCGTTCCTCGGGGCCTCCCTCGTCAGCCTCCTCGGAGCCCTCGCCGCGGCCGTCATCATCCGCAACCGCCCCGTCGAACGCACCGATTCCGGCTCGATCCGCCGCGTGACGACCGAGACGGAGACGGTCTCCACCATCGAGCGCATCAAGGCCGTCTGGGCGCACCCCGCCACCCGCCTCGGCATGGCGACCCACTTCACGACGTCGTTCTCGACGATGGCCTTCGCGATGATGTGGGGATACCCCTACCTCACCGCCGGCGAGGCCCTGACCGGCCCGCAGGCCAGCGCCATGATGACGCTGTTCGCCGTGACCAGCCTCGGAGCCGGTCCCGCGCTCGGCGTGTTCACCGGCCGGCACCCGTACCGCCGCAGCGACATGGTGATGGCCGTCGTCGCCGTGACGATGCTGCCGTGGCTGCTCGTGCTGCTGTGGCCCGGCGCCGCCCCGATGCCGCTGCTCGCGCTGCTCATGGTCTGCGTCGCGGTCGGCGGACCAGGCTCCGCGATCGGGTTCGACTTCGCCCGCACGTTCGTGCCGGCGCACCGGCTCGGCACCGCCACCGGCGTCATCAACACCGGCGGGTTCTCCGGCGCCCTCATCACGATCTTCGTCACCGGCGTCGTGCTCGACCTGCTCGGCGGCTACGGCCTGACGAGCTTCCGGTGGGCCATGGCCACCCAGCTGCCGATCGCGGCGCTCGGGCTGCTGGCGATCGCGCGCACCCGCCGGCAGGTGCGCGCCCAGATCACCCGCGAGGAGGGCGTCGAGATCGAGCCCCTCGTCGTCGTCATCGCCCGCCGCTACCGCCACTTCCGCGACGCGCACCGACGCTGAACGCGCTGCTCGTCCGCTACTCCTGGGGGTTACTCGTCGGCGGAGTCGGACTCGTCCTCCTCCTGCACCTCCGCCATCCCGTAGGTGTCGTTCAGCTCCGGTTCGACCTCGGCGCCCGTGCCGTCGGCCTGTCCGCTGGGGGTCGGGTACGGCTCGTCGGCCGGCTGGCGACCCGAATTCGACTGACTCATCGTTGCCTCCTCAGGCAGAACACCGGTCCCGTGGCAATCCCGTGGAATTCTCGTGGAATGCGGTGTCGGTCAGGGTGACACGCGCCCGCTCCCGCCGCGACCGGAACGCCCCGGCTCACTCACCGGACGCGAAGGTCGCGCCCATGATGAGCAGCCGCGTCGCCCGCTCGGCGGCGTCGGCAACAAGGGTCTGCGCCTCGGCGACGGCCTGGCTGAGCTCCATCGGGATCGGGATGATGCCGATGACCGCGCCGATGCCGATGTCGTGCACGTCGGCCGCGCCCTGTCCGATCGATCCCGCGAGCGCCAGGCACGGCTTGCCGTGGATCTCGGCGCGCCGCGCCACCTCGGCCGGCACCTTGCCGCGCGGCGTCTGGAAGTCGACCGCGCCCTCGGCGGTGATGACGACGTCGGCGCGACGGATCGCCGCGTCGAGGTCGATGCCGGACAGGTCGCCGTCGAGCAGCACGTCGAAGCGCTGCCGCAACCGGGCTCCGCACACGGCCGCGAGCGCGGCGCCCAGCCCCCCGGAGGCGCCCGTGCCGGGCCCGGCCGCGACGTCGAGCCCCAGGGCCGCCAGCCGGTCGGCGCACGTGACCTGCAGCAGCGCGGCCCACCGCGTGAGGGCCTCGTCGAGAACCTCCACCTGCTCCGGCGTCGCGCCCTTCTGCGGCCCGAACACCCGGGCCACGCCGCGGGGCCCGGTGAGGACGTTGTGCATGTTGCACGCCACCTGCAGGTCGACGTCCGCCAGCCGCGGCTTCAGCCCCGACAGGTCGAGGGAGGCGGCCCGGGCCAGTTCCGACCCGCCGTCACCGACGGGGTGTCCACCGGCGTCGAGGATGCGCCCGCCGAGCGCCCGCACCATACCGGCTCCTCCGTCGGAGGTGCGCCCGAGTCGCCGCAGCCCACGAGGATCCGGGTCGCTCCCTCGTCGAGGGCCGCGGCGATGAGCTGGCCGACCCCGTAGGTGGTCGTCGCGGCGGGGTCGCGCAGGTCCGGCGGCACGAGGCGTAGCCCCGCGGCCGCCGCCATCTCGACGACCGCCGTGCCCCGCGCCGCACCGCCGAGCAGCGCGATGTGCGACTCGACGGGCTGCCCGACCGGGCCGGTCACCGACACCGGCACGAGCCGGCCTCCGGTCGACGCGGCGAGCGAGGCGGCGGTGCCCTCTCCCCCGTCGACCATCGCGATCCGTTCGGTGACGGCCCCCGGCAGCGCGCGACGCACCCCGCAAGCGATGGCCTCGGCGACCTCCGCAGCATCCAGCGACTCCTTGAAGCCGCTGGGCGCGATGAGAAATCGGTGCGGGACGACGGCCGGCATGGCGTACCTCGAATCGTCGGGATCACAGGGCGGTGGACAGGGCGGTCATCGGCGGTCACACGTCACAAGGGCAGGCCGAGCAGCGGCCACACCGTGTAGCTGAACAGCAGCACGAGCGCCGCGGTCAGCGGCGCGAGCAGAAGGCTGAGCCGGCGCAGGTCGGCGGGCGTGTACGTCGGCACGTCGGTGACGGCCGAGAACATGGCGACCGGTTTGGCTGACGCCGGCAGCGTGTGGCAGAAGCCGGCGGCGGCCGTCGACGCGAAGGCCGCGGCGGCCGGCGAGACCCCCATCGTCGGCGCGAGCGCGACGACGATCGGCACCAGCACCGCCGAACGCGCCGAGCGCGACTGGATGACGAGGTGCGCCAGCGTCGAGACCACGACCACGGCGATCATGAACGGCAGCGAGGAGTCGATACCGATCCCGGCGAACAGCGTGGTCGCCATCCACTGCGCGGCGCCGGAGGTCATCAGCGCGTCGCCGAGCGCGAGCGTCGCCGCGAGGAACAACAGCAGCGACCACGGCACCTTCTTGAGGTTGTCCTTGAGCCGGGTCGAGCCGTACCGGGGCGACGTCGTGATGAGGGCCCCGATGAGCGCGACGATCGCCGGGTGCACGCCGTGCAGGGAGGCGGTGCACCACAGGATGACCACGGTCACGACGATGAGCGCCGCCCGGGATTCGTAGATGCTCATCGGCCCGGTCACCGGGTAGGGCGCGGCCCGCGAGAGCTCCTCGACGCTCAGGTCGATCGGTCGGTCCCGGTCGTCGCGCCGCAAGAACAGCGCCACCACCAGCTCGGCGGCCAGGTGGCTGCTGACCAGGGCCAACGGCAGGCCGAGCAGCAGCCACTGCGCGAAGCTGAACCCCTCCCCCGTGGCGGTCTGGACGACCTGGGACGTGACCAGGTGCGCGCCGGCACCGAGCAGCGAACCGACGGCCGAGAGCAGGATGACCGTCGGGAACAGCAGCGCCAACGCGCGGATGAGCCGGCCGTACTCCTCGCCGCGGCCGGCCAGCACGGTCGCGATCGCGATGAACACCGGCAGCGTCAGCGCGGCCCGGCCGGAGGTGGCCGGCACCGCGAACGTCGTGACGACGAGCGCCGCGGTGATGAGGTGCACGAGGCTGCGCACGCCGGTGGCGCCCGCCACGAGCCAGCACGCGGCTCGGTCGGACAGCCCCGACGACGTGACCCTGGCGGCGATGACGAACGCCGAGACGAGCAGCCAGATCGTGTCGTCGCCGAGGGTGGCGAAGAGCCGGTCGCTGTCCAGCACCCCCGCGAGCACGAGCACGGTGCCGGCGACCAGCGCGACGAAGGTGTCGTCCAGCGGCGTGAACGCCCAGGCCCACACGGCGGCGACGAACGTGACGAGCGTGATGAGGCCGGGAACACCCAGGTGCACGGTCTCCCCCGAGGAGGTGACGACGTCGTGATCGGCGAGCAGGACCAGCGCGATGAGCCCGAGGGCCCCGAGCCCGGACCAGAGGCGGGCCGACCTCAGCCAGTGCCGGCGCGCGACCCTGCGCTCCGGTGCCCTCCGGCGTGGTGACGGCGTGCGGTACGACGTCGTCGGCGCCGGATCCGGCGAGGTCACGACACCGGTTCCGGGGTGCGGTCGGCCACCGCCGCGGGCGGCACGTGCTCGGTGGGGATCGTCAGACCGAAGGTGGCTCCACGCCCCGGCTCGCTCTCGACGAACGCGGTCCCACCGTGGGCCTGCGCGATCGCCCGCACGACGGCCAGCCCCAGGCCATCGCCGACCCCGGCGCCGCGTTCGGACTCGCCGGCGGCATCGCCGTCGTCTCGGTCGTGGCCGGAGTCCGTGAATCGACCGAAGGCCGACCGCGCCGCCTCGGGCGTGATGCCGGGGCCGCGGTCGCGCACCGCGATCTCCACGTGGGGGATCGCCGGCGACCTCGACGCGGTGGATCCACCAGTCGATGGGGTCGTCGGGCGAGCCGTGCTCGGCGGCGTTCTCGGCCAGGTGCCGCACGGCCTCCATGAGACGGTCCGGGTCGGCGGTCAACGACAGCTCGTCGACGCGGGTCTCCCGCCAGTCGCGGACGGCGATCGTGGGCAACCACCCGCGCACCCGCTCGGCGAGCGCCCCGGTGGTGGTGCGCACGGGCTGGACGAACGTGGCCCGCTGGGTGGCGGCCAGCGAGGTCAGCTCCGTGATCGTGCGCTCCATCCCCGCCAGATCGTCCCGGATCGGCTGCAGCCGAGCACCAGCGGCCGGATTCTCCCGCGCGAGGGCGGCCAGCCGGGCCGTGCCGCGGCGCACGGGGTCACGCAGCTCCGCGCCCGCGGTGTCGACGAAGCGTTGCTCGGTGGCCAGCGCCCCCTGCAGCCGGTCGAACAGCGTGTTGACCGTGCGGCCGAGGGCGGCGATGTCGTCGCGGCCCGAGACAGGCAGCCGCTGCTGCAGGTCGTAGGCGGAGATCGTCTCCGCGGTCCGGCGCATCGTGCGCACCGGCTTGAGGATCTGCCCGGCGACGAGCCAACTGACGAACGCCGTGAACAGCAGCACGCCTGCACAGACCGCCGTCAGCAGGAGCACGACGCGGTTGGCCTCCTGCTCGGCACCCGCGACGAAGATGCCCATGACGAAGCGACCCGCCGGTTGCCCCTGGGCGTCCTGCAGGTCGATGCGGCCCCAGCGCATCTCGCCGGGCGCGGTCTGCATGACACCGGAGTTCGCCACGGTGATCTGCGCCATCGCAGCCGGGTCCGCGCTGAGCTCCAGGGCGCGGGCCTGCGTCGTTGCGGGGCCGTACGCCTCGATGACCTGCCCGTCGTCGAACTGGCCGAAGAGGTGCTCGCCCGGGCTCGGGCGCTGCCGGTCGAGAAAGACCGTCACCAGGCGCCGAGGATCCTCGAACGGACGCGCGGTCGCCGGATCGCGGCCGTCGCTGGCCAGGTCGCGGAACTCCTCGAGCTCCTGGATGACATCCTCGTTGGCCTGCCGCGCGACATCGGCGTGCAGGGTGGAGTGCACGGTGGTGATGACCGCGAGCTGCCCCAGCAGAACCGTCAGCAGCAACCAGCCGACGATGCGCCAGCCGGCCGACACCCGCGAACCGATGGGGCGGGAGTCAGTCATCACGACCCTCCGGCGCGACGATCTCGATGTCGTCGTCGATGCCGTCCTCGTCGACGTCCTCCTCGGGTGCGTACCCATTGCCGCCGGCGCCCGGGCTCGTCGGGCCGGTCGTGCCGGTCGGGCCGCTCGTGGGACTCGTGGGATTCGCCGGTGTCGCGGGGCTGGTGGGCCCGACGCGCACCGGATCCCGGCTCGGCAGCTCCGGCGCGCCGGGTCGTTCGGCGAGAAACTGGCTCGCCAGCGCGAGCAGCACCGGCAGGGTCAAGAGGCCGAGCAACACCAGGAGACGTCGGGTGAAGCGCACCACGCCCACGATAGGCGTCGATCCCGCACCGTCATCCCGCAACGGCCGGTCGAGCAGACCGTGTCGTCAACCGCACACATACGCGCGCGTTACGCCATGGGTTCTCTTGGACCCCAACGCCTTTGGGAACTCAGAGCGGATTGCAGGTCGGCGCGGCCGTCGGCGACGGCGCGGCGCACCGCGCTCGGGAGGCCGGGCTGCGCGAGGGCGGCGTCGACGCGGTCGACCGTCTCC
>NZ_BCNQ01000116.1 GCF_001515525.1 Piscicoccus intestinalis NBRC 104926 | reverse complement strand
CGTGCCGTCGAGCCACCGCGCCGCGGCGGCGCGGGCCGGCGCCAGGTCGCGCTGCAGGGCGGCGTCACCGGTTGCGTCGAGCACGACGAGAAACCACGACGTGGCGTCGGAGCTGCCGTAGTACCGGATGCCACCGTCGCGCACCGGCCAACCGAGTTCCATGAGCGCGGGCGGCGCCACCGGCCGGTACTCGTGGATGATCCGGCCCGGGGCCTCCTCGGTCTCGGGGTCGTCGACGCGACCCTGCAGGGCGGCCAGCGCCCGCAGCGTGGCGGCCGCGATCCCGGGTCGCTCCCGCAGCGCCTGCAGCGCGACGATCAGCGCGTCGCGCCCGAAGAGCGCGTGGAAGCGACCCGGGTCGCCCGGCTCCGTCGGTGGGGCGGAGGCGTAGACCCACCCGTCTGGCGAGGTCAGGGCGTCGAGGTCGGCGACGACGTCGCTCAGCGCTCGCCCGCCGAGTCCGCCGAATCCGCGGAGTCCACCGAATCCGCAGTGACCACCGAGTCCGCCGAGCCGCGTGCTGCGTGAGAGCGCGAATCACCGTCCGACTCACGGGCCAGATCGCTGGTCAGGCTCGCTCCCGACGAGGCGTCGAAGACCTGCAGCTTTCCGGTGTCGAACCACAGCTCGGCCTGCTGACCCTGCTGCACGTGCGCAGAGGGGTCGAGCCGGGCCGTGACCTGCAGTCCGTCGGAGTGCATGTCGTTGCCGGTGTCCTTGGCCAGGTCGTCGAGGTCGCTGGACCCGCTCAACTCGCCCTGCAGCCCGAAGTAGGCGTACAGGTCCGAGCCCATCGATTCGACGAGGTCGATCGGGGCCTGGAAGCGGGCGCCCGGCTTGTCGCCGACGAGTCGAGGGTCTTCGAAGTGCTCGGGGCGAACACCGAGCACCACGTCGCCGTCGGAGCGACCCGCCTCCAGGGCGCGGCGCAGGTGGTCGGGGATCTCGAACTCGCCGAGCGGGCTGGAGATGCGTCCATTGCCGAGTCGCGCCGGGATGAAGTTCATCGACGGGGAGCCGATGAAGCCGGCGACGAACAGGTTGCTCGGGTGGTCGTAGAGCTCTTGCGGCGAGCCGACCTGCTGCACGACGCCGCCGCGCATGACGACCACCCGGTCACCCAGCGTCATCGCCTCGGTCTGGTCGTGGGTGACGTAGAGCGTCGTCGTGCCGAGGGATTTCTGGATGCGCGAGACCTGGGTGCGCATCTGCACGCGCAGCTTGGCGTCGAGGTTGCTCAGCGGCTCGTCCATGAGGAACGCCTTGGGTTGACGCACGATCGCGCGCCCCATCGCCACGCGCTGGCGCTGGCCGCCGGACAGGTTCGAGGGGCGTCGGTCGAGGTGCTGGGTGAGTTCCAGCATCTGCGCCGCCTGCTCGACCTTCTCCCGGATCGTCGCCTTGTTCTCGCCCGCGAGCTTCAACGGGAAGCCCATGTTCTCGGCGACCGTCATGTGCGGGTATAGCGCGTAGGACTGGAAGACCATCGCGATGTCGCGGTCCTTGGGCGCCTTGTCGTTGACGATCTCGCCGTCGATGCGCAGTTCGCCCTGGGTGATGTCCTCCAGGCCCGCGACCATGTTCAGCGTCGTCGACTTTCCGCAGCCCGAGGGTCCGACGAGGATGATGAACTCCCCGTCGTCGATGTGCAGGTTGAAGTCGTCGACGGCGAGGGCGCCGTCGGGGTACCGCTTGACCACGTGCTCGAGCACGATCTCGGCCATGTTCTGCTCCTTCGAAAGAATGTGGGTCGGGGCTGATCGGGAAGGTCAGCCCTTGACGGCGCCGGAAGTCAGTCCGGCCACGATGCGCCGCTGGAACAGCAGCACGAAGATGACGATCGGAATGGTGATGACGACGGCGGCCGCGGCGATCGGCCCGGTGGGCTTCTCGAACGTCGTCGCGCCCTGGAAATACGACATCGCGGCGGGCACCGTGCGGGCCGCGGAGGTCGACGTCAGCGAAAGCGCGAACAGGAAGTCGTTCCAGCAGGAGATGAACACGAGAATCGCCGTGGTGAAGACGCCCGGCATCGCCAGCGGTGCGATGACCTGCCGGAACGCCTGGAACGGCGTGGCTCCGTCCATCTTCGCGGCCTTCTCCAGCTCCCACGGGATCTCGCGGAAGAACGCCGACATCGTGTAGATGCCCAGCGGCAGGGCGAAGGTGATGTACGGAATGATGAGGCCGAGCCAGGTGTCGAAGAGCCCGATCGCCGTCTCGATCCGGAACAGCGGGGTGACCAGGGCGATCTGCGGGAACATCGAGATCATCAGCGACAACCCGACGATGAGGCCCTTGCCGGGAAAGTCCAGCCGCGCGATCGCGTAGGCCGCGAACATCGCCAGCAGAATCGCCAGGAACGTCGAGATGATGCAGATCCCGATCGAGTTGATGAGCGCGCGGGTGAAGTCGTTGTTGGCAAAGATCTGCTGGTACGACGCCCACGTGATCGAGCGGGGGAAGAAGTTGCCGTCGTTGAGGGAGCCGGCGTCCTTCAACGACAGCGACACGATCCAGATGACCGGGACGAAGGCGTAGAGCAGGACGACCGCGTTGACGCCCACCCACATCCACTTACGACGCGTGGTTTCTTGCTGCATGACTTACCGCCTCCCGCCGTCGTTCGCGCCGGGTGCGGCGGCGCCGAAGAGCTTGACGAAGATGAACGCGATGATCGCGATGGTGAGGAAGATCAGCACCGACATCGCCGATCCGATCCCCAGGTTCAATCCTCGGATGAGGTTGTTGTAGGCGACGATCGAGACCGAACTCGTCTCGTTCGCGCCCGAGGTGAGCACGTAGATGTTGTCGAAGACGCGGAAGGCGTCGAGGGTGCGGAAGAGCACCGCGACGAGGATCGACGGTTTGATGAGCGGCACCGTGATCTGCCAGAACCGCTGCCACGACGACCCGCCGTCCATCGCGGCCGCCTTGTGCAGGTCTTCTGGCACAAGTGCCAGGCCGGCCATGAGCAGCAGCGCCATGAACGGCACGGTCTTCCACACCTCGGCCAGGATGATGATCCAGACCGAGCTCCACTTGTCGGTCAGCGGCGCGGACGCCCCCGCGAGCCAGCCGAGGTTCTGCGTCCACGCGAACCGCCATGAGAACGCGGCGACGACGGTGACGATGGCGTACGGCACGAGGGCCGACGTGCGAACGAGCCCGCGACCGACGAGCGTGCGGTGCATGACGATCGCCAGCAGCATGCCGAAGATCAGCTCGAAGATGACGCCGAAGACCGTGTAGAAGACCGTGATGCCGAAGGCCTGCCACCAGATCGGGTTGGTGAGCACCGTGATGTAGTTGGCGAGCCCGATGAACTCGTTCTGATCGGGCACGCGCATGTCGGCGCGCTGCAGCGAGAGCCAGATCGCGTAGACGATCGGGTAGGCGGTGACGGCGAGCATGACGATCACCGCCGGGGCGACGAGCATGAGGCCGAGTCGGCGCTCGGCGCGCTTGCCCTCGCTGGCCCGGCGGCGCGCGATCGCGGTGTCCTCGTCGACGTCGTGCGGCGACGCGTTCGTCGATGCGGCCGAATCCTGGGGCCGCTTGGCCTGTGTGCTCACGGCAGGATCCCCTTTCCGTCGATGGCGTTCTGGATCGACTCGTTCAGCGTCTGCGCGTCCTGCTGCGGGTTGATCTCCGAGGGCGGCGAGAGCGTGTACGACACGGTCGTGGAGATGTTCTGGTACACGGGAGTCGGTGGCCGCGGCACCGCGTGCTGCAGCTCCTCGAGCATCACGTCACCCATCGGGTAGGCCTCGCGGAACTGCGCGTTGGAGCGGTACAGCTCCTCGAGCACCGGCGCGTCACCGGCGTCCAAGGCGGCCTGCAGCTGATGCTCGGGGCTGCGCAGGCACATCGCGGCCTCGTAGGACTCCGCCGGGTGGGTGCTGAATGTACTGACCGCGTAGTTCATCCCGCCGAGGGTGACGCGGGGCACGTCACCCCGGTTGACGACCGGGAACGTCGTGTACCCCAGGTCGTCCGCGATCTGCTGCGCGCGCGGGTTGGTCTCGGCGGCCGACCGCATGGCCGACAGCACGTACGGCCAGTTGACGGAGAAGGCCGAGCGCCCCGCCTCCAGGTCGGCGAAGACCTCCGGCTCCTGGGCGTTGGACAGCGACGGGCTCGTCACCCCTGAGGTGGCGAGCTTCTTGAGCAGCGTCAGCGCCTGCACGGCCTTGTCGTTCACCGTCGCCTGCGTGCTGTCCTCGTTGACGAACGTCGCGCCGTAGGCGTTGAAGAAGTTGTTGACGTTGACGACGTAACCCTCGTACTGGGAGGCGGTCAGGCCGATCTCGTACGGCTTGCCCTCGGCCTTGAGCTGCTGGGCCATCTGGATCATCTCGTCCCAGGTCTCCGGCGGCTTCGGCACCAGCGACTTGCGGTACCAGAGGATCTGCACGTTGGTGTGCTTCGGGATCCCGTACTGCACGTCCTTCCACGTGGCGGTGGCGATCTGCGGCGTCAGCACACCCTCGTTGGCCTGCGCCTTCTGCGTCTCGCTCAGCGGGCGGATCCAGTCGGCCTCGGCGAACTCGGCCGTCCACGTCACGTCCATGCCGAGCAGGTCCATGCCCGTGTCCCGGGCCGCGAGCCGGCGCACCAGCTGTTCGCGCTGGGAGTCGGCGTCGCTGGGCAGCAGGTTGCCGACGATCGTGTACCTGCCGGCGGCCGCCTGATTGCACTGGGCGATGATCTTGTCGAACCCCACGGACGACGTGCCGCCGTACAGGTTGATGACCGTGCCCTGCGGGGCCGACGAACACGCGGCCAGACCGCTCGCCACGATCGCGCCGAGGAGAGGTACGGCGAGCCGCCTCCCCCGTCGGGTTCGGCGCGCTGTCCGCGCGCGGAACGAGGTCGGTGAATCCCCATGTGCCCTCCTTTGGGCCGGCCGGGTGGTGGCATCGCACGGCAACTCGTGGCGATGGCTCATAGTGGTGCCTGCGAGCGGGGCCTGTCGCGCCATGGGGACCGAATGGGGGAAACGTCACTTTCGCGTGACCTGTCGCACCCGTTGTCGAACCCGTTGTCGCACTCCCGTCGGGCCGGTCGAGCCGTTCGGCCCGCCCGACCGGGACGACTTAGCCTGAGGCGATGGACAGCGACGACCGCCGCCCCGAGCGACCCGACCCGGCGGACGTGCCGCCGGCGCCGCCACCGCCTCCGACCGCAGCGGCGCCCGACACCAACGGAGCCGGCGCGGCCATGGCGCCCCGGCCCACCGGAACCGAAACGCGCGCGCCCCGGCTGATCCCGACGGCCACGGCGGCCGAGCTCGGGTGGGCCGTACTGGCGATGGTGCTGGCCGGAGTCGGTGGGGTCGCCGTCGTGTTCGGCGTACTGAGGATCACCGACACGAGCTGGTGGACGCTGCTCATGCTCCCCGGGTCGGCGCTCACGGCGGCCGCGGTGCTGTGGTGGCCGCTGCGGCACCGGCGCCGCTGGACCTGGGCCGACGTCGGGTTCGTGCGGATGCACCGGCCCGCACACCTGCTGTGGGAGATCCCGCTGACGTTCCTCGTCGGGCTCCTCGGTGCGGCCGGGCTCGGCACGCTGCTCGGCGTCGTGCCCGACGAGGCGCAAGCCAACCAGGCCTCGACGGTCAGCGACGCCCTCGACGCCCCCCTCTGGCTCGGCGCCCTCACCGTCGCCTGCCTCGTCGTCATCTGGCCGCTGCTCGAAGAGATCATCTTTCGGCGCATCCTGCTCGGCGCGCTGAGCGCCTGGCTGCCGATCGGCCTCGCGGTCGTGCTCGCGGCGGTGATCTTCGCGGCCGTCCACGTGCTCCTGCCGGCCATGCTCTACGTCATCGGGCTGGGCCTGGGCGCCTGCCTGCTCTACCTGCGGCACCGCTCGCTGTGGGCGCCGCTCATCCTGCACATGATCAACAACGCGATCGCCACCTCGGTCACCTTCGCGCTGCTCACGCAGTAACCGTCGCGAGCGCGACGAAGCCCCCGACAGGTCGATCACCTACCGGGGGCTTCGCGAACCGTCAGTTCTTGGCGGCGGCGTCCTCGCGGGCGTCGCGCTCCTTGGCCCGCTCGAGGGCGCGCTTGCGGTCGTCCTCGCTCTGCTGGGCGATGCGGGAGGCCTCCTCCTCGTTGCGGGTCAGGCACTCGCTGGTCTCCGGGTCGAAGACGTGCATGAGGGCCGGGTCGAACACGAGCTCGGCCTCGTCGCCCTCGCGCACCCGGGAGCGGGCGTCGAGGTTGACGATCATCTGGGTGCGCATGCCCTCGCCGTCGAGCTCACGGTCGAGTTCGTCGAGCTTGGCCTGCACCGAGGGGTCCGTCTCGTACGGGATGTAGGCGTACTGCTCGTTGCCCAGCCACTCCGTCTGGTCGACCGTGGCGGTGAAGCGCACCGCGTTGCCGGCCATGCTGTCTCCGAGCGAGGCGTCCTTGAGGTACTCGGGGCGGATGCCGACGACCGCCATGTCGCCCTTGAGCCGGTCGACGATCGACTGGTCGACCTGCACGTCGACGAACGGCAGGTGCAGCGTGTTGCCCTCGACGCGCGCCGGCAGGAAGTTCATCGGCGGGGAGCCGATGAAGCCCGCGACGAACAGGTTGACGGGCTGTTCGTACAGCTCCCGCGGCGAGGCGATCTGCTGCAGCACGCCCTTCTTCAGCACCGCGACCCGGTCGCCGAGGGTCATCGCCTCGGTCTGGTCGTGGGTGACGTAGATCGTCGTGATGCCCATGCGGCGCTGCATCCGCGCGATCTCCGTGCGCATCTGGCCGCGCAGCTTGGCGTCGAGGTTCGACAGCGGCTCGTCGAACAGGAACGCGTCGGCGTCCCGCACGATCGCCCGGCCCATCGCCACCCGCTGGCGCTGGCCACCGGAGAGGTTGCCCGGCTTGCGCTCCAGGTGCTCGTTGAGCTCGAGCACGTCGGAGGCCTTGTTGACCTTGCTGCGGATCTCCTCGTCGCTGTGCTTGCCCTTGTCGAGGCGCAGCGGGAAGGCGATGTTCTCGAACACGCTCAGGTGCGGGTAGAGCGCGTAGTTCTGGAACACCATCGCGAGGTTGCGGTCGCGCGGGGCGAGGTCGTTGACCCGCTTGCCGTCGATCTCCAGGTCGCCGGAGGTGATGTCCTCGAGGCCGACGACCATGCGCAGCAGCGTCGACTTACCGCAGCCCGACGGGCCGACGAGGATGACGAACTCGCCGTCCTTGATGTCGATCGAGACGTCGTTGACCGCCGGAAAGCCGTCGCCGTATTTCTTGACGATGTTGGTGAGAGTGATCTGTGACATTCGTTCTCCTAGAAGTCAGTCGGCGCGGGCGTCAGCCCTTGACGGCACCGGAGGTCAGACCGGCGACGATGCGCCGCTGGAAGACGAGGACGAGGATGACGACCGGGATCGTCACGACGACGGCGCCGGCCATGATCGCGCCGGTCGGCTGCTCGAACTGCGAGGCGCCCGTGAAGAACGCCAGCGCCGCCGGCACCGTGCGGGCCCGCTCCGAGGTCAGCGAGATCGCGAACACGAAGTCGTTCCACGCCGTGAAGAAGGTGATGATCGCCGTCGTGAACACGCCGGGCGCCGCGAGCGGAACGATCACCTTGCGGAAGGCCTGCCAGCTGGTGGCCCCGTCGACCTGCGCCGCCTGCTCCATCTCCCACGGGATCTGCTGGAAGAACGCCGTCATGATCCAGATCGACAGCGGCAGGGTCAGCGACAGATAGGGCAACACCAGGCCGGGAATCGTGTCGAACAGGCCGATCGCGCGCCACAGGTCGTACAGCGGGGTGACCAGGGAGATGACCGGGAAGAACGACACCGTCAGCGCGGTGCCCAGGATGATCCGCTTACCGGGGAAGTCGAGCCGGCTGATCGCGTAGGCGCAGAACATCGCGAGAATGACCGAGATCAGCGTCGAGACCAGACACACGATGATCGAGTTCATCAGCGCCGGCACGAACAGGTCGCGCGCGCTGCCGACGAAGATCTCGCGGTAGTTCTGCAGCGTCGGCTCTTTCGGCCAGAAGTTGCCGAACATGTTCATGTCCGGCGCGTTCGACTGGCTCGCCGCGTCCTTGAACGACAGCGCCACCATCCACAGCAGCGGAATGACGGTCCAGAGCATGATCGGGATCGAGAGCAGGGCCAGACCCCACTTGACCCTCGGAGACATATTCGCTTCCACGGCTCAGCCCCTTCCGCCGGCCAGGTCGACCTTGAAGCCCCGGATGAACAGCAGGGCGATGAGGACGACACAGAGGAACAAGATGACGGACAGCGCCGAACCCATGCCGATCTCCACGCGGTTGATCGTCGCGTTGTAGGCCAGCACGGACAGTGACGCTGTATCTCGTGCCCCGGCGGTCATGATCTGGATGTTGTCGAAGATCCGGAAGGCGTCGAGCGTGCGGAACAACAGCGCCACCATGACGGCGGCCTTCATGTTCGGCAGCACGACCCGGAACAGCCGCTGCATGAAGGTGGCGCCGTCGACCTTGGCCGCCTCCTCCATCGCGCCGTCGATCTGAGCCAGACCGGCCAGCAGCAGCAGCGACATGAACGGCGTGGTCTTCCAGATCTCCGAGAGGCAGATGATCGCCAGCGCCGACCAGGTGCCGCCGAACCAGTCGTACTCCAGCGGCCAGGCTCCGAACGAGAGCGTGTTCAGCCAGTAGTTCGCGAAGCCCGGGCCCACGCTGAACCCGAAGTACCAGGCGAACGCGGAGACGACCGTGATGATCGAGTACGGGATGAGCACGACGGTGCGCAGCGTCTTTCGCGGAATGACGATGCGGTGCATCGTCATGGCGATGATGAAGCCGAGGATGAGCTCGACGACCACGGTGACCACCGTGATGAACAGCGTCACCCCCATCGCCCGCCAGAACACGACGTCGGTCAGCGCCGTGACGTAGTTCTGGAACCACACGAACTCCCGGCCCTGGGGGTCGGTGAGGCGGTAGTTGAACAGCGAGGTGTAGACGGCCTGCAGGATCGGGTAGGCCGTGACGCCCACCATGATGACGAACGCCGGCCCGGCCAGCATCCAGCCGAGCTTGCGCTCGCCTCGGGCGCGGTCGGACAGGTGCCGGTTGGCCTTCTTGCGCGACGCCCGCGTGTCGGGCGCGACCTTGGGATCCGCTGCGGTGCTCACAACAGGGCCTCCCCCTTCAGCACGTTCTGGATGAGTTCGGTGGCCTCCTGCGGCGTCCGCTCCGGGGTCACGGCCTCCGGCGGGCTGAACACCCGCTGCAGCGCGGTGGAGATGTCGCCGTAGTACTGGGTGACCGGGCGGGCCGCGCCCGCGTCGAGCGACTCGCGGATCAGGGCTGCCATCGGGAACTGCTGCACGACGCGCGGGTCGTCGAAGACCTTCTTGCGCGCCGCCGGGTTACCGGTACCCAGCATGTACTGGACCTGGTTCTCCTGGCTCGTGATGCACTTGATCGCCGACCAGGCCCCGGCCTTGTTGTCGCTGGCCGCGTTGACGCCGAGGATGATGCCGCCGAGCGGCGGGCGCGACTCCTGGCCCTGGGTGGCCTGCGGGTAGCGGGCCCAGGCGATGTCGTCCTGGAAGGGCACCTGGCGCTCGGCGAGCGCGGCCCACACGTACGGCCAGTTGAGCAGGAAGCCCGAGCTGGCGGGGCTGGCGAACTGCTCCAGCGCCGTCTCCTCGTTGGAGGAGGACAGCGCCGGGCCGCCGACGCCCTCCTGGGCGACCTTCTGGATGATGCGGGCCGCGTTCTGGCCCGCCTCGGTGTCGAGGCCGAGCTGCACGTCGGCGCCGACGGCCCCGGGGTTGGTGACGATGTGGCCGCCGCCGCTCTCGATGAGCGCGTTGATCCACACCGAGTAGCCCTCGTACCGGCGGGCCTGCACGCCGACCGTCGTGTTCGTCGCCTTGGCGGCGTCGATGACCTGATCCCACGTGACGGGCTGGCTCATGTCGAGCCCGGCCTTCTGCGCCACCGACTTGCGGTACCACAGGACCTGCGTGTTCGCCCACATCGGGGCGCCGACCAGCTGGCCCTTCCAGGTCGCGGGGTCGGTGATCGAGTTCACCGCGTCTTCGGTGAGCTGCGCCTTGTCGGCCTCCGGCACCGGGTCGAGGAAGCCCGCCTCCGCGAACTCCGCGACGAACACGGGGTCGATGCTCATGAGGTCGGTGCCCGGGTCGCCGGCCGCCAGGCGCCGCAGCAGCTGCTGGCGCTGGTCGGTCGCCTCGCGGGGCAGGGTCTGCACCTCGATCGAATACTCGCCGTTCGACGCCTCGCTGCACCGCTGCGCGAGGATCGCCTGGTTGGCCTTACCCTCTTCGCTGACCGCCCCGTCCGGGTTGATGTACCACGTCAACTGCTTGGACGAGGCGGCTGGATCCTGCCCGCCGCACGCGGCGAGCGCCCCCATGGTCACCGCGAGCACTGCCGCCGACACGGCTTTTCGCGTCCTCAACCTTCGCCTTGGCACCACGACTCCTTCGTCTCGATACGCTTTCGGGAGAACTTCGCAACGTGGACACAATGCTGCGACCCGCCCGGCGTTCTCGCCTGTCTAGCATCTTTTCGACAGCTGGTGTCTCAAACTTCGGTATCAGGATCGCCTCGTCGCTGATTCGTGACAGGCAGCGGACCTGCGCACACGTCGGCGTGCAAAGCGCTCACGTGGCCCGTCGGGAGACCGAGCGGCGCGCAAGGCGGTTCGGGCGAGGCCACCGAGTGGCGCGGATCACCTGACGCGTCATGTATACCGACGATGGACGACGGACTTGAACAGCCGACCTGGACGTCCGTATCTTCATGTTCGTGCTTGGGGGCACATCAGGGGGAACCGGGACTCTTGGGGGAATCTCGGACCTCGGAACGATCGGCGTGGGGGCGCCGGACCGGGCCGAGTAGCACGACCGCCGCGGACGTTGGGGGACGCGACGGATCTGGGGGCACATGGGGTCTCCGACATCAGCGGGGCCCGCCTTGGGGAAGGCGGGCCCCGCTTCGTCGTACCAGGGTGGACCGCAATCGCCCGGCATTCCGGGCATCTCGCCCTTCGGGTCGAGCCGGATCCACGATCGAGGAGTCCATCCATGCCCGCAGCCGCCCGCCCGCCGATCGAGGACTACGCCTTCATCGGCAACCGCCGCACCGGCGCGGTGATCTCACGCGAGGGCTCCATCGACTGGCTGTGCCTGCCCGACTTCGACGACCCCGCCTGCTTCACCGCGATCCTCGGCGGGCCCGAGCACGGACGCTGGCTGCTCACCGCCTCCGGCTGCACCGAGGTCGAACGCACCTACGTGCACGACGCGATGGTGCTGCAGACGACGTACACGACACCGACCGGGCGGGCGCGGGTCACCGACGTCATGCCGACGGAGTCGGGCCGGGCCGACCTGCTGCGCCGCGTCGAGGGCCTCGAGGGCACCGTGACCATGCAGCACGAGTGGATCGTGCGGCCCTGGTACGGGCGGCAGCGGCCGTGGATCCACACCGGCGACCCGACGCGGCTGTCCGCCGTGGCCGGGCGTCGCGCTACCTGCTCACCGGCGACCCGCTGCCGCAGGTGCGCGAGCCGGGGCAGCTGTGCGAGTTCGAGGTGAGCGCCGGGGCGGTGCACGACTTCGACATGGCCTGGGTGCCCTCGCACATCGAGGAGTGCGAGCCGATCGACGTCGACGCGGCGATCGCCGCGACGATCGCGCAGGACCAGGAGTGGATGGCCACCTCCGCCTACGACGGCCCGCACGCGGAGGCGGTGCGGCGCTCGCTGCTCGTGCTGCGCTACCTCAGCCACGAGGTGACCGGCGGGCTCGTGGCGGCGCCGACGATGTCGCTGCCGGAGGACTTCGGCGGCGAACGCAACTGGGACTACCGGTACTGCTGGCTGCGCGACGCGGCCCTGACGTTGGAGGCGCTGCTCGTCGCCGGCTACAGCGGCAAGGCGGCCGCGTGGCGGGACTGGCTGCTGCGGGCGGTCGCCGGTGACCCGTCGGCGATGCAGATCATGTACCGCCTCGACGCGGGCCACGACCTGCCCGAACGCGAGCTCGACCACCTGCCCGGCTACCGCGATTCGCGACCGGTGCACCTGGGCAACGGCGCCGTCGACCAGCGCCAGATCGACGTGCTGGGCGAGGTCATGGTGGCCCTGGAGATGTCGCGCGAGCAGGGCATGACCGGCAACCCCGACTCCCTGGCGCTGCAGGGGGCGCTCGTCGACGACCTCGCCGGGCACTGGCGCGAGCCCGACCACGGGATCTGGGAGATCCGCGCGGAGCTGCGGCATTTCACGCAGTCGCGGGTGATGGTGTGGGCGGCGATGGACCGGGCGATCACCGCGCACGAGAAGCACGGCATGCCCGGCGACGTGCAGAACTGGCGGCGCGTGCGGGAGCAGGTGCGCGAGCTCATCGAGACGGAGGGGTTCGACGAGGAGCGCGGCTGCTACACCCAGCACGACGCGACGAGCGAGGTCGACGCCTCGCTGCTGCTGCTGCCGACCGTCGGCTACTGCGAGGCGACCGACGAGCGGTTCGTCGGCACGGTGCGGGCCATCGAGGAGGACCTGCTGCGCGACGGCCTCGTGCTGCGCTACCGCACCGAGAGCGGCGTCGACGGCCTCTCCGGCGACGAGCACCCGTTCTTCCTGTGCTGCTTCTGGCTCGTGTCGGCGTACGCGCGGATGGGGCGCGTCGACGACGCCGAGCGGTACCCGGCGTGGCTGCTGTCGCTGAGCAACGACGTCGGCCTCATGGCCGAGGAGGTCGACCACGAGGGCACCTTCTACGGCAACTTTCCGCAGGCGTTCTCGCATCTAGGGTTGATCCGCGCCGCCTACGACCTGCAGGAGGCGCAGCGGAGGCGGTGAGGCCGGCGGAGCCCGTGAGCCGGGGCGAAGCCGGTGAGCCGAGGCGGAGGCGGTGAGCCGAGGCGGAGGCGGTGAGGCGGGGCGAAGAGGCCACACCTGGGCACGTCGGACCGCGTGGAGCGCCGATGCGCCGGTAGCGTCGCGGGAATGGACCTCATCGTGCCGCTGCGGGCGCCGGCGGGTGCCCGGCTCGAGGCCGTCGGCGGCAAGGCCGTCAACCTGCACGCGCTGCTGAGCGCGGGGCTGCCGGTGCCCGACGGGTTCGCGGTGACCACCCGCGCCTACCGCGAGGCGACCGCCGCCCTGGCGCCGGCGCTGACCGAGTTGTTCGACCGGCTCCGCGAGCCGGGCCTGGACGCCGCGCAGCTGAGCGAGGTCGCCGCCCGCATCCGCGAGTTCGTCAGCCTCATCGATGTGCCCGCGGCGCTGGTGGCGCAGGTGCGGGCGGCGTACGGGGAGCTGAGCGCCGACGAGGACGTGCCGGTGGCCGTCCGGTCGTCGGCGACCGCCGAGGACCTGGGCGACGCGAGCTTCGCCGGGCAGCAGGACACCTACCTCAACGTGGTCGGCGCCGACGCGGTGGTCGCCGCAGTGCACGCCTGCTGGGCGAGCCTGTGGACCAGCCGCGCGGTCGCCTACCGGCGCGAACGCGGCATCGATCCGGCGGGCGTGGCGCTGGCCGTGGTCGTGCAGCGGATGGTCGACGCGGCCTCCGCCGGCGTGCTGTTCACGGCCGACCCGGTGACCGGCTGCCGCACCCGCACGGTGATCGACGCCAACGCCGGGCTCGGGGAGTCGGTGGTCTCCGGGGAGGTGAACCCCGACCGGTACGTCGTCGACACCGCGACAGGGGAAGTGCTGGAGCGTCGGGTCGGCGACCGGTCCGTGGCGGTGCGCGCTCGCGCCGGCGGCGGGGTGTCGCGGGAGGCGGTGACCGCCGACGGTCCGCTGCTCTCCGACGCGCAGCTGGGTTCCCTTGCGGCGCTGGGGCACCGGGCCCAGGAGCTGTTCGGCGCCCCGCAGGACACCGAGTGGGCGATCGACGCCGAGGGCGCCGTCTGGCTGACCCAGGCCCGCCCGGTGACCACGCTGTACCCGCTCGTGCACCGCGCCGACGGCGCGCCCGGCCGCGGGCGCAGGCTCTACTTCTGCGCGTCGCTGGCGCAGGGGCTGACCCGGCCGATCACGCCGCTGGGGCGCTCGGCCTTCAAGCTGCTCACCGCCGGCGGCGCCCGGATCGTCGGCTTCGACGTGCCGGACGTGCGCCGCGGCGCCCCCGCCTACGCCGAGGGCGGCCAGCGCATCTTCGGCGACATCACCGCGGTGGTCCGCAACCCCGTGGGCCGCCGGATCGCCACGTTCGCGATGTTCTACATGGAGACCCGCTCGGGGGTGGCGCTGCGGGCGCTGGCCGACGACCCCGACTTCGCGCCTCGATCCGGCCTGCGCAGCGCGCGCGACTCGGCCCGGGCGGTGCGCCGGATCGGCCGGATGCTGCTGGCCTCGGGGCTGCCGGCGCACGCGGCGGTCGCGCTGCGCGACCCCGACG